>DASTVQ010000127.1:0-13678 GCA_035759015.1 Kribbella sp.
GGGTGACGACCTGCCGGTCGCCTGGCTGCACCGCAGCCTCCGGTACGCCGAGAAGCTGGCCACGCCCGACACCTCCGTCGGTGACCTGATCGGTGACGTCGACCCGGTGAAGGTGGCCGAGGGGCGCAGCCTGGGCGATCCGGAGACCATCCACTTCGGCCTGGTCCCGCGGTCGCACCGCGGGATCGTCGCGATCAACGAGCTGCCGGACCTGGCCGAGCGGATCCAGGTGGCGCTGCTGAACGTGATGGAGGAGCGCGACATCCAGGTCCGCGGGTACACGCTCCGGCTGCCGCTCGACGTGTTGCTGGTGGCAACGGCAAACCCGGAGGACTACACCAACCGCGGCCGGATCATCACCCCGCTGAAGGACCGGTTCGGCGCCGAGGTGCGGACGCACTACCCACTGGACGTCGATGCTGAGGTGGACGTCGTACGGCAGGAGGCACACCTGTCGGCTGAGGTGGGTGAGCCGCTGCTCGAGGTGCTGGCGCGGTTCGTGCGACACCTGCGCGAGTCGACCGCGATCGACCAGCGCTCGGGTGTCTCTGCTCGATTCGCCGTGGCCGCGGCCGAGACAGTGGCGGCTGCCGCCCTGCGGCGCAGCGCGATCACCGGGGAGGAGCCCGCTGTGGCCCGACCTGTCGACCTGGAGGCCGTCCCCGCGGTGCTGCGCGGCAAGCTCGAGTTCGAGCCAGGCGAGGAAGGCCGCGAGACCGAGCTGTTGGAGTACCTGCTGCGCCGGTCCGTTGCCGACACCGCTCGCGAACGGTTCGCCGGGCTCGACCTGAGCCCATTGGCCATTGCCGTTGGCGAGGGCCACCTGGTGACGACCGGCGAGCGCGTGCCGGGTCGCGACGTACTGGCGGCCCTGCCGGAGCTCCCGGTGCTGCACGACGTGGCGGCTCGTGCCGGCGTCGAGCCGGACGATCCGCCCGGGCGGATCGCCGCCGCCGTCGAGCTGGCTCTCGAAGCGCTCTACCTGGCGAGGCGGCTGGCCAAGGACGCCGACGACGACACCATGGTGTACGGGGCGTAGCAATGACGGCAGCCATACCGGAGGGCTGGTCCTACGGCCCTTGGCACGACGGCCCTGATCCGCTGGCTCCGCCGCCGGACCTGCGCGACGCACTCGACGAGATCGGCCGGGACGTGATGGCAGGGTCCTCGCCCCGCTCCGCGCTGGAGGAGCTCCTGCGTCGGGGTACGCGGTCGACCTCAGGGCTGGACGAGCTGACGCGCCGGTTGTGGGAGCGCAGGGCCGAGATCCAGCGTCGGCACAACCTGGACGGCACGCTGCGCGAGGTGCGGCGCCTGCTCGACGAGGCACTGGAGGCGGAGCGCCGGGAGCTGTTCCCCAACCCGTCCGACGATGCCCGCTTCCGCGAGGCGGAGCTCGACGCCCTGCCCGCTGGTACGGCGGCCGCTGTACGGGAGCTGGCGTCGTACGACTGGCAGTCGGAGCAGGGTCGGCGTAACTACGAGCAGATCCGAGACCTGCTCGGCCGGGAGCTGCTCGAGTCGCGGTTCCAGGGCATCAAGAACGCCTTGCAGAGCACCACGCCCGAGGACGTCGAGCGGGTCAACGAGATGTTGTCCGACCTGAACTCGCTGCTCGCTGCGCATGCCCAGGGTCGGCCCGAAACCGACCAGCTGTTCGCCGAGTTCATGGACAAGCACGGCGAGTTCTTCCCGGAGAACCCGCGCACAGTGGACGAGCTCATCGACGTACTGGCTGCCCGCGCGGCGGCCGCGCAGCGGATGCTCAACTCGATGACACCGCAGCAACGGGCCGAGCTGGCCGAGTTGTCGCAGCAGGCGTTCGGCGATCCGCGGCTGGCGCAGCAGCTGTCGGCCCTGGACGCCCAGTTGCAGACGTTGCGGCCGGGAGAGGACTGGTCCGGGTCCGAGCGGTTCAGCGGCGACGACCCGCTGGGTCTTGCCGAGGGCGCGCAGGCGATGTCCGACCTGGCCGAGCTCGATGCGCTGGCCGAGCAGCTCGCCCAGTCGTACCCGGGCGCCCGGCTGGAGGACATCGACCTCGACGCCCTGCAGCGCCAGCTCGGCGACGAGGCAACGGTCGACGCCAAGCGCCTGTCGGAGCTCGAGCGTCAGCTCCGCGAGCAGGGTCTGCTCGAACGCGCGCCGGACGGATCGCTGCGGTTGTCCCCGAAGGCGTTGCGCCGGCTGGGTCAGACCGCGCTGGCCGATGTCCTGCGGACCGCTCGCGGGCAGACCGGCGAACGCGACGCCGCCTCTGCCGGTGCGGCAGGCGAGCTGACCGGCTCCACCCGTGCCTGGCAGTTCGGCGACAGCCAGCCTTGGGATGTGTCGCGCACTGTGCGCAACGCTGTCCTGCGGACGGCCTCGGCCGGCGCTGGGCGCTCGGTCCGGCTGGACGTGGCGGACGTGGAGGTCGCCGAGACCGAGCACCGCGCGCGGGCAGCTGTCGCTCTATGCGTGGACACGTCCTGGTCGATGGTCCAGGAGGGGCGTTGGCTGCCGATGAAGCGCACGGCCCTCGCGCTGCACCAGTTGATCTCGACCCGCTTCCGCAACGACGCGCTCCAGCTCATCACGTTCGGCCGATACGCCGAGGTCGTGGAGCTGCCTGAGCTGGTCGGGCTGGAGGGCGCCTGGGAGCAGGGCACGAACGCGCATCACGCGCTCCTGCTGGCCGGTCGGCACCTGCGGCGTCATCCGGACGCCCAGCCGGTCGTGCTGTTGGTCACGGACGGAGAACCGACGGCTCATCTCGAGCCGGACGGCACGGCCGAGTTCGACTACCCGCCTCGCCCGGCGACCTTGCGCAAGACCGTGGCCGAGGTGGATCGCCTGGCCAAGCTGGGCACCTCCGTCACGGTGTTCCGGCTCGGCGACGACCCGAGGCTGACGTCATTCGTCGACCTGCTGGCCCGTCGCAGCGGTGGCCGGGTGGTCGCGCCCGACGCCGAAGGCCTGGGTGCCGCCGTGGTCAGCGACTACCTGCGCACGCGTCGAAGGCTCTGACCGCACCCACCGTCGAATTCGTCGGCGAACGGCCCTCTTGTCCACGGTTGTCAACGGCGTAAGGCCTTTCCGGGGCGATGAGGTGTGGGCATCGTCACCCTCGGCGTGTGAGACCAGTCCTCAACTGGACTGACGGTGGTGGCCTACCCTGAAAGCACGCCCGCACCGCGTGGCGGTGCGGGCCGGCGGTCACCGAGCCGTGCAGCTCGCGCCGACCCAGACCTCAGGGAGTCACCGTGCCGAAACTCGTTTATGACTTCGCCGAAGGCAACAAGGACATGAAGGAGCTGCTCGGTGGGAAGGGGGCGAACCTGGCCGAGATGGCCAATCTCGGGCTACCGGTGCCCCCCGGCTTCATCATCTCGGCGGAGGCGTGCAAGGTCTTCCTGGCGACCGGGGCGACGCCACCCGAGCTGGCAGACGAGATCGATCGCCATGTCGACGCGTTGCAGCAGCGGATGGGTAAGAAGCTCGGACAGGCCGACGACCCGCTGCTGGTGTCGGTCCGTTCCGGGGCGAAGTTCTCGATGCCGGGAATGATGGAGACCGTCCTCAACGTCGGCCTGAACGACGACTCGGTGAGCGGGCTGGCGCAGCAGTCGGGCAACCCGCGGTTCGCCTGGGACGCCTACCGGCGGCTGATCCAGATGTTCGGCAAGACCGTCCTGGGTATCGAGGGCGACGTCTTCGAGGGCGCGATCGAGGCGGCCAAGCAGCGCAAGGGAGCCGCCAGCGACCTGGACCTCGACGCGGACGACATGCGCAGTCTGGTGGACGTCTTCAAGGCGGCCGTACGCGAGCACACCGGCCGGGACTTCCCGCAGGACCCGCGCGAACAGATGGACCTCGCGATCGAGGCGGTATTCGGCTCGTGGAACGCCCCCCGGGCCGTGCTGTACCGCCGCCAGGAGCGCATCCCCGCCGACCTTGGCACCGCGGTCAACATCTGCTCGATGGTGTTCGGCAACCTCGGCATGGACTCCGGCACCGGCGTCGCCTTCACCCGCGACCCGTCCAGCGGTCAGCGGGGCGTCTACGGCGACTACCTGCAGAACGCGCAGGGCGAGGACGTGGTGGCGGGCATCCGCAACACCGTTCCACTCGCGGACCTGGAGCACATCGACAAGACCTCGTACGACGAGCTGATGGCGATCATGGCCAAGCTGGAAGGCCACTACAGGGACCTGTGCGACATCGAGTTCACTATCGAGCGCGGCAAGCTCTGGATGTTGCAGACCAGGGTCGGCAAGCGAACCGCCGGCGCCGCCTTCCGGATCGCGACCAGCCTGATCGACGAGGGCGTGATCGACATCGACGAGGCGCTCCGCCGGGTCAACGGCGCGCAGCTCGCCCGGCTGATGTTCCCTCGGTTCCACGCCAAGGTCGACCAGTTGCTGCTGACCACGGCGATCGGGGCCTCGCCGGGCGCGGCCTCCGGCAAGGTGATCTTCACCTCGGCCGGCGCGGTGGCCGCCGCCGACCGGGGTGAGAAGGTGATCCTGGTCCGGCGCGAGACCAACCCGGACGACCTGCACGGCATGCTGGCCGCCCAGGGCATCCTGACCAGCCGCGGTGGCAAGACGTCGCACGCGGCAGTCGTCGCCCGGGGCATGGGGAAGACCTGTGTCTGCGGGGCGGAGGAGCTCGACGTCGACATCGCCGCCGGCCGGATCAAGGTGAACGGCACGGTCGTCTCCGAGGGTGACGTCATCTCGATCGACGGCACCTCCGGTGAGGTCTTCCTCGGGGAGGTACCTGTCGTCGCCTCGCCGGTCGTCCAGTACTTCGAGGGCTCCCTGGCTCCGGACGCCGGCGACGATCTCGTCGCGAGTGTGCACCGGCTGATCAGCCACGCGGACGCCGTTCGCCGGCTCGAGGTGCACGCCAACGCCGACACGGCCGACGACTCGGCCCGGGCCCGGCGGTTCGGCGCCCAGGGCATCGGTCTGTGCCGCACCGAACACATGTTCCTCGGTCAGCGCCGCGAGGCGGTCGAGCGGCTGATCCTGGCCGAGGACGCGGACGAGCGTGACGCCGCGCTGGCCGTGCTCGAACCCCTGCAGCGCGGTGACTTCGTCGACATCCTGGCGTCGATGGACGGCCTGCCCGTGACGATCCGCCTGATCGACCCGCCGTTGCACGAGTTCCTGCCGTCGATGGACGCCCTGGAGGTCAAGGTCGCCATCGCCAGGGAACGTGGAGAAGATCCCGGTCACGACGCCACCCTGCTGACCGCGGTCCAGCGGCTGCACGAGCAGAACCCGATGCTCGGTCTACGCGGTGTCCGGCTCGGTCTGGTGATCCCCGGCCTGTTCGAGATGCAGGTGCGCGCGATCGCTTCCGCCGCCGCCGAGCTGAAGAAGCAGGGCAAGGATCCCCGCCCCGAGGTCATGATCCCGCTGGTCGGTGCGGTCCAGGAGCTCCAGCTGGCTCGTGACGAGGTGGAGCAGATGCTCGCGGAGGTCGCCGAGTCCGAGGGCGTCCAGGTGGACTGCCCGGTCGGCACCATGATCGAGCTGCCGCGGGCCGCGCTCACCGCGGACCAGATCGCGGAGGCGGCGGACTTCTTCTCCTTCGGCACCAACGACCTGACCCAGACCACCTGGGGCTTCAGCCGCGACGACGTGGAGAGCGCGTTCTTCTCGCAGTACCTGGAGAAGGGCATCTTCGCGATCTCCCCGTTCGAGTCGATCGACCTCGACGGGGTCGGCGCGCTGGTCCGGCTGGGCGTGGAACGTGGCCGCAGCACCCACCCGGACCTCAGGATCGGCATCTGCGGCGAGCACGGCGGCGACCCCGACAGCGTGCACTTCTTCCACGAGGTCGGCCTGGACTATGTCTCCTGCTCGCCCTTCCGGATCCCCGTGGCCCGGCTGGAGGCAGGCCGCGCCGCCCTCGCCTGACCCAACGTCCCGAAATCCTTATACCTGATCAGGTCTATTAGTCCTTTTGAGGTATACGGATTTCGGGACCGCTCCGACAGGACGGGGCGAGTCGGTTCGTCAGCGTCCGAGGCGGTCAAAGAGCCGGTCGGAGCCGCGTCACGCTCCTTCCACGTCATAGGCTCGCAGCATGGCCATCTTCGCGGTACAGCTGAGGTTCACCGACACCGAGCGCAGGATGCAGGTCCGGCCCGCACACCGGGCGTACCTGACATCGTTGCGGGAGTCGGGCAAGCTCGTCGCGGCTGGGCCGTTCATCGACCAGACCGGCGCGATCCTCTTCTACCAGGTCGCCGACGAGGCCGAGCTGCGAGAGATCCTGGCCAAGGACCCCTACACCGCGGCCGATGTCTACGAGATCGCCGTGCTCAAGGAGTGGCAGCCGCTGTTCCCGTTCGACGGGTCGGCGCCGGCCTGAGTCGTACGACCGTGCGTCCTCAGGCGTCGGCGCTCTCCATGTCGAGGTCGTCGACGTACGCCCACAGCCAGACGAGCGGAGCCAGGACCAGCTCGGGATCGCCGGCCTCGTCGGCGATGAAGAGCATCGAGCCCTCGCCGTGGGCGATGTCCTCCACAACGGCGGGCGACGCCTCGACGGCCAGCTCGAACGGCTGCACCTCCGGTCCGTCCTCCCAGTAGGGCTGGGGCAGCGGCAGAACCGGTGCCTCGGCGGTGCCGTTCAGGTCCACCGACACCTGCTGCAGCAGCTCGTACAGGTCGTACGAGATGAGTCCGGCAAGGGCCTGATTCTCGATCCCGACGAGATACGGGACTTCCTCGCCGTCGCGGATGGCGGCTCGTATGTCCGGCAGCGCCTCGGGCAGGTCGGCCGCGTCGATGTACGGGGCGTCTTCCGGCTCCTCGGCTTCCACCTCGCCTGAGCGCAGCCGGTCGAACGAGTGCAGCAGGTCGCTCAGCTCGTCGTACGCGCCACCGCCCGGGGCGGCCTGGGCGCGGACCTCGAGGTCGCGCAGGTGATCGACCAGG
Organism: Kribbella sp.; assembly: GCA_035759015.1. Lineage (GTDB taxonomy): Bacteria > Actinomycetota > Actinomycetes > Propionibacteriales > Kribbellaceae > Kribbella. The sequence goes on from DASTVQ010000127.1 coordinate 6,939, forward strand.
TCATCCTCGAAGTGCAGGTTGTACCGCGGGCGGTCGTGGTCCCGGCCGGCGTTGAGCTGCGCCACGATCTGGGCCGAGACCGGGCCGAGCCGCTCGGCGAGAACCTCCAGCGGGGTGGTCGGTTTCTCCTCCACGTCGTGGACGCAGGAGTCGGGATCCTCCGCGTTGCCGTGGCCCTCCATCGCCAGCAGGACCGAGAACGCCTTGAACCCGATGAGCGCGGCGCTGGCCAGGTGTCCGTCGCCGATCAGCATCAGCGGGTTGGCTCCGGCCTCGGTCCGGCGCACGTGGTCGGGCAGCAGGGCGGCGGCCTGCTCGACGGTGACCTGGCTGACCAAGGAGCTGAGGCCGTGGTCGGTGTCGACGCCGAGCTGCTCGACCAGCGTCTCGCAGCTCATGTCGAAGCTGGAGCGCAGGTAGTACCGGAGCCAGCCCGCGTCGACCGGGTTGGCCAGGAGCTCCGCGACCCGGGACCGGAAGTCGGCGAGGTCGCCGATCGCGATCACCACCAGGACGGGCTGCTCACCGTCCCCGATCACCAGCGGCCGAGTGTCACCGGTGGCGAAGCCCTCGATCACCTGGGCCAGGCTGTCGGCGGCTGCCTCCAGCGGCCAGGACTCCGCCTCGAACTCGGCCACCACCTTGTTGGTGCTGACGTCGTCGGGCATCCTGATCGTCCTCTCCGGGCGGCATTGGCGACTACAGTAGGGGGCCGGTCACCGACCGGGGCGGTCGGTCCGGCATAGTCACATTCGCTACGCCGGCAACGGCGGGTCGTCGCAGCGGTATCTCATATGTGAGATATGGTCCGACTCATGACTGACGACTACCTGAGCCGGATCGGCAACCTCATCCGGGACGCCCGCAAACACCGAGGCTGGACCCAGACCCAGCTGGCCGACGTGCTCGGGACCAGCCAGAGCGCGGTCAACCGGATCGAAAAGGGCCACCAGAACCTCACTCTCGAGATGCTCGCCCGGATCGGCGAGGCGCTCGACTCTGAAATTGTCTCTCTCGGTGGAGGCCCGGTCCACCTGCGTGTGGCCGGTGGTCGGCGGCTGTCGGGATCGATCGACGTCAAGTCCAGCAAGAACGCCGGGGTCGCGCTGCTGTGCGCGACGCTGCTCAACAAGGGCCGGACGACTTTGCGCAAGGTCGCGCGGATCGAGGAGGTCAACCGACTGCTCGAGGTGCTGGGCTCGATCGGGGTGAAGACCACCTGGCTGAACGACGCCGGCGACCTGGAGATCGTCCCGCCGGATCACCTGAACCTCTCCGGGATGGACGCCGAGGCGGCCCGCCGGACCCGGAGCATCATCATGTTCCTCGGCCCGCTGCTGCACCGCGAGGACACCTTCCAGCTGCCGTACGCGGGCGGCTGCGACCTGGGCACCCGTACGGTCGAACCGCACATGGCCGCCCTGCGTCCGTTCGGCCTGGACGTCAAGGCGACCGGTGGGGAGTACCACGCGATGGTCAACCGGGCGATCACGCCGACCAAGCCCATCGTGCTGACCGAACGCGGCGACACCGTGACCGAGAACGCGATCATGGCCGCCGCCCGGCACGACGGCGTCACCGTGATCCGCAACGCCAGCTCGAACTACATGGTCCAGGACCTGTGCTTCTACCTCGACCTGCTCGGCGTCCGCATCGACGGCGTCGGCACCACCACGCTGACCGTGCACGGTCAGGCCGAGATCGACGTGGACGTCGACTACGCGCCGTCGGAGGACCCGATCGAGGCGATGAGCCTGCTCACCGCGGCGATCGTGACCGGCTCCGAGATCACCATCCGCCGGGCCCCGATCGAGTTCCTCGAGATCGAGCTTGCACTGCTGGAGGAGATGGGTCTCGACTACAGCCGCAGCGACGAGTACCTGGCCGAGAACGGCCGGACCCGGCTGGTCGACCTGACCACCAAACCCTCCCGGCTGCACGCGCCGATCGACAAGATCCACCCGATGCCGTTCCCCGGGCTGAACATCGACAACCTGCCGTTCTTCGCGGCGATCGCGGCGTCGGCGACCGGCCAGACGATGATCCACGACTGGGTGTACGAGAACCGGGCGATCTACCTGACCGACCTGAACAAGCTGGGTGCCTCGGTCAAGCTGCTCGACCCGCACCGGGTGATGGTCGAGGGTCCGACGCACTGGTCCGGCGCCGAGATCATGTGCCCGCCCGCGCTCCGCCCGGCTGTGGTGACGCTGATCGCGATGATGGCCGCGAAGGGTACGTCGGTGCTGCGCAGCGTCTACGTGATCAACCGCGGCTACGAGGACCTGGCCGCCCGGCTGAACTCCCTCGGCGCCCAGATCGAGACCTTCCGCGACATCTGACCCCCTCCCACCCACCCTTTGCGACGATCGGTCCGAATCCGCCCTCCGGGTTTGCGACGTGTTGCCGACCGCCGACGCCGAGGGGCGGATTCGGACCGATCGTCGCAAAGGGTGTCCTGGCCGAGTGCACCGGCGGTCACAGACGAGCGGAGCGCCTCCCAGATTCAGGTGGTGGGAGCTGCGGCGCGGGTGAGGAAGGTGACGGCGTGCTCGATGACGTCGGGGTCGGAGAGGATCCGGCGATGGCCGAGGCCGGTCGTCTCGACCAGCCGGGCCTTCTCGCCGTACGCCGCCAGGAGCACCGGTGCCTGGGTGGGATCCACCACGTCGTCCTCGTCGTTGTGGATCACCAGCAGATCGACCTCGCCCTTCGATACGGAGTACTTCGTCCAGATCTCGTGGTCGCCTTGGAACAGCCCCCGCTCGATCGATCGCCGGAGCGCCTGGTTCACCTTGGTCCCGAGCCCGAGTTGTCGGCAGAAGGCGTCGACCAGGTAGCCGAACTCCGCGACCCCGCTGATCGTCACCACCCGGCCGGCCACAACGCCCTCGCGTACGGCGTACAGGGCGAACGGGGCGCCCAGCGAATGCGCGATCACCCCTTCGAAGGGGCCGTGGCGTTGTGCCAGGGCCCCGATGATCCGCTGGTGATCGAGGATCGTCCCGACCGGTCCGGGGGTCTCGCCGTGGCCGGGTGCATCGTACGAGACGGGGCTATAGCCGAGCTCGACCAGCCGCGCCACGAACCCGTAGTACCGGGAAGCGCGGGAGCGCCAGCCGTGCACGAGCAACACCGGGCGGCGTCCGTCGCCCCATGCATAGGTGACGATCCCGTCGACGGCCTCGACGCGGGCGGCCTCGTGGATCTCGCGCTCCCTCCCGCGCACCTCGCCGCGCTTGAACGGCCGCCGCCACAGCTCGAACGCGACTCGCCCCGCCGCCTTGGCTGGAAGCAGCTTGAGGGAGGTCTGCACCAACTTGAGGATCACCGCGCACTCCACTCCGGGTCGCGCCCGACCAACCCGAGCAGCTGCTCGGTCGGAGCCGCCGCGTCATCTACCGGTACGACGGCCGCGAATGCGCCGTGCGCGGGTCGCTCGGCGGGTAGGAGCGGGCTCAACCTCAACGCGGCTTCGGCCAGCTTGTCGGTGATCGGGTCCGGCCGCCCGATCGACCGGGCGACGTCCCACGCGTGCACCAGATAGTCGAGGAAATGCATCGCCACCGCGATCCGCCCCGGGAACACCCCGAACTCCCGGACCTCCACCAGCCGATGCAGTACGTCGTACTCCGCAAAGGCAGCGGTCACCTTCTCCACCGACCTCGGAAACTTCGCCAACGTGATCTCGTCAGGCGGTCCCGGCCGCCAGGCCGTGCGATCGACCACCCCGGACGCGTTCGCCGCGAAGCCACGGTTCTCCGCGACGAGGTGGGCCACCAGCTCACCCAGCTTCCACTCCGAACAGGGCGTCGGCAGATCGAGCTGGTCCGGCCGCACGGCGATGACGGCCTCCAGGCACAACGCCGTGGCGGCCCTGTCGAGGGCGCAGGGATCGAGGTCGCTCAGTACAGAGGTCATTCGCGGTCCGTTCCTGGCTGGCGTGCAAATTGTACGAACGATCGTATTATTAGTTTAGGCGAGCGGCTACGTCAACCGAACTAAGATCACCCGGACAGGAGGTGGCGGTGGACACGCGGATCGATGGGCGGCTGGTCCGGGGAGACCAAACCCGGCGAGCGGTGCTGCGGCGGGCGGTCGATATCGCCTCGGTGGACGGGCTCGTGGGGTTGTCGATCGGGCGGCTCGCCAAGGAGCTCGAGGCCAGTAAGAGCGGCGTGTTCGCGCACTTCGGGTCGAAGGAAGAGCTGCAGTTGGCCACCATCCGCGCGGCCCGGCGGATCTATGCCGGCGCCGTCGTGCAGCCGGCGTTCGCCGTGGAGCCCGGTCTCGGACGCGTGTGGACCCTGAGCGAGAGCTGGCTCGAGTACTCGCGAAGCCGCGTCTTCCCAGGCGGCTGCTTCTTCGCGAAGGCCTCCCACGAGTACGGCGCTCGCCGCGGCCCGGTGCACGACTTACTGGCCGAGGTGAACCAAGAGTGGATCCAGCTGGTCGAGCAGACCATCTCCGAAGCAGTCGAACGCGGCGAGCTCGACGCAGATCCGAGCCAGCTCGCCTTCGAGCTGAACGCCTTCTACGACTCCGCGAACTTGGCGTCGCTGCTGCGCGACAACGACGACACCGTCTACGCGCAGGCTCGTCAGTCGATCCGCACCCGACTCGAATCCGCCGCCACCGCCGGTACTGCGCTGCCCTGGTGAGCGGGCAGGTCGCGCTGACGCCTGACGGGGGAGAAGAGCAAGATCAGCCCGGCCAGGGGGACCCCCGCGGTCGTGATCCAGAGCGCAGTACGGAGTCCCAGGGCTTCTCCGAGAGTGCCGCCGAGCAGGGCGCCGAGGGGGATCGTGCCGTAGTTGAGGAACGACGTGCTGGCGGCGAGGCGGCCCCGGAGTTCGGGTGGGCAGTAGGACTGGTGGAAGGTCGCCTTGATGATGTTGCCGGCGACAACGCCGACGCCGACGCAGAATCCGCCGACCAGGTAGAGGGCCAGGCCTGCGCCGTCGGTGGTCAGGGGGATCAGGAGAGCCAGGGTCGGGAGTACCAGTTCGAACAGGAGCGTGGCGCGCGCAGTACCGACCCTGGCTGCGACGCGGCGGGCGGCGAAGGCGCCGGCGACTCCGCCGCTGCTGGCGATCGCGATGAGGGCGCCGACGACTCCCGGTGCCAGGCCGACCTCGCGAACCAGAAAGACCACGATGATCGACTGGTAGCCCATCAGCGCGAGGTTCGAGACGCCGCCGAAGATCGTGAGAGTGCGGAGCCAGACGTCTCCTGCGACGAGGCGGAGGCCGGCGAGGACCTCACTGACCAGGGCGGGTTTGTTGGCGGTGTGGGGTTGGGGTTCGCGGTGGCGGATCGCGGTCAGGCAGAGCAGAGCCACGAGGAAGGTCGAGGCGTCGATGAGCATGCCGTTGACGGCTCCGATCAGCTGGACGGTCAGGCCGCCGCAGCCGATACCCGCGATCTGAGCGGCCGACGCGCTGCCGTGGAGTTTCGCGTTGCCTTCAGCCTGGTCAGCCGGTTCGAGGAGGGTCGGGAGGTAGGCGGTGTAGGCGGTTTGGAAGAAGACTGCCGCCGCTCCGGTCAGAACGGCGATCGCCAGGAGTAGCTCGATCGTGAGGCGGTCTGCTTGTGCTGCGAGCGGGATGCAGGCGAACAGGAACAGGGACGCTGTTGAGGCGACCTGCATGATCGCCCGGCGGGGGAGACGGTCGACCCAGGCTCCGACGGGCAGCCCGATGACGAGCCACGGCAGCCAGGCGGCAGCACTCAGCAGGCCGACCTCGAAAGTCGTTGCCTGAAGCACCGAAACGGCGATCAGCGGCAGCGCGACGGTGGAGACCGAACTCCCGAACCTGCTGACCGACTCGCCGGTCCACAACAGTCGGAAGTCGCGATGCCTCGCCAGCAGACTCATTCCGCACGCCGAGGGAAAGACTGCAGCTGCACCACAACCGGCATCGCCTGCTCGCCCGCCCCCGCATCTCCTGCCTTTACGGCCTCGTCTTCCGCGTTGCTTGCCTCTGTGTAGCGGTCGATCACAGCCTTCAGCTCGTCGTTCAGGGCGATCAGCTCGGTCGGCGTCAGCTTCAGATCTCGCCAGTCGGAGAGTTCAGCGGCGTGCTGCCACTCACCCGGCCAGTCCTCGGCCACGTAGTTCTGCACTCGTTCGAAGTACTGCTGGACGAGTTGCTGGAGGTAGACCTTCAGTGCGCCGCTGGTCGCCGGATCGTCGCGGAAGTCGGCGGGATTCAGCACGGTCTGCCCCTTCGGCACCCGCCACCACCGCTCGCGTTTGGTTCCGCGGTCGACTTCTTCTTCGATGTAGCCGTGCTCCGCGAGCAACCGCAGATGCCAGCTGATCGTGCCGGTGCTCTCCCCGAGCCGCGCGGACAGCCCGGTCGACGTCGCCGGCCCGTCAAGCTGCAACAACTCGAGGATCTGCATCCGCAGGGGATGCGCGAGTCCACGGAGGCTGCGCGCGTCGATCCGCCGCATCGGCCGCCCGGTAGCCGGCAAGCTATTGGTTCGAGCCCGAGGTCCATCCACAGCGTCTACGGTAACTTGCAGAGGCTTCTCTGCAAAGGGTCCTCTGGAAATATCTTCTGCTGATAGCGACCCTAGGTTCGAGGCGGATCACTGCATCGCCTGAATTCCTTTGCCTGAAAGTCGTTGGTTTGGGTCCGTGGGTTAAACTGGGTACATTGTACGAAGTGTGGTGCTTCGACAAGATGGAGGCTGGTTTTGAGCGAGACGCAGAGCATGCCGGGTACGGCCGG
>DASTVQ010000128.1:0-10892 GCA_035759015.1 Kribbella sp.
TGAGGTTTTCTCACCAGGTGGGTTGAGTGGTGTCGTTGTGTAGGGCAACGGTGTGGTGAACGGGGCGTGTCGCATCGGCGGCGTGGGGTCCTGACGCTGTAGGTCGGTTCTCGCCAAAGAAGCCGTCCACGGACAGGACCCCACGTGATCACCTATCGTGCCACTCTCGACGTGCCCGCAGAAACCGCCCGCCAGGTCGCGCGCTGGCTGAGCGCCCATCGCAAGGCCCACGACCTACGCCCGTGGCAGCGCGCCGCGACCCCGTTCGTCCAAGCCGTCATGATGTTGCGCTGGTTCAAGGAAGCTACCGATCCGCGCATCCTCGCCCGAGACGCCCGGGTGAGCATCGCGACCGCCTACCGGTACCTGCACGAGGCGATCGACGTGACCGCCGCGCAGGCTTCCGACCTGCACGATGTACTCGCCCAAGGCCTGCACGAAGGATGGCCCTTCGTATGCCTGGACGGCACCCTCATCGCCTCCACCCGCTGCGGTGCGCCGTCGCAGGCCGGACACGACCTGTGGTACAGCGGCAAACACAAACAACACGGCGGCAACATCCAAGTCGTCGCCGACCCGACCGGATACCCGGTCTGGGTCAGCGACGTCGAACCCGGCTCCACCCACGACATCACCGCCGCCCGAACCCACGCACTGCCCGCGCTCTACCCGGCCGCCGCCAACGGGCTGCCGACGCTGACCGACAAGGGCTACACCGGCGCCGGCATCGGCATTATGGTCCCCATCAAGGGCCGCAACCTGAGCCCGGACAACCAGGCCCGCAACACCCTGATCAGCGCCCTGCGCGCACCCGCCGAACGAGCCAACGCCCTGCTCAAACGCACCTGGAAGGCACTCGAACGCATCACCCTCGACCCCTGGCGAATCGGTGCAATTACTACCGCAGCACTCGTCCTACTCCACCTCCAACGAGGCACCCGGTGAGAAAACCTCACAGAGCGCGTGCTTCCGACTCGACCCCCAGCACTTGCTCGGCCGAGCGGCCCACGATGGCACGCCGCCCGGCAGGATTCGACCTTGTCAATGGCCAAGTTGTAGTCCTCGCTGGTGGCCAACTAAAAGTCCCCACCCCTCGGGTTGATCAGGTCTTGTTCAGGTGGGTGCCTCCTTTGGTCCTGGCTTCGCGCATGCGGTAGGAGTCGCCCTCGGTGACGACGACGTTGGCGTGATGCAGCAGCCGGTCGAGCAGGCTGACCGCGGTGGTGTGTTCGGGCAGGAACCGTCCCCAGGACTCGAACGGCCAGTGGGAGGCGATGCCGAGTGCGCGGCGTTCGTAGGCGGCCGCGACGAACCGGAACAACAGTTGCGCGCCGGTGTCGTCCAGCGGCGCGAAGCCGACCTCGTCGACGATGACCAGGTCGTTGCGCAGCAGGGTGTCGAGCACTTTGCCGACGGAGTTGTCGGCCAGGCCGCGGTAGAGGGTCTCGACGAGCTCGGCGGCGGTGAAGTACCTGACCCGGTGCCCGGCTTGGACGGCGGCGACACCGAGCGCGACGAGCAGGTGGGACTTGCCGGTGCCGGCCGGCCCGACCAGGCACAGGTTCTCGCGCGCACCGATCCACTCCAGTGAGCCGAGGTAGTCGAGGGTGGCTTTGGGGATCGAGGACACGGAGTGGTCGAACTCGTCGAGCGTCTTGAGCACCGGGAACGCGGCGGTCTTCATCCGGGTGCGGGCGTTGGAGGCGTCGCGGGCGGCGATCTCGGCCTCGATCAGGGTGCGCAACAGCTCTTCGGGTGTCCAGCGTTGCGTCTTGGCGGTCACCAGAAGCTCGGGAGCGAGCCGGCGCATCGCGGCCAGCTTCAACCGGCGCAGCCCCTCGACCAGGTCCGGCGCCAGCACCGGCGCGGCCGCGCTCATCGCGGTCCGCCGGTGTTCGAGGTGTCGATGGCATAGTCGGCCAGCGACCGCACCGGCACGACGGGCAGCTCGAGCACGAGCGCGTCACCGGCCGGTCTCGGCTCGGGTGTCCCGGCGCCGGCGGCGAGGATGGAGCGCACGTCCGCCGCGCGCCACCGGCCGAACGCGACCGCTCGACCAAGGGCCTCGAGGAACGGCTCGTCGCCGTGCGCGGCGCGGAGCGTGTTCAGCTCGGCCAGCTCTGGTCCCAGCCGGGTGTTGCCGGCCGCGGCGGCGCCGGTGATGAACGCCTCGGCGATTCCTCCGAGTGCGCAGAACTCCTTCTCTGCAACGGTCTTCGGTCGCACCGCGCGTCGCGGCGCGGGCCGCGGGCCGCCGTAGTGGGCATCCAGCACCGACGCCTCACCCGGCGCGACCAGGATGTGCTCGGCGACCACCTCACCGCTGCCGGTCACCACGATCAGCAGCCGCCCGTCGTCGGTGCGCAACCCCACCGACGTGCCGATCAACCGCATCGGCACCGAGTAGCGGGCCGACGCGAACCGCACACACGACAACCGGTCGACCTTGCGCATCACCAACCGCCCGACGCCGGCCCGCAGCGACGGCAACGCCGCGAGCAGGTCCCGTTCGATCACCAGTTGCTCGGCCGGCACCGCACAGATCTCGCTATGGACCGCGGCGTTCACCTCCACGCACCACTGCGCCGCCGCGGCGTTCGCCGCCGAAAGGTCACCGAACGGTGCCTGCGGCACCATCAGATCCTGTTTGGCGTAACCGACCAGGTTCTCCACGATCCCCTTGCTCTGCGGATCGTTCGCCTCGCAGAAGTCGGGCCGGAACCCGTAGTGCGCAGCCAACCGCACGTAGTCGCCGGTCGGCACGACGACGTTGGCCACGACACCGCCCTTCAGGCAGCCCATCCGATCAGCCAGCACCTTGCCGGGCACCCCACCCAGCTGCTCGAAACACTCCGCCAGCATCGCGAACGTCGTCTCGGCGCGCTCGTCGGTGGCGAACCGCACGAACCGGAACCGGCACCACGCCAGCACCGCGCAGAACACGTGCAGCCCGCCCAGGCTGCCCCAGTCGATCACCAGATGCTCACCCGGTGACCACACCGCCGGCCGTCGGCCACGGTGATTCTCCTTACTCCACAGGGCTTTCTGCTCCGCGACCAGCCGGCGGAAGTTCCGCGGCGACCCGGCATACCCCGCCGCCCGGGCCGCCGCGAGCAGCCGCTTGGCCGAGATCCGACCCGCCGACCTGTCCACCCGCGCGGCCACTAACTCGACCACACCGTCGTAGTTGCGGACCCGCGGCGCCCGCACCAGCGCGCCGCCACCGGACTCGTGCCGCTCGATCACCCGCTTCACAGTCTTCGGTGTGGTGCCGCTGATCACGGCAGCACCACGGAAACTACCCACCTCGCGGTAGGCCGAAATGATGTCCATCCGTTCCCTCGCAGTCTTCAATGGAAGCTCCTGGGTGGTGACAGTGACTGGCTGACACCGCCACCGTCACCACCCAGGGCCTCAGGCTCCTGGCCGACACGACGAACGAGAGATGGGGACTTTTACCTGGCCACCAGCGAGGACCTCGACCTGGCCACCTGCGGGGACTTTCTCATGGCCATGGACAGACGGGGGGCCGAAGCGGCCCGGCCCCGACCCAAACCCCGCCGCGCCCAACGCCCGCCCCGCGCCAACGCCCGCCCCGCGCCAACGCCCGCCCCGCGCCAATGCCGCCCCGCCCAACGCCCGCCCCGCGCCAATGCCGCCCCGCCCAACGCCCGCCCGCCCCGCGCCAATGCCGCCCCGCCCAGCCCCGCCCCAACGCCCGGGCCTGGACCGGGCCGGGCGTCGGGCCGGGGCTGCTGTGGCACGCGGCGCGCTGGCGGCCAGTGCTCCGAACATCGGGTGTAGCTAGCGGGCGAGGACAGCGATCACTGCGTCGGCGAAGGTGCGACGCCAATTGACGTAGTCGTGACCGCCGGTGTACTCGGCGTATTCGACGGTGTATCCGCGGTCGCGAAGCGTGTCCCGCATCTTCCGGTTGACCAGCACCTGCGAGGGAGCGCCGCCCGGGCCAGGCATGCTCTCCCGCGTTCCCACCTCGAGATAGAAATGCAGCGGCACCCGGGGCTCCTTGGCGTACTCGCGGATCAGCCACTCTGGTTCGCCTTCTTGCGGGCTGGGCCACCAGAAGCTTCCCGACTGAGAGATGACCTTGCCGAACATGTCCGGGGCTCGAAGGGCAATGAATGCGGCCGCAAGTCCGCCTCGGGACGCCCCAGCGATGACACAGTCGTTGCGGTCCTCACTGAGACGCCACCGGTGCCGCGCCCAGGGCATCAGCTCACGGGTGGTGAAGTCCAGAATGGGTCGTGCTGGGCGTAGCTCATCCTCCCGCCTGTCTCCGTCCGGACTGTTCACGAACAGCGCGACCACCGGTGGGATCTTCCCGGCGGCGATCAGGTTGTCCAGTGTGGTGGGAATCCTCAGCACGGCGCGAGACAGAAACCCGTCGAAGATCACCAGCGACGGAAGGCCGTCGGTAGGGGCACCGGCCGGCAGGTATACCAAGACGCGCCGGGCCTCGCCCAGAGCCGCGCTGACCAGATCCTCCTCGGTCATCGTGCCGCGCGGGACACCAGGGCGAGGCGACGTCCACGGCTCCTGCGGCGCGGCGGGCAACTCCAGCAGTGAAGTCCAATGGTCACGATCTGTCGGATCATCGGGGTCGCGAGGGAAATGGAACGGATGTGCATTGTGGACGTCGATATGCGACGGTCCTTCGCCGTCGGGATCGGTGGGGATGGCATCGGTCCCGTCGTGACAGAGGTAGTAGACCGTGCGAAGGTCGGTCGGCAGTTCCTGCGATCCGTACCAGAGGTCTGTCCCTGGGAACCGCCCGAGGTTGACGTCGACGCCCCACGCGGCAGACGTCGTGCGGGCGTGACCGCGCCAGAGGAACGTCACCAGTGCCGTGTCGTCGCTCAAATGCTCGACGAGCGGCGTACCCGAGGCGGTCATCTCACGCCAGAAGTCTTCCACTGCCCCCGGTCCGTTGACCTGCACGTCCTTGTACAACTGGTCGATGCGGGGGCTTGTGATTGTCAAGACAGCCTCTCATCGATTCCTCGGCGAGCAGTGACGACGAGTCAATGATGCGTAGCTCAGCGTCGTTTCAAACCTGGTGGTCCAGCTCAGGTTCCGACGACGCAGCGGCGACCGACTCGGACTACTCAGGAAGGGAGGCGCTCTCCGGCTCACGGGTCTGGGGCACAACCGGGTCGACAGGACCCGTACCGACTCGGTAGTCCGGCGGCACACCGCACGCGGTCAGCCAGCCCTGCAACGCGTACGCCGCGTCCGCCTCGTCGATGGAGCGCCCGACCATGCGGCCGATGTCCAACTCGGTGCCGTTGGCAAGGATCAGTCGCCGCGGGCCGGCCCAGTTCAACTGGTACGTCGCCTGGCCGGCGTCGATCAGGGCCGTCACGACCAGCTGGCCGAGGAGGCGTTCCGCCACCTGGCGGCGTGCCTCGGGCGAAGCGTCCGCTTTCACCAGCGATCGGACCATGGCCTCGGTCCGGCCACTGCGTACCGCTTCGAACACCGCGTTCAACGTGGCGGGACTCGCCACGCCGGCGGCTTCGATCGCGCCAGCGAGAAGTTGTGCCTGCGCCCGGGCCTCGGCTGCTCCCGCCCTCGCGACGATCTCGTCCCACGAGACCGGGGCCAGTCCACTGTCTTCGAACATCCACGCCTCGAGCGCATCCATGGCGCGTTGGGGCTGGTCAAGCAAGCCCAGCGCCGGGGCGGCGTCGTCGTAGATGCCATCGTCCGGCAGGTCTGTCATCGCAGCGATGCGTTCGGCCAGCGGTGGATGGCTGTCGTAGACCGAGCGGGTCTCGCGAGCCGGCGTACGACGAAGCTCCAGGAGTTGCAGTTGCCGGGCCGGCTCAGAGAGGAAGCGCCGGAAGCCGCCGAAGAGCGCGGCCGGTCGCTGCTTGACGTCCACGCCCGCCTCGGCGTAGGTGGTGAGGAAGAACTGCCAGGCCTGCTCGATCACCGCCACCTCGCGCAGTGCCGCCGCGGCCGCGCTCCTGCCGGCCACGCGCACGCTGTGCTGGTCCGCCTCCAGCTCCTGCTGCCGGTTGACGGTGTGTGCGACGGCGACGTAAAGCCGGCCATAGAGCTCGAAGATCTTGCCGCTCACCGAGTCGGCTCCGAGATTCCCGATGACTCGCCGCAGCGCCTCCTTTCCCCTGTAGGTCACTCCGGCGAGGGCGGTGTGCCGGCCGCTGTAGTGTCCGAGCTCGTGCGCGAGCACCGAGCGCAGCTGCAGCGCAGTCAGCCCGGCCAGCAGCGGGGCTCCGACGTACATCCGGCGAGTGCCGGCGCGGAGCCCGAGCATCCTCACGTCCTCCGAGACAGCGGCGTTGACCTCCGGCACGAGCCGGAGCTCATCCGGAGCACGCGTACCCACCTCCTCGGCCAGCGCCTCGATCTCCCCCCACAGACGTGGCTGGGAGGATCGGGTCAACTCGAGTCCGATCGGGGGCTGCACCGGACGGCGGAGAGCGGCGACCAGGCCGCGCCCGATGCCCAGCGCTACGACCGCGGTCACCAAGCCGATCTTGAGCAGCAATGCCAAGTGCAGGCCGTTCCGGGCAACTGTCACCACGGTGAGCACCAAGCCGAACACCAGCCCGGCGGACAGTACGTACAGACCCAGCAGCAGCGCGAGCGCGAGCAGGGCACGCAACGTGGTTTTCATCAGCTCCTCGGGTGATCGCCATCGAAGTCACCACATCCTGCCTGACCTCGTTCCGCACTCCAAGGACACGGGGGCATCTTTTGACCGATGCTTCACACCAGGCAACCTGGCCGCTCACCGCGCCGGTCCCCGGTGCTGCGCCCTCGAGATCGATGTCGCCCCATCCAATGAGCCCCATGGCCTCGCCGCCGCCCGGCCGGGCGATGGCCCAGATCGGACTCGTCTCGGCCTGCCAGCGCTCGTGCATTCGCTGTACCTCTTGCGCGCGCCTTCCGGCTCAGGACACTAGGTGACCTTCGCCTCTTCGCCGGCCGCTGGTGGGCTGACAGATTCGCGGTAGAGAGTCCGTGGTGCGGCCCGCGACCGCACCCTGTCGACTTACATCGCGACTATGGAAGGCGGCGATCGTGACCAAGATCCTGATCTCCTACGGGACCACCGAAGGGCAGACCGCGAAGGTCGCCGACTTCATCGCCGACGTGATCCGGGAACACGGTCACGAGGTGGAAGTGGTGGACATCAAGGAATTGCGAGATACGGTTCCCGACGGCTACGACGGCGTGATCGTGGGGGCCTCGATCCACATGGGCAAGCACGACAAGCACGCCGTGCAGTTCGTCGAGAACAACCGCGACACGCTCGAGCGGCTGCCGTCCGCGTTCTTCTCGGTGAGCCTGGCCGCCCACGGTGACACCGAGGAGGCCGAGGGGTACGTCGAGCAGTTCGAGCAGGAGACCGGGTGGCGTCCCGCCAAGGTGGCGATGTTCGGCGGTGCGCTGCTCTACACCCAGTACGGGTTCGTCAAGCGCCACATGATGAAGAAGATCGCCCGGGACAAACCGGGCAATCTCGGGACCGACACCTCGCGCGACTACGTCTACACCGAGTGGGATGGGGTCAAACGGTTCGCCGAGGACTTCATGACCGACCTCGCCGCCGGAGGGGGCACGACGAGCGGTTAGCCGCCGCCGTCAGCAGCCGCTCCGGGGCGAGTGCGCAGGCTGTGAAACCGGCGGACAGCGCGTGCCTGGAGGTTGGCTCACGGGTCGGTAGTGCTCGATCGGCTCACGCCTGCGAGCAGCAGCCCGATGGCGTATGCGGCGAGCATCAGGATTCCGGCCCACGGCACGAGCAGCGCTGTGTCATGGACCCAGCCCAGGGTCAACGCGGAGTTCGTGGCTCCGTTGGGCAGCCAGCGGGTGAGCCCGGGCTCGCGCAGCACGACCGGCAGCACCCCATCAAGCACGAACACGCCGAAGACTGCGCCCACAGCGAGGGCCGGGTTCCGTAGCAGCTCTCCGATCCCCACGCCGGCGACGGCGTACAGGGCGGTGACCAGCGCGATGCCGGCTACCGCTGGCGGAACCCCGTGCTGCAACGGCTCGACGGCGATGCCGCGGCCGGCGAGCACGACAGCGCCGCCACCGATCATGATCAGCTCCACGGCGACGGTAAGGGCCACGCCGGCGAGGGCGGCGTCCGTGGCCTTTCCCAGTACCAGAGCTGGCACCCCAGGGTGTCCCAACCGGGTGGTCAGAACGGTGCCGTGCCGGTATTCACCAGTGCTCAGGAGCAGGCCGAGCAGCAGCGCAGCCGCGCTGACCCAGCTCCCCGGTGCCCGAGCGAATTCGCCAAGCACCGAAGGGGCGAGGGTGGGTTGACCAGGCCTGCCCAGCAGGACGGCATTGAGTGCGAGTACGGCGGCGACCAGTGCGCCCAGCGTGGTCGCCATCACCCAGGGGGCGCGGGTGGTGCGTAGCTTGAACAGCTCGGTGGAGACGATGGTGGTCATGATGGTTCCTTGACGGTGGCGGTGAGGCGCAGGAATACGTCCTCGAGGGATTCGGTGCCGGTGCCGGCGAGTGATGCGACGCGGTCGTGGGCGACCAGCCGACCCCGCTCGATGACGATGACGTCGTCGACCGTCTGGGCCAGCTCGGCCAGCAGATGGCTGGAGACCAGAACGGAGCGGCCCTGGTCACCCAGGCCTCGGATCAGCGAGCGCAGCCAGCGCACGCCATCCGGGTCGAGGCCGTTGGCCGGCTCATCCAGCACGAGGGTGGCCGGGTCGCCGATCAGTGCGGTGGCCAGTGCAAGTCGCTGCCGCATGCCCAGGGAGTAACCACCGACACGGCGCCCGGCGGCGCCGGTCAGGTCGACCAGGTCGAGGACCTCGTCGACGCGGCTGTCGGAGATCCGACCGAGCCGAGCGATTGCGCGGATGGCGTTGCGGCCGGTGCGCCCAGGGTGGAAGCAGTCAGGGTCGATCAGCGCTCCGACGTGGCGCAGCGGGTCGCGCAGTTCGGTGTAGCGCCGGCCGTCGACTGTGGCGGTACCTGATGTGGCGCTGGTCAGCCCGAGCAGGATCCGCAGCGTTGTCGTCTTGCCCGCGCCGTTGCGGCCGACGAAGCCTGTCACCCGGCCGGGTTCGAGGGCGAAACTGAGGTCGTCCACGGCGATGATTCGCCCGTACCGTTTGGTCAGCGCGTGGACTGCGATGCCTTCCATGAAGGCTCCCTGATCGTCGTTGCCCGCGGCTCTCGCGGGTCACCTTCGAACCTAGGGACACCCGGACCTTCCGCCGTCGGCCGCGACGACGCACCCCGGCGTACGCCGCGAGCACGGCCCGTACTCCGCGCGGAGTACGGTTCAGTCGCCGCCTGGCACTACCAGGCCCGCCTCGTAGGCGGCGACGACCAGCTGGGTTCGGTCGCGCAGGCCCAGTTTGGCCAGGATGCGGCTCACGTGGGTCTTCGCGGTCAGCGGGCTGACCACCAGGCGGCCGGCTATCTCGGCGTTCGACAGCCCTTGCGCGACGAGTACGAGAACCTCGCGTTCGCGGTCGGTGAGGCCGTCGAGCAGTCCCGGCTGGGGCCGCCCGACCGTCGGGCGACTTGCGAACTCGCGGATCAGCCGGGTGGTCACCACGGGCGCGAGCAGCGACTCGCCGGCCGCGACAACTCGCACCGCGTGGGCGATCTCCTCTGGTTTGGCGTCCTTGAGCAGGAAACCACTGGCGCCTGCGGTCAGCACCCCGAACACGTGCTCGTCGAGGTCGAACGTCGTCAGCATCAGTACCCGTACGGCCGCCAGCGCCGGGTCGTCGCGGATGCGGCGAGTGGCTTCGATGCCGTCGAGCACGGGCATCCGGATGTCCATCAGCAGTACGTCGGGACGTTGCAGTCGGGCCATCGCCACGGCCTGCTCGCCGTCGGTTGCCTCGCCGACCACGGCGATGCCCTCGGCGTACCCGAGTTGCACTCGTAGTCCGTCGCGGACCAGAGACTGGTCGTCGGCGACGCCAACCCGGATCGTCATGGTGTTGTCCCCTCCCCAAGTGGGAGCTGGGCGGCCACGCGCCATCCCGGCACATCGTCACGCGGGCCTGCCTCGAGCGTTCCGCCGGCCGCGGCGATGCGCTCTCGCAAACCCAGCAGGCCGTAGCTGGGCCGCGCTGTGTCCGCGGTGGCGCCGCCGGTTCCCTCGTCGCTGACCTCGACCGTGAGGTTGCCGTCGCTCGCGTGGAGGGTGATCGCGATCGGCGCGCCCACCGCATGGCGGATGGAATTGGTGAGCGCCTCCTGCAGCACCCGGTAGGCGGTCAGGCCGGCCGCTGCGGGCACCGCCTCCAATGGTCCGGTGCAGTACACCATGACCTCGTGTCCGGCGGCCCGAGCGTGCTCGGCCAGCGCCTCGAGCCGGTCCAGCCCCGGTGCCGGCGCGGCGTCGGCCTCGCCGAGTCGCAGGACGCCAAGCATCTGACGCATCTCCGCGAGCGCTCCCCGGCTGGCTTCCTCCACCGCGCCGAGCGCGCGTCGTACGGTGGCCGGATCACCGGAGTACAGCGCCAGCCGCGCCGCGCCCGACTGCACGGCGATCGTGTTCAGCCCGTGACCGACCAGATCGTGCATGTCCCGGGCGATCCGCAGTCGCTCGTCGGCGATCGCCTGGTAGCGCTCGGCTTCCCGCTGACGACGCTGCAGCTGCACGCGTGCCGTCTGCAGCCGGGCCAGGATTGCGGCCAGCAGCACAACGATCGTCAGAGACACCACCAACGGAAGCGCCGACGCGCGGTCGTGCAGGAGAGCGCCCGCCGCTCCCGACGATCACGCCCAGGGCGGCGGCGACCGCGCCGCGCACAGCGACGCCGAGGGCAGGCACATGCCGGGCCACCACAACGATCGCCAACCAGCCCGCAACCGGCAGGGACAGGACCCGCGATCAGCGC
>DASTVQ010000129.1:0-11592 GCA_035759015.1 Kribbella sp.
GACGAAACCCGATCACTCCTCCTTGCCCTGGCCTGGCTGACCGCACTCACCATCGCAGCCGCACTCCTCTTCCGCCACAGCGCCCCACGTCCCGCACCCACCGGCGCAGCCCACAACCGGCCGGCCTGACGGAGTCCAGCACCACCAATCCACCCAGCGCGCTGAGATCGCGGCCGATGTGGTCCACCTCGACCAAAGCGCGGGCGCGGCGGAGCAAGCCCGAGCCAACTTGTGCGTGCGCGCCCGGCGGCAACGAGAAGTCAGACGGATTGGGAGACAGCACCACTTGGGGCGAGGAAGAGCAGGACAGGTCGGCCGCTGGCCGGCAGTATGTCGGCATAGACCTGGACCTGAGGGGCGTAGTAGGTCGTGCGCGCATCCAGCGCCGTGGCGGGGATGGCGTCGGTCTTGTAGTCCACGATGACCAGCGAGCCGTCGTCCTCTCGGTAGATCAGGTCGACGAATCCTTCGAGGACGGTGCCGTCGGGCTGCAGTGCCCCGACGTAGGACTCGCGCCAGTGCTCACGGCCCGCTGCCCGTTGGACGACGTCGGACGCCAGCGCAGAGCGGACCAGGGCGGTCACCACGTCGGCGTACTCGACGACGCCTTCGGCCAGGCATTGCGCGGCGACGGCCTGGTCCCGGCCCGCGCCGGTGGCGAGGTCGACCACCTGGAGGACGCCGTGAACAGCGCGGCCGATAGCAGTGCCGTAGCGGCCCTTCGACCAGGGCGGGAGCTCCACGTCGCGTGGACCCTTGGCGGTGCCTGGGTCCACTCCGTCCAGGGTCACCCGTGGTCCGGTGCCTTCGAGTCCTGACGCGCTCTGGGCGGACTTCCGCCGGCTGGTCTCGCGCGCCGCCGAGACCCGCGCCTGCCACTCGGGCCAGGGCGCCGGGGGAGTCACCTCGGGGGAGGCGTTACCTGAGCCGGCCGCAGAGTCGGCATAGGGCTCGGCCCTGGAGAACAAGGTTGCACCCGCGGCCTCGACGCCACCGGCTGCCGTCATGAGCTCGGCGTTGCTGGAGTGGGTCCGGTTGCCCGAGCGATGCAAGGACACCACCAGGTGGTCTCGCGCGCGCGTCGCCGCGACGTAGAGCAGGCGCAGTCGCTCGTACTCGTCCATCTGCTCGTCCACCGGTTGGACGAGGTCGAAGTCCTCGGTCTGGACCGAGGACTTGAGCTTCACGGCATAACCGCCCTCCGGCGGCCAGAGCACCTGGACGCCGCGCTGGCGGTTCGGCGAGGCGGTCATCCCCGACAGCACGACGATCGGGAACTCCAGGCCCTTGGCCGCGTGGACCGTCATCACCCGAACCGCGTCGGCGTCGGTCTCGGGCAACACGGCCTCGGCGACCCGCGAGGTCTCCTCACCCTGGTGAGCAGCCCAGGCGAGATAGGAACGCAACCCGCCGTGCTCGACCTCGGACCAGGCGCGAGCCTGGTCGACGACGAAGCGCACGCGACGCCAGGCGTCCCGAGCACGCGGGCCGGTCGCGGCCACCTCCAGCATCCGGCGGTCCGCGACGATCTTGCCGAGCACCTCGCTCGGAGTCATCCAGCGCGCGGCGTAGTACGTGCGACGCAGCCACTCCATCGCCTCACCGACCGGGTGAGACACCAGCTCGTCCGGCACCGGCGCGGTCAGGGTGAAGGAACCACCGGACCGCTTCCAGACGAAGAGGTCGTCGTCGCCGCAGCCGAACAACGGCGACCGCAGCGCCGTCACCAGCGCGAGCCGGTCGCTCGGATCACCGAGCGCGCGTGCACACGCGAGGAGATCCCGGACCTCGGCCGTCTGGTAGACCAGCGAGCTGGCCTCCGCGCGGTAGGGGATGTCGGCCCTGTCCAGCGCATCCTCGAGGAATGGCAGCGAGGTCCGCGCAGGAACGAGAACCGCGATGTCCCCGGCGCCGGCGGGCCGCCAACGCGACGTCTTGTCGTCGTAGATCTGCCAACCTTCGCGGAGAGCCTGTCGCACGACGTCGGCGACGTCGGCGGCCTCGCGCTCCCGGAGGACGGAAGCCTGTGCCCGGGGCAGGTCACCATGTGGCTCGGCGCCCAGCACGGTCACGGCCGGACCACCAGGGCCCTGCCCATCGACACTTGGCCGAGCAGACCCGTCGACCGGCGGCGCGAGGCCAGGCCGCAGTGGCACGACAACGGCCGGCTCGGGCTCATCCAGCAACGACAACTGATCGCCGGCCACCACGGGAGCGCCCGCGCGTTCCTCCTCCGCGGCACCTCCGAGCAGAGCACGATGCGGGACCAGCGACTGGTACGACGGCTGTGCCCCTGGCTCGGCCTGGATCAGCCTCGAGAAGACAGCGTTCACCCACTCCAGCACCTGCGGCACGGTCCGGAAGTTGGTCGTCAGCGCCACGGTCTCGCCCAGCAACTCCTGCGCTGTCAGGTAGGTCGCGATGTTCGCCCGGCGGAACCGATAGATCGACTGCTTCGGATCACCCACGACGAACAACCGCCCGGGCGGGACCTCCACCTCTCGCCAGTCCGGCGCGGACGCCGCGGCACCACCGGCGATCCGCACGGCCAGCTCGATCTGGATCGGATCGGTGTCCTGGAACTCGTCCAGCAAGAGCCGCTGGTACCGCTCTTGCAGTGCCGATCGCACCGACGCGTCCCGCCGCAGCAGGTCTCGCGCGAGGACGAGCAGGTCGTGGAACTCCAGCCTGCCCTCGGCGCGGCGCAGCTCCGCCGACTCCAGCACCCGGACTGCGACCCAGTGGGACAGGTGCCGCAGGCAAGCGTCCAGCACCAGCTCGACGAGCGAGCCGGCGACCCCGATCACCTCGGCGCAGTCGCCGCGTAGCCGGGTGATGTCCGGCCAGTTGTCCTTGCGACCGACCCGGCCGACCTTGAGGTCTCGCAGGGTCTGCAGGACCGCGAGCTGGGTCTCCTGGTCGGTGGCGCCCTCGAGCATCAGCCCGAGCTCGGCAATCTGCTTCACCTTGGGCAGCAGCTTGTCCTCGCCGTCGAGGCAGCTCTGCGCCAGGGCGCCGATCTTGGCCGCCGCCGCGATCAGGCCGGTCAGGTCCGGCATGGCCACCAGCTCCGGCGGTTCCACCAGTACTCGCTCGCCGATCAGGTCCCAGTCATTGCCGAACAATCTCGCGAGTGACCGGAGATGCTTGAGCTCCACGCCGACCGCCATGGCCAGCAGCAGCGGCTCAGCGACGCTGTCGTCGTCCAGCAACTGCTGCTGCAGCTCCGACCAGCGTTCCTCGAACGCGACCGAGGATCCCACCTCGTCCAGTACGTCGATGAGCGGCGGCAGCCCGGCCTCGATCGGATGAGCCAGCAGGATCTGCTGCGCGAACGAGTGCAAGGTGCCGATGGAGGCCGAGTCGAGGTCGTCCAAGGCGTCGTCCGCGAACCGGCCGGCAGGTCCCTTGCGCGCCCTCTCGAACTCCACGCGCAGCCGGTCCCGCAGCTCGGCCCCCGCCTTCTCGGTGAATGTCACGGCGGCGATGGCATGCAAGGGCACGCCGTCACGCAGCACCAGGGTGGTCGCCCGATCCACCAGCGCGTGCGTCTTGCCGGATCCGGCACCGGCCTCGACGAAGAGCGTCGTGTCCGTGTCCGAGCAGATCTGTTCGCGGGCCTCGGCGTCCAGCAGCTCAGTCATCGAGGGCAACCTCCTCGAACAACGGCAGGGCTCCTGGATCGATCAACCGCACCAGGCGCTCCAGGGCCGGGTCGAAGCGCTTCCGCTCCCAGCGGGCCCGGGCCTCGCTGTGCCCGATGCCGTCGGGGTTGCAGTAGGGGCATTGCACCCACAGGAAGTCGGGCACCTCGGGCGCCTTCGCGGGGAAGTACCCGGCGGCGATGGACGACACGATCACCTCCAGCGTGTCGACGTAGCGGGATTCGACCTCGGGCGTCAGCGGGACCGGGATACGCCGGCCGCCGCGCCGGACGAACCAGTACGACGCTTGGACCGGTGTCGACTCCTCGCCCAACCGGGCACGGGCGGCGTACGCGTAGACGGGCAGCTGCAGCTTCGTGCCGGCGGCGACCGGGTCCGACTCGATCGCCTCGTACCGCGACGGGCCGCCGGTCTTCACATCGGTGACGTAGATGGTGCCGTCCCGGCCGAGGTCCACCTTGTCCGCGCTGCCGCGCAACCGCACGCGTCCGGACGGGACCGGGATCTCCACCGGCGGCTCGCCGTCGAGACCGAAACGCAGCTCGCTGGCGACCACCGACGCATCGTGCGCGGCCCGCCAGCGATCGTCGTCGGCCAGCAGCACCAGCAGGTCGCCCAGGATCCGCAGCCGCTCGCGCTGCCAGAGCCGTGGATGCCCGGTCAGCCCCTCGGCCTCGAACCGGTCGGCCAGCTCGGCGCCGATCGCCAGCAGCAGGTCGCGCTGCTCGGCGGACCACGGCTCGCCGTACCCCGGCAGGTCGCTCGCGGACCGGCTCACGAAGGCGTCCAGGCTGTTGTGGATGAGGTTGCCGATCTGCAGCGGTGAGATGACCAGCAGATCCTCGGGCGCCTCGAGCGGCTCGACCTGCAGCAGGCGCTCGACGAAGTATGCGTGCGGGCAGGTCGCGAAGGACTCCAGTGAGGTCGGTGAGGCGACCCGATCCTCGCGGGCATAGTCGGGCAGTCCCGCAACCCCTGACAGATTGCCGTCGAACCGGGTGAACGAATCACTCGCCCGGGCCCGCAGCAGCAGCCGGGCGCGATCGACCACCTGGTCGCCCAGCTCCAACCCGGCCGCCGCACCGCGGACCTGCCAGTCCTGCTCACTGGCAGGCATGGTTGCTGTGGTCAACGAATGGGCGAAGGAGGCCGACGTGACCATGCGGTCGCCGTACGACGTCCGGTCCCACTCGGTTGCGGCGAGGGCATGGTCGCCGCTGAGCTCACGCAAGGTCCCGAGCAGCCAGCGAGTGGGCAGCCGCCGACTCGATCGGCGTAGGTCGCCACGGGGGAACGACGCGACCACCCTCGACTCGCCGGCAGCGAAGGCCGCCAGGAGGTGTCTTTGCTTCTCGTCCAGCCGGTCCCGGGCCGAGGCAAGCTCCGGCGCGGCGGCCTCCCGGACGCGATGGGGGAGCAGCGCGTCCTCGTGCAGCCGGCCCGGGTAGAGGTCCTCGGCCAGGCCGACGACGTAAACGATGTCGGCTGCCAGCCCGATGCTCGCCGACAACGGCGCGACCAGGATGCCGGTGCCGAAGGAGCCGACGCGTGGCAAGGACTGCTGCAGCTCGAGGTCCAGCACGTCGCGCAGCACGGTCAGGCTGGCAGGAGTGCCCAGCTCGTCCAAGGTGGACAGGCCACGCAGCGAACCCTCCACTGCGACGGCCGCGTACTGCTCCTCGACGGGTAGCGTCCGCAGCTCGTCGGGATCACCGAACAGGCTGTGGAACAGCCCGAGCACTGAGCCGGCCAGCTCCGACCAGGTCGCCAGCTGGGAGGCCGCGGTCAGGTGCTGCCTCAGCTCGGTCGCGAATTGGTGCAGACGCTGCGCTGTGGCCGCGTTGTACTGCGCTCGCTTGACCACGGCGGGCCGGGGATCCTCGGCGGACCGCTCCTGATCAGCGGTACGACGCTCCGACTCGGCGTACCGCGCGAGGCGGTCGCCCCAGTCGTCGCCGCGGACGACACCCGCGGCCCGGGACAGCCGCTCCCACTGCGGCACCGGGATGCGCTCGCCCGTGAAGTCGCGGGTCGGTGCGTTCGCCAAGGCACGGAAGAGGTCCGCCCGGGGCAGGTCGTGATCCACCAGGGCAAGCACCTCGAGGAGGCTGCGGCCGACGGCGCGCTCGTGCACGGGCCGGGTGCCGGGCCCGTTCACCTCGATGCGCGCGGCGGCGAGGTGCTCGTGGAGCAGGCGCGCGTAGGGCGTAGGAGACGAGTAGAGCACCGCGATGCGGTGAGCCGGCGTGTGTTCGAGCGACGCGACCACGTCCCGCACGACACAGCGGACCTCGTCGTCGGCGTCGGACGCGTTCAGCACATGGGTGGCGACCGGGTAGTTCCTGGCGATCGACGTCGGCAGGTCGATACCGATCCGCTCCAGCGACCTCCGCACGGTCCGGTCGGCGCGACGCACGTCGGTCAGCGCGACGATCACGGTGAGGTCGGCCGACCGGCTGAGCGCCCCGACGAACGCGGCCTCGGCCTGGCTCAACTCCTGCGGCAGGTAGAGCACCAATGCACCCAGCTCGGCGACGACAGCGGGATCGGAGTCGGCGCGTGCGCTCGCGGTGCGCAAGAGATCGGTCTCGTCGTACCAATCGGGAAGCAGCTCGTCGGTGACTTGTCGATGCAGGCGGACGAGATCGGGCCCCAGCACCGACGCGGAGGCGACCTTGTCGAGGGCGTCGTCGCTGAGGTCGCGCAGCTCGCGATGGGCGGCGGCGAGTGCCTGGATGGTCGACGGATGGTCGGCGGCGCTCTCGAAGACCCCGGCGTGTTTGGCCAGCGCCGCCCGCCAGGTGGCCGCGACGATCGGACGGGCCGCCGGTCGTCGTGGGGCCAGCACGCCGGCCGCGAGCTGCTCCGCCAGCCGGGGCAGCGTGGCCAAGTAGAGACCAGCGACTCCGCCCGGCTGTGCAGCGAGGAACCGACGCGCGGTGATGCCCGCCAGGTTGTTCGGCAGCAGCAGGGTCACGGGCGTCATCGGGTCGTCGTGCTTCAGCGCGGCGACGACGTCGCCCAACCGCTCGAGCGCGGCCGCGCCGTACGCGGTGGTCTCGACCCGGGTCCCGATCACCATTCCCCCGATCCTGTCCTGCCTGTCACGGCGACCCTAGTACGTCCCCCCGACAAAACGCGCCAGTGTCGCTGCGGCGAGGGCGGCGGGCTCGGACAATGAATGCATGACCAGGGAAAGCTCCGTCGCGCGAGTTCTGACGGTGCTGGTCTTCGCGCCCGCGGGCGGTCTGTTCGGCAAGGCGGTGGCCGACGCCGCGGCCCGCACGCTGTGGTGGCCCTGGCTGCTGGCCGCCGTCGGCTGGCTCGTGCTGGTCGGACTCCTCGCGCTGGCTGTCTGGAACCGCGTGGCCGGGCATCGATAATGCTGCGATGACCGCGGCAGTGCACCACATCGAGATCTGGGTTCCGAACCTCTCCACCGCGACGTCAAGCTGGGGGTGGATCCTGCGACGGCTCGGTTGGACGGACGGCGACGCGTGGCCAGGTGGGTTCAGCTGGCAGTCCGGAACCGACAGCAGCTATATCGTCGTCGAGCAGAGCCCCGCTCTGTCGGCCACGACGCACGACCGGTTGCGGCCCGGCATGAACCACCTGGCGCTGAATGCCGCCAGTCGCGCCCAGGTCGACTCGATCGTCGCGGACGCGGCCGGCAACGGGTGGACGTTGATGTTCGCCGACCGTCACCCGTACGCCGGCGGGCCGCAGCACTACGCCGCCTTCGTGCACAACGACGACGGTTACGAGCTGGAGATCGTGGCGCCCTCCTGACGCGGACGCTCTGATCGAACCGGTCGGTTGGTGAGACGTGCGGTGTCTGGTGTGATCCACGGGGCAGGTGGTGTGACATGCTCGGACGAGGCAGCTGCGGTGAAGGTGGAAGGACGGTGGCCGTGACGGAGAAGCCTGGCGGGAGGACTGCGCCCGGACCGGCTTCACCAGACGCCCTGGAAGCACGGATCCGCGGCCTGCGGCACGCTCTCGGCGAACTCCTCGACAACGCCCGGCAACTCACCACAGGCGAGCACCGGCAGGCCGTCGAACTGCACCGGCGGCTGCAGGCCGAGACGGCCGCTGCCCGTCGAGACTCGCGTAGCGCCGTCGAGACCGCCACTGCGGAGGCACTCGCCGCTGCCGAACCGCTGGCGCGTCGCCTGGCCGACCGGTTGGCGCCGGGGCTGGCATCCATCCCTCCGAACGACGCCCGCTGGCGATCGCGCCAACTGGTCGGCGCCGGCACCCCGTCGTACGTGCGGGTCGGTCACCTGGAACCCGGTACGCCGGTGGTGGCGCCGCTGTTGCGCACCAACGGTTGGAGGGTGACGGCCGATCGCAACGAGTCCGCCCGACGGCTGGTGCAGAGCGTGGCCCTGCGGCTGGTCGCCGCGACCGAACCGTTCCGGCTCAGGGTGGATGGGTTCGACCCCCGGCTCACCGGCACGATGGGGTTGCTCGGACACCTGACCACCAAGTACCCGCAATTGGTGCCGAGGGCAACACATACCGCCGAGCAGCTGCACGCCGTGCTGTCCGGTCTGGTGGAGGTGTCGTCGATGCGAGCCAGCCGGCAGGCTCAGCTGGGTCACGAACGGTTCGAGGACCTGGTCCGAGAGACCGGCCGCGTGACAGATCCCTACCGCCTCGTCGTGCTGTTCGACTACCCCGCGGGGATCGACACGCTCGCCCAGCGCGACCTCGTCCGGCTGGCCGCGACCGCCGCGGATCGCGGCATCTGCTTCCTGGTCCACCACGATCCGGTGATGTCGGCCGAGCACGAGGTCGACCCGGGGCAGCTGCTCGACCTGCTGGCGCCTGTCGCGGTGGCAGGCGACAAGGTGGAACTGTCGCACCTGCCCGACGTGTCGGTGCGACTTGATCCCGGCTTCGATGCGCAGATCGCCGCGGGCGTCTGTGACGTCGTCGCGGAGCTGGCGGAGATCGCAGTGCTGCCGACGATCGACTTCGACCGGACTCTGCCCAACCGGTCCACCTGGTGGCGACCGGTTCGCGACGAGCTCAGCACGGTGATCGGGTACGACGACCGCACGCCTGCGCTGGTCCGGTTGCGCAGCGGCAACCCGGCGCTTCCACACGTCCTGGTGGGAGGAGCGGTCGGGCAGGGCAAGTCGAACCTGTTGCTGGTGATGATCCACGGGTTGGCGGCCCGCTACGCGCCGAACGACCTGGAGATGTACCTGCTCGACTTCAAGCACGGTGTCGAGTTCTCCGCGCTGGGGCCGGCCGCCGGGCGTGAGCACTGGCTGCCACACGTGCGGGTCCTGGGCATCCACAGCGACCGGGCCTTCGGCCTGGCCGTGCTGCGGCACCTGTCCGACGAGCTCGTTCGTCGCAGCGAGATCTTCAAGTCGAACGGCAATGTCGCGGACATCGCCGAGCTTCCGGCGGGACCTGACCGGCCGCCGCGCATCCTTGCCGTGCTGGATGAGTTCCAGGTCCTGCTCGAGGACGACGACGAGCCGGCCGACGAGGCCGCGCGGCTGCTGGAGCGACTCGTCCGGCTCGGCCGGGCGTACGGCGTCCACGTGGTGCTGGCCACGCAGACGATCGAGGGCGTGAAGCGCCTGTCCACCCGGCGCGACTCGATCTTCGGACAGGTGCCGTACCGGATCGCGCTGAAGACGACACCGGCCGACTCGCAGGCGATCCTGCGCACGGGCAACACGGCCGCCGCCGAGCTGCAGTTCCGCGGTGAGGCCGTGCTGAACGCGAACTTCGGGTCTCCTGACGACAATCAGCACGTGCTCGTCAGCTTCGCGGACAGGGCGACTCTGGACGACCTGCGCCGCGAGTTGTGGATCACCTCCCGTACGACACGGCCGCCGCGGGTCTTCCACCTGGCCGAGCCGGCGCGGTTGACCGACACGGCCGCCTCCGTGGTTCCGGAGCCGGACCGGCCGTGGACCGGTCTGCCTATCGCCGTGACGGAGTCCCCGGTCACGGTCGAGGTGCGGCCCGAGCCCGGTGCCGGCGTACTGGTTCTCGGTGATGGTCCGGTCGACGCGCTCGGGGTGCTGTCCGGGCTGGCGGTGTCCGCGGCGGCCGCGGCCGCCGTACCGCCGCGCTTCCTCTTCGTGGACGGCACCGACTCGTCGACCCTGGTTGCCGAGGGCAAGGGTGCGCTGCTGCAGACGCTGCGGCAGCTCGGTTGCGAGGTCGAGAGCATCGACAGGCACGACGCCATCGCGCCCCGGTTGTTCGCCTTGCGTGACGCGGTCCGCGAGGGCAAGGTCGGCGGACCCACGTACCTGCTCGGGTTCGGCTTCCACGGCGTACCGCGGATGCAGACCCACGCCGACGGCTTCTTCGAGAGCCCCGCGAACGCGCTGCAGGACATCGTTCGCGACGGACCCACCCAAGGCGTCGTCACATTCGGCTGGTGGAACCGGCTGCACGTCTGCACCGAGCAGCTTGGCTACGGCCGCGGCAACATAGCCACGCATCTGTTCCTGCGCCACCCGCAGGACGGGGTGCGGGCGGTTTGCGGCCCGCTCGTCCGCTGGGCGTCGGAGCCGTACCGCGGCCTGCTGTGGGACGGGCTGCAGCCGGAGGCGCAGGTCGTCGTGCCGTTCGCGCCGCTGCGCCTGGACGAGGTCGACCGCTACGTGGAGCTGGTACGGCGATGAGCACCGAGCAGGACTGGTCCGACTACGCCCGCGCCCTGAGGCAGGTCGCCTACGCGCGAGCGGACGCGCAGCAGGCCCAGGACCGGTTGACCGCGAACCGTTCCAGGGCGGAGGCAACGGCGATGGCGGAGGCCGAGGCGATGGCGGAGCGCGGCCGGAAGCTGGAGGAACGGCTGGACGCGCTGGCCGAGAAGGCCACTGCCGGCATGGCGAAGGCAGGCGTGCCCGTGACGGGCAAGCGGGCGCCGATCGCCTTGCCGAAGGTTCGGGGGATCGCCGACATCGAGGTCGCGGCAGCCCAACTGGCCAACCAGCTCGGTGACGCCGTCGAGCGACTGGAGCAGGTCCGCGCGAAGGCCCGGGCTGAACGCGAGCGCCGCAGGCGCCGCACGATCGGCGCCGGCCTGGTGGTGGTCGCCTTCGCGCTGGTGTGGCCGGCCAACGGCTCCGTCCTGGCCGGCGCGGAGGCGGCGGTCCTCGTGCTGCTCACCCTGTTGACGACGCCGCGGTTCTCCGGTTCGCTCTTGGTCGCGTGGGGCGCGGCCGTGGTCGTCGGGGTCGTGATGGTGGCCGGTCTGCCGTGGTGGCTGGCGATCCTGGTGCCGGTGATCGTGGCCGGGGCGGGGATCGTGGCGCCGAAGAAGCGCAACTGACAGGAAGAAGAGGTCGTCGTGTCCGACGTACAGCGGCTCAAGGAACAGCTGCACCAGGTCTCAGCCGAGGCCAAGCAGGCAGCAGGTGGCCTGGCCGGCTTCAAACTCCGGTTCACCCAGCACAGCGCGCTGGTGGAGAGCCTGATCGCCGGTACGGCGACCGGGGTGGACCGGGACATCGCCGAGATCCTCGACGCTGCCGGCAAGGCGGTCGAGCAGGCGGCGGAGGCTCTCGAGATCGCTTCGGCCGGCTGCAAGAGCTACGCCGACCAGATCTGAGCTCCTGATGCCCTCCGAGCTGCAGCGGGTGGCGCGCGGCCTGGTCGATTGTCTCGACGAAGTGCCGCAGGTGGTCGCTCGCCTGCAACGAACAGCCGCTCGGTGCCGTGAGAACGCCGCCGCCGCCATTGCGGCGTCGGAGGGGCGGGCCACAACCGCGGCGATGCAGCTGGACGCCGCGGCCCGCGCCTGCGAGGAGGCCGCCCACTACCTCGCCATGGCACCCCCGAAGGCCAAGGCCTGGGCCGAACGCCTCGTCGGCGCGTCGCGGCCGAGCGCTCGGCCGGGGTCGGGCTCAGCCGATCGGAACAAGGCGACCGGGGGAGCGGGCGA
>DASTVQ010000130.1:0-35847 GCA_035759015.1 Kribbella sp.
ATGCGGACCGACCGCCACAGCAGAGGCGGGCGGATTCGGACCGATCGGCGCATTCCCCGAGGCAACGTCGGGCCCCAGTCCACCAGGACAGATGCGGACCGACCGCCACAGCAGAGGTGGGCGGATTCGGACCGATCGGCGCTAGAGGAGGGTGCGGTGGGTGCCGTTGACGATCAGGGCTTGGCCGTCGCGCAGGGTCAGATGCGGTACGCCGGTGTCGCGGTAGAACTCGGCCGTCCGGGCCAGCAGCTCGGTCTCGGGATGGCCGGGCGAGTCGACGTGCGGTACGAAGGCCTCGTCGATCAGGCCGAGCCCGTCCCAGCGGAGCTCGCCGCCCGTCGCTGCGACCGCGCCCGGGTCGTCGCACATTTCCAGGCCGCGCAGGCTCGGCGCGAGCACGCACGGCCCGGCGCTGTACCCGGCGTACACGATGGCATCGGAGGCGACCAGCTCGTGGAGGACGGTGTCGGCGGCACTGCGAGCCATCGCGGAGCGCAGTACGAAGACGTTCCCGCCGCGAACCCAGACACCCTGGTACGAAATCAACTGCTCGCGCAGGCCCTGCGCGTCCACAGTTCCGCCCGAGTCGGTGTCGCGCAGGCGTTTCGCGTCGGCAGCTCGGCCCGGGTCGGGGAACCAGTCGCGCAGGTCGAGCTCGTCGGCGGACAGCCCGAGCTCGGTCAACCAGGCGATCTCCTGCCGCACCTTCTCAGCCCGGACGTCGGCCGGCTCGGCATCGATCGCGTTGGCGATCACGGCCACCCGCGCGGGCGGTGGGATCAGCTCCACCAGCCGCTCGGGCCGGTCGCCGAGCCGGAACGAGGACAGGTACAGGCGCATCGGTTCCTACCGGGTGTCGGCGAGCAGATAGTGACGCATCGGTTTCCTACAGGCCGTCGGCGAGCAGGTGGTGGCGCATCGGTTCCTACCGGGCGTCGGCGAGCAGGTGGAGGGCGTGGTCCAGGTCGGCCGGGTACTCCGAGGTGAACTCGACGTACTCGCCGGTGCCGGGGTGGGTGAAACCCAGCCGCATGGCGTGCAGCCACTGCCGACTCAGCTCCATGCGCTGGGCCAGCACCGGGTCGGCCCCGTAGGTGAGGTCGCCGCAGCAGGGATGCCCGATCGCCGCCATGTGGACGCGGATCTGGTGCGTCCGCCCGGTCTCGAGCGTGATCTCCAGCAGCGTGGCGAACCGGAACGCCTCGAGGGTCTCGTAATGCGTCACGCTCGGCTTGCCACCGGCCACCACGCCGAACTTGTAGTCGTGGTGCGGGTGCCTGTCGATCGGCGCGTCCACTGTGCCGGTGAACGGGTCCGGATGGCCCTGCACTAGCGCGTGGTAGATCTTGCGGACCGTGCGCTCCTTGAAGGCGCGCTTGAGCACCGTGTAGCTGTACTCGGTCTTCGCCACCACCATCAGGCCGGAGGTGCCGACGTCGAGCCGGTGGACGATGCCCTTGCGCTCGGCGGCGCCGCTGGTGGAGATGGTGAAGCCGGCGCCCGCCAGGTGCCCGATCACGGTGGGTCCGGTCCAGCCCGGCGACGGGTGCGCGGCCACGCCGACCGGCTTGTCGACCACCACGATCTCGTCATCGTCGTACACGATCCGCAGGTTCTCCACGGTCTCCGGTACGACGGTGACCTCGCCGGGCGGAGGTGGCAGCTCGACGTCCAGCAGGACGCCGGCGGCGACGCGGGCCGACTTGGCCGCCGGGGATCCGTCGACGTGGACCAGGCCCGACTCGATCAGCTCGGCCGCCTTCGTCCGGGAGACGCCGAACAAGCGCGAAAGGGCGGCGTCCAGCCGTTCACCGGCCAGGCCGTCCGGCACGATCACGGTGCGTAAGTCGCCCGTCACGCCCGGGCCCGCTGATCGTCGGCGTGCTTCCTGTCGCGGGAACCGTCCAGGTGGACGCCGCGCAGGGTCTGCACCACCAGCAGCACCGCAGCGGCCGTGACGGCCATGTCCGCGACGTTGAAGATCGCCCAGTGCGGCAGCTGCAGGAAGTCCACCACGTGGCCGTGGAACGGCGACGGCTCGCGGAAGATGCGGTCCACGATGTTGCCGACCGCACCGCCGAACAGGAACCCGAAGGCCACGGCCCAGCCGAGCGAGCCGAGCCGCCGGGACAGCCACACGACGCCGACAGCGACCGTTATCTGGACCACGCTGATCACCGGCGTGTACCCGGCGCCCAGGCTGAACGCGGCCCCCGAGTTCCGGATCAGGTTGAACTGCAGCGCGGAGCCGATCACGTCCACCGGGTCGCCGGGGTCGAGGTGGCGCAGGGCGAGGGCCTTGGTCAGCTGGTCGAGCCCGAGCACCAGGAGGCCGACGGCGCCGAACATCAGCGCCATCCGCCACGACGGCCGGGCGGCTTTGCCGGCCGACTCTCGATCGTCCGCAGCAGACTCAGCGGCGGCCGCCTCCTGGGCAGACGCCTCGTCGGCAGATGACGGAGAACCGGCCGACTCAAGGCCGGCCGGTTCCGTCGACGCTTCGGCTGGGGCGGCCCCGGGCTCCGGGGCCGGCTCCGTACCGGTGGTATCGCTCAGCGGCGTTCTTCGCGTTCTTTGCATGACACGCACAGTGTCGCACGCGGGAACGCCTGCAACCGACCCTTGCCGATCGCGTTGCCGCAGCTCTCGCAGACACCGTAGGTGCCGTCGTCGATCCGCGACAGCGCCCGCTCGATCTGGTCCAGCATGTCTCGGGCGTTGTTCGCCAGCGACATCTCGTGGTCCCGCTCGAGCGTGGTGGAGCCGACGTCGGCCTGGTCGTTGCCGGCACCGTCGCCGCCGTCACGCAGCAGGCCCACGATCTCCTGCTCCGCCTCGTGGATCTCCTCCTGCAGATGCACGGCGTCGCGTTCCAGCTCGCCCCGCAGCTCGTCCATCTCCGTCGCGGTCCAGGGCGACTCCCCCGCACCGACAGTGAGAGTCTCGGCCTTCTTGGCGGGCGACTTCGCCGGCGCCGTGGCCGCGGTCCTGCTCTCGTTCGTCTTCACTGCCACCCTCTTCGTCGATGTCTGCCTGGCAGGAGTCTTCTTCGCGGCGGCCTTCTCGGCTGCCGGTTCGCTGGTCTTGGCGGCACTCGTCTTGGCCGCGGCGGAACGTTTGGGGGCGGACTTCTTCTGTGCCGATGTAGCCATCACGACTACCCCCTGCCTTCGTCGGAGGACTGGAGCGGACTGGTTGCAAGACATTGGGGCACCGAACCTCGCGTGCCAGCCCGACGCACAGACCGTGGACATACGGTAGTCGGTCGTTCAAGCACACTCGATGTTCCGCGCGTCACAGGCGTGTTCGCCGGCATTCAGCCAAGCAGTTGCTTCAGCCGTGCTCGAATCTCATCTTCCACCCCCGCCACCTCTACCAGCTTGTCCCTGCTGGTCGCCCCTCGCACCAGGGTAACCGCTGAACGCCGTACCCCGAATACCTCCGCGACCGCCTGCAGGACGGCCTTCGTCGCCTGGCCCTCCACCGCACGGGCCGCGACCGCCACCACCAGGGCCGGGCCGGACGGGCCGTCGTACCGGCCGCCGACCCGGGTCCGGGACGTGCCCGGCCTGACCCGCACAAGAATTCTCACCGATGCATTCTCTCCCGGCGACCGATTAACGATTGGTAGTGCCGTGGTGCACCGCCGTACACTTTTCCCGCCACCGCAAGGCCGTGATGGGGCCATCACCCCGGAGCCGCTGGAAGAACGGTCCGCAGGACTCATTAGAACCGGCAGCGGAGCAGAGTCGAGTGGGTGACTGCCCTCGGGGCGGTTGCCAAGAAGGGTGGTACCGCGGGGCCCGGCGAGACCGCCGGCGCGTCGTCCCTTCGTCAGCAGGCCGACAGGCGATGACGGAGGTCGTACGACGATGGCGAACAACCCCACCACCGGCTGGCAGCAGGTCCCCGCCCAGGTCGATCTGCCTGCCATGGAGCGGGAGGTCCTGGCCCACTGGGACGCCGAGGACACCTTCGCCAAGAGCCTGGCCCAGTCGGCCGGCGGAGCGACCTGGACGTTCTACGAGGGACCACCCACGGCCAACGGCATGCCCGGCACCCATCACATCGAGGCGCGCGTCTTCAAGGACGTGTTCCCGCGCTACCGGACGATGAAGGGCTACTCGGTCGAGCGGAAGGCCGGCTGGGACTGCCACGGCCTGCCGGTCGAGGTCGCGGTCGAGAAGGAGCTCGGTTTCACCGGCAAGCACGACATCGAGGCGTACGGCATCGCCGAGTTCAACGCCAGGTGCCGCGAGTCCGTCACCCGGCACGTCGGCGAGTTCGCCCAGCTGACCACCCGGATGGGCTACTGGGTGGATCTGGAACACCCCTACCGGACGATGGACCCCGAGTACGTCCAGTCGGTCTGGTGGTCGCTGAAGCAGATCCACGACAAGGGCCTGCTGGTCGAGGACTACCGGATCACGCCGTACTGCCCACGCTGCGGCACCGGCCTGTCCGACCATGAGCTGGCCCAGGGGTACGAGACGGTCGTCGACCCGTCGGTCTACGTCCGGTTCCCGCTCACCTCGGGACCGCTCGCGGGCAAGGCCTCGCTACTGGTCTGGACGACGACGCCCTGGACGCTGGTCTCCAACACCGCCGTCGCGGCCCACCCCGACGTCACGTACGTGGTCGCGACCGATGGCACCGAGACCCTCGTCGTCGCCGAGCCCCTGCTGGGGACGCTGGGCGAGGGCTGGGAGGTGACCGAACGGTACGTCGGCCGCGACATGGAGCGGTGGACCTACCAGCGCCCGTTCGAGCTGGTGGAGTTCCCCGAGCCGGCGCATTACGTCGTACTGGCCGAGTACGTCACCACGGAGGACGGCACCGGTCTGGTGCACCAGTCCCCCGCATTCGGTGCCGACGACCTGGCAGTGGCCCGGGCGTACGCGCTGCCGGTGGTCAACCCGGTCGAAGCCGACGGCACCTTCTCCGCCGACGTGCCGCTGGTCGGCGGCCAGTTCTTCAAGAAGGCCGACGCGGTGCTTGTGAAGGACCTCGAGGCCAGGGGCGCGCTGTTCCGCCACGTGGCGTACGAACACTCCTACCCGCACTGCTGGCGCTGCCACACGCCGGTCATGTACTACGCGCTCCCGTCCTGGTACATCCGCACCACCCAGGCCAAGGATGCGCTGCTGCGTGAGAACGAGCGGACCAACTGGTACCCCGACTCGATCAAGTGGGGCCGCTACGGCGACTGGCTGCGCAACAACATCGACTGGGCGCTGTCCCGCTCGCGCTACTGGGGTACGCCGCTGCCGATCTGGCGCTGCGCCGAGGACCACCAGGTGTGCGTCGGTTCGCTGGCCGAGCTGGGCGAGCTGGCCGGCCGCGACCTGTCGGACACCGACCCTCACCGGCCCTACGTGGACGACATCACCTTCGCCTGCCCGACCTGTGGCGAGGAATCACGCCGGGTGGAGGAGGTCATCGACGCCTGGTACGACTCCGGCTCGATGCCGTTCGCGCAGTGGGGCTACCCCTGGGCGCAGGGCTCGAAGGAGAAGTTCGAGGCGGCGTACCCGGCCGACTTCATCTCCGAGGCGATCGACCAGACCCGCGGCTGGTTCTACACGCTGATGGCGATCGGCACGCTGGTGTTCGACGAGTCGTCGTACCGCAACGTCGTCTGCCTCGGCCACATCATGGCCGAGGACGGCCGGAAGATGTCCAAGCACCTGGGCAACATCCTGGAGCCGATCCCGCTGATGGAGGCGCACAGCGCGGACGCGGTCCGCTGGTTCATGGCCTGCTCGGGCTCGCCGTGGAAGGCGCGCGGTATCGGACCGAACGTGCTGAACGAGATCGTCCGCAAGGTCTTGCTGACCTACTGGAACACGGTCGCGTTCCACGCCCTCTACGCCCGGCTGGCCGACTGGTCGCCCACGGCCGACGCGCCCCCGGTCGCGGAGCGCTCGGTGCTGGACCGCTGGCTGGTGAGCGAGACGAACCGGCTGATCCGCGAGACGGACGAGGCGTACGACTCCTACGACACGCAGAAGCTCGGCCTCGCCATCGGCCAGTTCGTCGACGTGCTGTCGAACTGGTACGTGCGGCGCTCCCGCCGGCGGTTCTGGGCCGGTGACGCGAGCGCGCTGGCAACGCTGCACGAGACCCTCGACGTGCTCACCCGGTTGATGGCGCCGCTGACCCCGTTCGTCACCGAGCGGGTCTGGCAGGACGTCTTCCGGCCCGTTACGCCGGGCGCGGCCGAGTCGGTCCACCTGACCACCTTCCCGACGTACGACGAGTCCCTGATCGACGACACGCTGGCGACCCACATGAACATGGCCCGGCGGGTCGTCGAGCTGGGCCGGTCGGCCCGCGCGGAGGCGAAGGTCCGGACCCGCCAGCCGCTGAGCCGCGCGCTGGTCGGCTCGGCCGCGATCGCTGATCTGGAGAAGGAGCTGTTGAGCGAGATCGCCGACGAGCTGAACGTCGGCTCGGTGGAACCGCTGTCCACCGCGGGTGCGGATCTGGTCGAGTACTCCGCCAAGGGCAACTTCCGCGAGCTCGGCAAGCGGTTCGCCAAGCAGACCCCGGTGGTCGCCGCGGCCATCGCGGCCGCCGACGCGGCAGAACTGGCCGCCACGCTCAAGACGGTCGGTACGGCGTCGGTGGAGGTGGAGGGCGAGGCGGTCGTGGTGTCGCCGGCCGAGGTGCTGATCTCGGAGCGGCCGCGTGAGGGCTGGTCCGTGGTCAACGAGCAGGGCGAGACCGTCGCCCTCGACCTCGAGGTCACGCCCGAGCTCAGGCAGGCCGGTCTCGCCCGCGAGGTGGTCCGCACGCTGCAGGAGGCCCGCAAGAATGCCGGCCTGGAGGTGTCGGACCGGATCACCGTCTGGCTGGAGGCCGACGGCGAGCTCGTCGACGCCCTCGCCCGCCACGGCGACGAGATCGGCCGGGAGGTCCTCGCCGTC
The DNA here is from genome assembly GCA_035759015.1 of Kribbella sp. GTDB lineage: Bacteria > Actinomycetota > Actinomycetes > Propionibacteriales > Kribbellaceae > Kribbella. The sequence goes on from DASTVQ010000130.1 coordinate 6,930, forward strand.
TCCGTGAGCCACACGGCTCCCGACGCGGCGGACGACCTCACCACCGGCGCGGACGAGGAGCTGGGTCTGCGCTACTGGCTCGCCAGGGCCTGACCGGCGGCCCGCGGGCCATCCCCAGTCGGAACATCGAGATCCGTATACCTGAAAAGGACTAACAGACCTTTTCAGGTATACGGATTTCCGCTCTGAGCGGGGTGGGTCGCGGACTGGCGGGCTGTGGGCCAGGGCCGCCGGGTGCGGTAGGTGTCAGCCGGGGTCTGGACATGGCGAAGAGGCGGTGCCGCCGGATAGGCACCGCCTCTTCGTCACTTGTCTGTCAGACGCCGCCGTGGCCGTGGGCCTGGGCGCGAGCCTCCGGGCGGAAGCCGTTGCGCGGGCTGAGCGTGTCCTCGCCGTTGCCCAGTGCCTTGAGCTGCTCGGTGAAGTACGTCTTCAGCCTGCTGCGGTACTCGCGCTCGTAGGCGTGCAGGTCGTCGATGGTGCGCTCGAGCTGACCCTTCTGCTTCTCCAGCGTGCCGAGCATCTGCGCCCGGCGCTCCGCGATCTCGCCGTCCAGCTTCTCGGCGCGGGCACGGGCCTCGCCGGTCATCCGGTCAGCCTTGCCCCGGGCCTCGTTCTCCAGGCGCTCGGCCTTGGCGCGGGCCTCTCCGATGATCTTGTCGGCGGTGTCCTTCGCCTCCTGGACCAGGTCGTCGGAGTGCTTGGTCGCCATCTCCAGCAGGCGCACGGCCGAGCTGGAGGCGTCACCCACGGTTCCCGCGGCCCCGGCAGCACCGGCGACCTGGGGAGCCACGACTGGCGGCGCCTTCTCCTCCGGCTTCTCGACGACGACCGGTGCGGGCTTGGGCTGCTGCACCATGGGGGGCATTGCAGCGGTCTGGTCGACCGGTCGGTCCTGTCCACCACCAGCACGCTGAGCGGCCGCGAGCTTCGCGCGCAGCTCCTCGTTCTCAGCGAGGAGTCGCTCGAGCTCGGCCTCGACCTCGTCGAGGAAGGAGTCGACCTCAGTGACGTCGTAGCCCTCCCGCAATCGGACGGGCGTGAACTGCTTCGAGCGGACGTCATCCGGCGTCAGCGGCATCTTTCACCTCGTTTGTCTGTGTCTTGGCGGGTCCCCGTAGGCCTTGACCTCGGCGACCAGTAGATCACGTTATCGCTTCGTTGTGTTGTGACGGAATCCGGGCGGGCGATAACGATCACCGACTCCCCCCATTGTCCGGTCGGCTCCTACCCAGTCAGCCCCGGTTCCCACCCTCCGACTCGCCGGGTCCGGCCCCGTTCTTCCCGGCCGGTCACAGCGACCTGATCGCGGTGGCGTTGATCGACATCGCCAGCGAGACGAGCACGAACAACATCAACATGGACAGGTCGATCCGTATCCCGCCCGCCCCGATCGGAGGCAGGATCCGCCGGAGCGGACGCAGGAAGGGATCGGTGACCGAGTAGACCACCTCGAACAGCAGCAGCAGCGGTCCTTTTGGGTGCCACTGCGGCGCGAACATGACGATCAGGCTGAGTACGAACCTCGCCACCAGGATCAGGAAGAAGGCGAGCAGCACCCAGCTGAGGACACTGAGAACGATCTCTAGAGCAACCATGTCAGGAAAGAGTGTAGAAGACCGGCGAAACCGGCCGTCAGCTCTGGTTGTAGAAGCCGTCCTGGGCGATCCGCGCCTTCTCCTCCGCGGCCACCGTGACGTTGGGGGGCGACACCAGGAACACCTTGGTGGTGATGCGCTCGATCGAGCCCCGGCAGCAGAAGATCAGGCCGGCCGCGAAGTCCACCAGCCGCTTGGCGTCGGCGTGATCCATCTCGGTCAGGTTCATGATGACGGGCACGCCGTCGCGGAAGTGCTCCCCGATCACGCGCGCCTCGTTGTAGCTGCGCGGATGCACGGTGGTGATGCGGGACAACTCGGTTACCTCCGGGGCAGCTGAGACACCACGCCGATCTGGGAACTTGCTGACCGTGCCGACCTGCTCCTCCGTGCGCGGAGCAGCAGCGGGCGCCGTCTCATGGGACTCCGTGGTGACGTCCTCGTCCTCTTCGTACTCTTCGTAGCCGTCGTACTCGTCGTCGTAGCGCGCGTTGTAGCGCTCGCCGTCCTCGACCAAGCCGAGGTACACACCCATCTTGCGCAACGCGCCGCTCATGGCCCTCCAGCCCTTCGGTCCGGTTCCGGACGTGACACGGGCAGTGGTTCGAAACCCTGCTCGATGTCGACACTAACGCAGCGGAGGGCGCGTACCGAGTAATGCACGCCCGAGCCGAACGTGTGTCGCACCGTGCTTGATCGCCGCCTCCAGGTCGCCGGTCATCCCGGCAGAGATCCAGTCCGCGCCGGGGTGTTCGGACCGTAGCCGGGCGGCTACTTCCGCCAGTCCACCGAAGGCCTCGTCCGGATCCGCGCCCAGCGGCGCGACGGCCATGACGCCGCCCAGTTCCAGGCCGTCGGCGGCCGCGACCTCCGCGGCCAGTCCCGGTACGTCGACCGGGGCCGTGCCGCCGCGGCTCCGGCCCGTAGCGGCGTCGGGTGGCCCGTAGCCGGCCAGACTGACCTGCAGCAGGCAGCGCAGCGTTCTTCCCTCATCCACAGCCGCACGAGACAGTGCGGTCACCAGCGAGGAGCGGTCGACCGAGTGCACGACCTGGGCATGGCGAACGACCGAGCGAGCCTTGTTCGACTGCAGCTGACCGACGAAGTGCCAGGTGATCGCCAGGTCGGCGCACTCGGGAGCCTTCGCCCTCAGCTCCTGCTCGCGGTTCTCGCCCACGTTCGCCACGCCCAGCTCGACCAGGGCTCGTACGTCGCTCACCGGGAAGGTCTTGGTGATCGCGATCAAGGTCACGTCGTCCGGGGCCCGTCCGGCGGCCGCACAGGCCGCGTCGATCCGCCGCCGGACGCGCTCCAGGCTCTCCTTGAGCTCGGCCTGCCGGTTCATCCTGCCAACCTGACCAGGCCCGCGAGACGGCCGCTGAGCTGTCCCTCACGCCGGTAGGAGTACAGGTCCTCGGACTCGATCGTGCACCTCGACACATCCAGCACCCGGCAGTCCAGCTCGGCCAACTGCGCCGCCACACCCGCCGCGACGTCAAGCGACGGCGTACCCCAGCTCGTCTCCGCGTACGCCGCCGGCACCCGACCGGCGACCTCTGCCCGCATCTCCTCCGGCACCTCGTAGCAGCGACCGCACGCGTACGGTCCCAGGACCGCCACGATCGACTCCGCACCGAGCTCGCGCATCGCCTCCACCGCAGCCGGTACGACGCCGGCGAACAGGCCACGCCGACCCGAGTGCACGGCGCCGGCCACGCCCCTCGCGGGATCCGCGAGCAAGACCGGCAGGCAGTCGGCCGCGCGGACGCACAAGGTCACATCCGTCCGGGTGGTCACCAATGCATCGGCCGGTGGCATCGGACTGACCGGGAGCTCGTCACCGGGTTTCACCACGTGGACGTCTCGGCCGTGCACCTGGCTGACCCGCACCACCGCGTCCGGCTCGACCTCGAACGCCGAGGCCACCCGCCGGAAGTTCTGCGCGATCGCGGCGGCCTCGTCACCGCTCGCGCTCCCCAGGTTCAGCTCGGCGTACGGGGGGCGGCTGACACCGCCGAACCGATCCGTGAACGCGAACCGGACACCGTCGATGACCTCGTCGTAGCCGAACACGCCCCGAAGGCTACCCAGGCCGACCCAGCACGCCGACGACAGGCCATGCTCCCGAACCGTCCCCCGCGGACGCACGGCCGGGACCGGCGGGTAAGAAACGCATCTGCAAGTCGAGATCACAGCTCGACCTGCAGATACGTTTTGCGTCCACGCCGACGGGCCCCCAGCCGAAGAGTGGGAGCTGACAGCACGCCGGACGGTTCGAGTGGGCGGGTCGCCGCGCCCGAGATCTACTTCAGGAAGTCGGGGATGTCGAGCTCGTCTTCCTCGGGCTCGGGTTTGCGCGGGGCCCGCTGCGGGGCGGGCGACGCCGTGGTCGAGTGGTGCGTCGGCCCGTGCGTCGCCGGGGTGTGCTGGGAGGGCGTAGCGGCCGGGTTGTGAGTGGTCGGCTGCTGCGAGGACGACTGAGGGGTCGCGGTGCGGACTGGCTCGCCGGCCAGCGGACGGGCCGAGTGGGTCGTCCCCACGCCCGGACGACCCTCGCCGGTCGTCGGCACCGGGGCCGTGTCCTCGGCTCCGGCCGAGCCCGAGCCGCCGAACTGCCCCGCCCCGGACTGGCCCGAACTGGACTGCCCCGCACCCGCTCCGCCCGTCCCGGCGAGACCCGTTCCCGCGCCGGCCGTCGCCTGCCCGGAACCAGTCTGCCCGTTGCCCGTCTGCCCCCCACCAGGCTGGCCCACTGCCGAGCCTGCGGCAGTGCCCGTACCGGACTGGCCGGCGGAGGTGTCGGGATGGTGTGGACGCGGGTGGCCCTGCGTTGCGAAGTCACCGGGAGTGGACGGCCGGGACTGCGGCCGGGCGCTGTTCATCGCCTGCTCGCGCCGCTTCGGCATGCCGCCGTCGAAGCCGGCCGCGATCACGGTCACCCGGACCTCGTCGCCGAGAGCGTCGTCGATGACCGCGCCGAAGATGATGTTGGCGTCGGTGTGGGCCGACTCCGAGACGAGCTGGGCCGCCTCGTTGATCTCGAACAGCCCGAGGTCGGAACCACCGGCGATCGACAGCAGGACCCCGTGCGCGCCCTCGATGCTTGCCTCCAGCAACGGGCTGGAGATGGCCGCCTCGGCGGCGGCGACGGCGCGGTCCTCGCCGCGGGACGAGCCGATGCCCATCAGCGCGGACCCGGCGTTGGACATGACCGCCTTGACGTCGGCGAAGTCGACGTTGATCAGGCCGGGCGTGGTGATCAGGTCGGTGATGCCGGAGACACCTTGGAGCAGCACCTGGTCGGCCTGCTTGAACGCGTCCAGCACGGAGACGGCGCGGTCGGAGATGGTCAGCAGGCGGTCATTCGGAATCACTATCAGAGTGTCGACCTCTTCGCGGAGGGTGGCGATGCCGTCCTCCGCCTGGGTCGCGCGGCGCTTGCCCTCGAAGGAGAACGGCCGGGTCACCACACCGATGGTCAGCGCGCCCAGCGAGCGGGCGATCCGGGCCACCACCGGCGCGCCGCCGGTCCCCGTGCCGCCGCCCTCGCCCGCGGTGACGAAGACCATGTCGGCACCCTTCAGCGCCTCCTCGATCTCCTCAGCGTGGTCCTCGGCGGCCTTCTGCCCGATCGCGGGGTTCGCGCCGGCGCCCAGGCCGCGGGTCTCCTCGCGGCCGATGTCGAGCTTGACGTCGGCGTCGCTCATCAGCAGCGCCTGGGCGTCGGTGTTGATGGCGATGAACTCAACGCCCTTCAGACCGTGCTCGATCATCCGGTTCACGGCATTGACGCCGCCCCCGCCGATGCCGACGACCTTGATGAGTGCCAGGTAGTTCTGCGGTGCCGCCACGTCCGCGCCTCTCGCCTCGTTCTGTTCCCGTTATGGCCGGTTGGCCGTCCGAGCTGCGCCTGCTCCCGAACCCCTGCGAGGACCGGTTCCCCGTCCGGCCGGCTCCATACCGAGACAGCGTCAACAGACCGGCCTGGAGCTTCGACCCCCTGAGATTCAGCCGAAAAGTCTGAACCTCAACTGGATGGTTAGAGTTATGTCAACTTTAGATTACGTCGCACGCTACGGGACCTCGTCCGGCAATGTCCAAGCGCCGCGCCGCCATGTGCTCTGATGTAACAACTCACTTCTTTTCGCCTTTGGTGACAGGGAGATCGGGCGCCGAGACGTCGTACACCTTGGCCTTGCGGTGCATCAGCACACTCAGTACCTCCGCCTTCCGCTCGCTGTCATCGGCACTCCCCCAGACCACCCGGACACCGGTCACCAGATTGAGGGTGATCGAATCCGGCGAGGTCGCCGAGATCGAGCCGACCTGACTCCGGATCGCCTCCGGCAGGGCCGCGGAGGCGGTCACGACGGAGCGGATGGTGACGTCTCGGCGCACGCCCACCACCAGCGCCTCCGGCAGGCCGGCAGGCCGGGTCGGCACACCGCGGAACGCGACGCCGGTCGCGTCGACCAGCTCGAACCGGCTGCCGTCCGTCACGACGACCACGGGAACCCGCTCGGTGACCTGGATCACCACCCGGTCCGGCCAGGCGCGCGTCACCTGCACGTCCGCCACGGCGGGCACGGTTCGCACCCGTCCGGCGATCGCGTCCAGGTCGACTCTTGCGAGCGGCTGCCCGATCGGGACCTCGGCCATGCCGGTGATGGTTGCCGATGACACCGTCTCGACGCCGTTCACCCGCACTCCGGTGACCGCCAGCACGGAGGAGAAGTAGAAGAGCCAGATCGCGACCCCGCCCAGCACCACGACCAGGCCGCCCGCCACCCACGGCAGCCAGCCACGCCAACGCACCAACCGCTGCCGGCGCGCGAACCGCCGCTGTGCCCGGGCGAGGTCGGTGCTCTGGTTCATCCCGAGGTCACCGCCGGCTCACTCCACGGCCCGTTCGGCCAGCAGGGCGACGACCTCGGGACCGATCAGCGTCACGTCGCCCGCGCCGAGCGTGACCACCAGGTCGCCCGGTACGGCGAGATCGGCCACCGCCTTCGGGACCGCCGACCAGGACGGCTCGAACCGGACCTGCTCCGGCTTCAGCGGCACGTGGTTCGCGATCAGCGCACCGGTGACGCCCGGCTCGGGGTCCTCGCGAGCGGCGAACACGTCCATCACCACGACCTCGTCGGCCAGCGCGAGGGCTTCGGAGAACTCGGCCGCGAAGATCCGGGTCCGGCTGAACAGGTGTGGCTGGAAACATGCGATCACCCGTCCCTCCCCCGCCACCTGGCGGGCCGCGGTCAGGTCGGCGGTCAGCTCCGTCGGATGGTGTGCGTACGAGTCGTACACCCGGACGCCGTCCTCGACGCCCTTGAGCTCGAACCGCCGGCCGGTGCCGGTGAAGGACGCCAGTCCCTCGGCCAGGTCGGCGGCCGAGAAGCCCAGACCGAGGCCCACCGTCAGCGCCGCGGACGCGTTCAGCGCGTTGTGCTTGCCCGGCTGCTGCAGCCGCACGGGCGGCAGTCTGCGGCCGTGCACGACCGGCACGAACGACTGGGTGGCTCCGGCCGCGGTGATCTCGGTGACTCGCGTGTCCGCGTCCTCCGCCTCGCCGTACGTGCGCACGTCGATCTCCCGGCTGCGAGCCACCTCGGCCAGCCGCCGGGCGCCACGGTCGTCGGCGCAGATCACCAGGAAGCCGCCGGGCAGCACCCGGTCGCAGAAGGCGTCGAAGGCCGCCGTGTAGCTGGCCTCGTCGCCGTAGTTGTCCAGGTGGTCCGGCTCGACCGAGGTGACGATCGCCACCTCGGGGCTGTAGGTGAGGAAGGACCGGTCGGACTCGTCGGCCTCCGCGACGAACAGGTCGCCGGTGCCGTCGTGGGCGTTCGAGCCGGACTCGTTCAGGTTGCCGCCGATCGCGTACGACGGGTCGGCGGCGCAGTGCTGCAGCGCCACGGTCAACATCGACGTGGTGGTGGTCTTGCCATGGGTGCCGGCCACAGCGATGGTACGGCGGCCGACCATCAGCGAGGCCAGGGCGGCGGCCCGGGGCAGGATCGGGATGCCCGCGGCCCGGGCGGCGACCACCTCGGGGTTGGTCTCGCGGATCGCGGTCGACACCACGACGGTGTCCGCCTCGGTCACGTGCTCGGCCGCGTGCCCGACCCAGCACGCGGCGCCGAGGGCGCGGAGCGCGGCGAGCACTGTCGAGTCCTTGGCGTCCGAGCCGGAGACAGCGATGCCGCGGGCGGCCATGATCCGGGCGATCCCGGACATGCCCGCTCCACCGATGCCGACGAAATGCACCCGGCCGAGCTTCTCGGCGGGCAGGATCGTGTCAGGACCTGTCACTATCATCGAGCGATCACGCCCCCGACCTCACCACATCGAGGATGAGGTGCGCCAACCGGTCGTCGGCGTCCGTGCGGATCACGCCGCGCGCGGCAGCCGACATCGCGTCCAGCCGGGCGCGATCCGTCAGCAGGGCCGGCACCGTCGCCCGGACCCATTCGGGTGTCACCATGGCGTTGTCCACCAGTACACCGCCGCCAGCGTCGACCACAGGCTTGGCGTTGAGCGCCTGCTCGCCGTTGCCGTGTGGCAGCGGCACGAAGATCGCGGGCAGCCCGACCCCGGACACCTCGGTGACCGTGTTCGCGCCCGAACGGCAGACGACCAGGTCCGCGGCCGCGTAGGCGAGGTCCATCCGGTCGACGTAGGGCAGTACCACGTACGGCGGGGCGCCGGCCGGCACGTCGAGGGTGTTCTTCGGCCCGACGGCGTGCAGGACCTGGATGCCGGCCACGCGGAGGTCCGCCGCGGCGCCGGCGAAGGCCTCGTTGAGCCGTTGCGCCCCCTGCGAGCCGCCCGTCACCAGCAGCGTCGGCGCCTCCGGGTCGAGTCCGAAGTACTGCCGGGCCTCGACGCGGGCCGCGGCCCGGTCCAGGGTGGATATCGCCCGCCGGATCGGCAGTCCGACGTACGAGGCGTGGGGCAGGTCGGTGCCCGGGAACGAGACGGCGACGTGCTCGGTGCAGTAGCGGGCCGCGAACTTGTTCGCTATCCCTGGCACGGTGTTGCCCTCGTGCACCACGATCGGCGTCCTCCGGCGCCAGGCGGCGATGTAGGCCGGCGTCGACACGTACCCGCCGAAGCCCACCAGCACGTCGGCCTTGGCCTCGTCCAGCACTCCGCGGGCGGCCGCCACGGAGGCCCACAGCTTGCCCGGTACCGAGAGCAGCGCCGGCGTCGGCTTGCGCGGCAGCGGCACCGGCGGGATCAGCTCGAGCCGGTAGCCGGCCTCGGGCACGACCTTGGTCTCCAGGCCACGCTCGGTGCCGAGAGCGACGATCTCGACGGTCGGGTCGATCCGCCGCAGGGCGTCGGCGGTCGCGATCAGGGGTGAGGTGTGACCGGCGCTACCGCCACCGGCCAGGACGATGCTGGGCACAGCTTCAACGCTCCCGCGAGTTCTCACGGCCGGTTCGGCCAGGTGTGCGCCACGAAGACATCCACCCGGTGAGCGGCCGCCTGGTCTCCTTGAGAGCGGCCTGCGCGCCGGGCTCGGCCTTCGCGAAGGACAGCAGCATGCCGATCGCGATCAGCGTCGGCAGCAGTGCGGACCCACCGTACGACAACAGCGGGAGCGGGATACCCACGATGGGTAGCAGGCCGATCACCGCACCGAGGTTGACCAGCGTCTGGGCCATGATCCAGACCGTGATCCCGGCGGCGGCGTACCGGACGAACGGCTCGGTCGAGCGGGTCGCGATCCGGACGCCGGCGTAGGCCAGGGTGAGGAACAGCGCGAGCACGGTGAGTGAGCCGATCAACCCGAGCTCCTCACCGATCACGGCGAAGATGAAGTCGGTGTGCGCCTCGGGCAGGTTGCCCCACTTCTGCCGGCTGTTGCCGATCCCGACACCCCACCAGCCGCCGGTGGAGAGCGCGTAGAACGAGTGGTAGCCCTGCCAGCCGGCCGCGGTGGGATCGGCGAACGGGTTCATGAAGGACGTCACCCGCGTCATCCGGTAGGACTCCAGGCTGACGAAGAAGGCGGCGATCGCGCCGACCACCAGGACCAGCCCCACGAACAGCCGGGTCGGGGCGCCGACCACCCAGATCAGCCCCATCATGATGGCCATCAGCACCAGCGAGGTGCCCAGGTCGTGCTGCCCGACGATCAGCGCGATCATCAGGCCGCAGACCGGCACCATCGGCACCAGCATGTGCTTCCACTGCGTGATCAGCTTCTGCTTGCGGGCGTAGAGGTCCGCGCACCACATCACCAGGGCGAGCTTCGCGAACTCGCTGGGCTGGATCTGCAGCGGACCACCGAGCGACAGCCAGTTCGTGTTGCCGTTGACGGCCACCCCCAGGCCCGGGATGTAGGTCAGCACCAGCAGGAAGACCGAGCCCAGCAGAGCGACGTACGAGAGCATCCGGAAGTGCCGCGGGGTCATCCGGGACGCGACGTACGCCATCGGCAGTCCGACGCCGACCCAGATCAGCTGGCGGTAGAAGATCGCGTAGCTGTTGCCGTGGTTCACCTTGTACGACAACACGCTGGACGCGGACAGCACCATCAGCAGGCCGAGCACCAGCAGCAGCCCGGTCGCGCCGAGCAGGATGTGGTACGACGTCAGCGGCCGGTCGAGCACGTTCCGCACCGAGGCGAGCCAGCCGCGCCCACCGCGGTCCTGGCCGGCCCTGCCCCGCGGCCGGTCCGTGAGGGTCGTCACGCCGCCGCCAACTCAGGCGGGGCCCAGCCGGCGCACGGCTTCGGCGAAGGCGTCCCCCCGGGCTCCGTAGTTGGCGAACATGTCCCAGGATGCGCAGCCCGGAGCGAGCAGCACCGTGTCGCCCGCCCGCGCGAGCTTCGCCGCCTCCCCCACCACGCTCTCCATTGCTCCAGTGTCGGTCGCCTCGACGGTGATCGTCGGGACATCGGGTGCGTGTCGGGCAAGTGCGTCCGCGATGAGCTGCCGGTCCTGGCCGAGCAGCACCACCCCGCGCAACCGATCCTTGGCCGCCACGACCAGGTCGTCGAAGGTCGCGCCCTTGGCCTGGCCGCCGGCGATCCACACGACGTGCTCGTAGGCGAGCAGCGATGCCTGGGCCGCGTGCGGGTTGGTCGCCTTGGAGTCGTCCACATAGCTCACGCCGGCGACATCGGCGACATGGGCGATCCGGTGGGCGTCGGGCCGGAACCCGCGCAAACCGTCGCGCACCGCACCCGCCGGTACGCCGAAGGCGCGGGCCAACGCGGCAGCGGCGAGGGCGTTCGCGACGTTGTGGGGGGCGGCCGGGGTGATGTCGCCGAGCGAGGCCAGCTCCAGCGCGGAGGTGGCCCGCTGCTCCACGAAGGCCCGGTCCACCAGCAGGTCGTCGACCAGGCCGACCATGGAGATGTCCGGCGTACCGAGGGTGAAGCCGATCGCGCGGCAGCCCTCGATCACGTCGGCGTCCATCACCAGTTGCTCGGTGACGGGGTCGGCCACGTTGTAGACACAGGCGACCTGGCAGTTCTCGTAGATGCGCCCCTTGTCAGCCGCATAGGCGTCGAGCGAGCCGTGCCAGTCGACGTGATCGGGTGCGACGTTCAGCACCGCCGCCGAGTGGGCAGACATCGAGTAGGTGAAGTGAAGCTGGTAGCTGGACAGCTCCACCGCGATGACGTCGTAGGGCTCGGGGTCCATCACCGCCTCGAGCAACGGCAGTCCCACGTTGCCTGCGGCAACAGCCCGGTGTCCTGCCGCTGTCAGGATCGACGTCAGCATCTGCACGGTGGTTGTCTTGCCGTTGGTCCCGGTGACGCAGAGCCAGGGAGCCGCGTTCGCGGGATCCCGTAGCCGCCAGGCCAGCTCGATCTCGCTCCAGATCGGGACCCCGCGCTCCGCGGCCTGAGCCAGGATCGGGGCCTGTGGCGGCAGGCCCGGCGAGGTCACCACGACATCGACCTCGGCCGGCAGGGTCGCGGTGTTTCCAGGGCCGAGGTGAATCCGCGCGCCGAGCGTCTCGAGGATCTGCGCCTTCTCGCGCAGCGCCTCGTTGTCGCGGTCGTCAACCACCACGACGTGCTCGGCCCCCGCCTGCAGGAGGGAGTCCGCGCAGGCGTAGCCGGCTGTACCGAAGCCGACGACGACGAAGCGGGTGGTGGCCCAGCCGTCGGCGGACCGACTCTCCAGGCTCATCCGCCGGCCACCCACTCTGCGTAGAACAGCCCGAGGCCGGTCGCCACGGTGAGGCCGGAGATGATCCAGAACCGGATCACGATCGTCACCTCGGCCCAGCCGAGCAGCTCGAAGTGATGTTGCAGCGGTGCCATCCGGAACAGCCGTTTGCCCTTGGTGAGCTTGAAGTAGCCGACCTGCAGGATCACCGACGCGGTGATGATGACGAACAGGCCGCCGAGCAGCAGGAGCAGGAGCTCGGTCCGGGTCATGATGCCCAGTCCGGCCAGCGCACCGCCCAAGGACAGCGAACCGGTGTCTCCCATGAAGATCTTCGCCGGGGCCGCGTTCCACCACAGGAAGCCGAAGCAGGCGCCGGTCAACGCGGCCGCGACCACGGCCAGGTCATGCGGGTCCCGTACCTCGTAGCACTTGGCTCCGGGCGCCGTGGCGCAACTCTGGTTGAACTGCCAGATGCCGACCAGGGTGTAGGCGCCGAACACCATCATCGACGCGCCCGTGGCGAGACCGTCCAGCCCGTCCGTCAGGTTCACCGCGTTCGACATGCCCGCGATCAGCAACAACACCCAGATCACCAGCAGCGCTGCCGACAGATGCAACCAGGGGATGTCACGGATGAACGAGATGAACGGCGAGGCCGGCCGCTGGCCACGCTCGTCGGGGAACTGCAGCGCCAGGATCGCGAAGGTCGCCGCGACCGTGGTCTGGCCGGCGAGCTTGGCCTTGCTGCGCAGGCCGAGGCTGCGCTGCCGGAAGATCTTGATGAAGTCGTCCAGGAAGCCGACCGCGCCGAGGCCGGCGAACAGGAACAGCACCAGCAGCGCCGAGGCCGTCGGCCCCCGCATGGTAAACAGCTTGGCCGCGAAGTAGCCGACGATGACGGCCACGATGATGACCGCGCCACCCATCGTCGGGGTGCCGCGCTTGGTGTGGTGGGAGGTCGGGCCGTCGTCGCGGATCAGCTGGCCGTAGCCACGCCGGACCAGCAGCGCGATCGCGCCTCGGGTGCCGAGCAGGGTGACGAACAGCGCGACCGCGCCCGCCAGCAGGATCGCCTTCACCGCGTGCCCTCCTCGATCAGGGCGGCCGCGAGTCGTTCCAGCCCGGCGGCTCTGGAGGCCTTCACCAGCACCACGTCACCGGGCCGGAGCTCGGCCCGGAGCAGGTCCAGCGCGGCCTCGATGCTGTCGACGTACGCGGACTCATTGCCCCAGGATCCTTCCAGCGATGCGCCGAGGTGGACGGGTCGTGCCGCCTCGGTGACCGCGACCAGGCGGTTCACGTCCAGCCGTACGGCCAGCCTGCCGACCGCGTCGTGCTCCTCGGTCGCGGCGTCGCCGAGCTCGCGCATCTCACCGAGTACCGCCCAGGTCCGGGCACCGCGGGCCCGGCCGATGGCGACCAGGGCCTTGAGCGCGGCCCGGACCGAGTCCGGGTTGGCGTTGTAGGCGTCGTTGATGACGGTGACGCCGTCCGGCCGCTCGGTGACCTCCATGCGCCACTTGGAGACGTTGTCCGCGGCATTGAGGCCGTCGGCAACCTGCTCTGCCGTCAGCCCGACCGCATGAGCCACCGCGGCGGCGGCCAGCGCGTTCGAGACCTGGTGCTCGCCGACCAACCGCAGCCGCACGGGCAGCTCGGCGCCCGCCAGGTGGAGGGTGAAGCCGGGGCGGCCATGTGGGTCCAGGGCGATCCCCGTCGCCCGGACGTCGGCCTGCGGCGCCTCGCCGAAGGTGACCACCGTCTCGGCGGTCCGGGCGGCCATCGCCAGCACGCGCGGATCGTCGGCGTTCAGCACCGCTGTACCGCCCGGCTGCACGGCCTCGATCAGCTCGCCCTTGGCGGCCGCGATGGCGTCCTGACTGCCGAACTCACCGACGTGCGAGTAACCGACGTTCAGCACCAGCCCGATCCGCGGCGGCGTGATGCGGCTCAGATAGGCGATGTCGCCGACGTGCCGGGCGCCCATCTCGGCGACCAGGAACCGTGTCTTCTCATCCGCCTGCAGCGCCGTGATCGGATGACCGAGCTCGTTGTTGAAGGAGCCGACCGGAGCCACGGTCGGCCCGTACGGCGACACCAGCTGGGCGATCAGGTCCTTCGTACTGGTCTTGCCCTGGGACCCGGTGAGCCCGATCACCAGGCAGTCCGGCAGCTGGGACATCACGTACCGGGCCAGCTCACCGAGCGCGGCCTGCGGATCCTCCACCACGACGCAGGGGTGACCCTCGACCGGCCGCGCAGTGAGCGAGGCGGTGGCACCGGCGGCCGTGGCAGCGGCCACGAAGTCGTGCCCGTCCACGTTCTCGCCAGGCAATGCGACGAACAGGCCACCCGGGGCGACCTCGCGCGAGTCCATCACCACGGCGGCGTCGACCAGCGCGCCCGGGTCCACCCCGACGGCCTCCCCCCGCACGATCCGGGCGAGCTCGCCGCAACTGACTGGGATCACCGGGTCGCCTCCAACAGCTCGCGCACGGTCTGACGGTCGTCGAACGGGTGCAGCACGCCGCCGATGTCCTGGCCGGTCTCGTGGCCCTTGCCCAGCACCAGCACGGTGTCGCCCGGGCCGGCCAGCTCGATCGCGGTGGCGATCGCCGCCCGGCGGTCGCCCACCTCCCGCAGGTCGACGTCCGAGACGGCAGCCCGCGCACCCGCGATCGCCGCGGCGCGGATGGCGGCCGGGTCCTCGCCACGCGGGTTGTCGTCGGTCACGATCACCACGTCCGCGCCCTGCGCGGCGGCGGCGCCCATCGCGGGGCGCTTGCCCTGGTCGCGGTCACCACCGCACCCGACAACGGCGAACAACCGACCCTTGGTGGCTGCTCGCGCGGCCCGCAAGGCCAGCTCGACCGCGTCCGGAGTGTGCGCGTAGTCCACGACGACCGCCGGCCCGCCGCCGCTGGTGAAGGTCTCCATCCGCCCCGGCACCGTCGCTGTCACCAGGCCCGCCACGATCGTCTCGACCGGTACGTCCACCTGCCGCAGCATCGCCACCGCCAGCAGAGCATTCGCCACGTTGAAGTCACCCGGCAGCGCGATCTCGACCGTCAACGTCTCGCCCGGACCGGAGATGTCCAGCACCGTCGTGCCGTGCTCGGACCGGTGCCAGGCCGTCACTTGCCAGTCGGCCGGGCCCACGGTCGACACGGTGACCAGCGGGACGACGGTCTGCTCGGCCAGCCGCCGGCCGTACTCGTCGTCCACGTTCACCACGGCGACGTCGCACCGCTCGGGTGTGAACAGCGACGCCTTGGCCGCGAAGTACTCCTCGAACGTCCCGTGGAAGTCCAGGTGGTCCTGGGTCAGGTTGGTGAACCCCGCCACCGCGAACCGGGCGCCGTCCACCCGTCCCAACGCCAGCGCATGGCTGGACACCTCCATCGCGCACCAGGCCACGGCCCGCTCGCGCATCACCGCGAACAGGGCCTGCAGGTCCGTCGCCTCGGGCGTCGTGCGGACGCTTCGCACCACCTCGTCGCCAAGCCGGGTCTCGACCGTGCCGATGAGCGCCGCCGGTCCCAGCCGGCGCAGCACGGCGTCGAGCAGATAACTTGTGGTGGTCTTGCCGTTCGTACCGGTCACGCCCAGCAACCGCAGCTGGCTGGTCGGCTCGCCGTACACCCGGGCGGCGACGGCACCGAGGATCTCGCGCGGCTTCGGCACGACGAGCACCGGCAGCCCGGTGGCCGCGGCCCGCTCCTCCCCCGCCGGGTCGGTCAGGATGGCGACCGCCCCTGCCGCGAGCGCAGCACCGGCGAAGGCAGCACCGTGCGTGATGGCGCCCGGCAGCGCGGCGTACAGGTCGCCCGGCAGCACGGAGCGGGAGTCGAGCGTTATGCCGGTCACCAGCACCTCACCGACCGGCGGGAGCTTGGCTCCTGCGGTCCTGGCGAGGTCGGCGAGCGCGACCGGTACGGTTCGTCGCGGCCGGATCGCGGCAACGGCTCCGCCTGCGGCGCTAGGGGTGGACACGGGCCCAGAGGCTACCGGTCCCACCCCTGCGCGTCCTAGCTGACCGCCTGCCACCAGGCCGATCACCAGGTCAGCGGGACGGTGGGCGGCTTCGAGCCGGTCGGCGGCACCACGTACTTCTGGAGCGCGTAGCTCATCACGTCACGGAACACCGGCCCTCCCTGTCCACCGCCACTGCGACCGTTCGTCGGGTTCTGCAGTACGACGTACGTGACGAAGCGCGGGTTGTCCGCCGGAGCGAATCCGGCGAAGGAGGTCGCCCACTTGCGGTAGCAGCCACAGGCCGAGTCGACCTCCTGCGCGGTGCCGGTCTTGCCCGCCACGCGGTAGCCCGGGATCGCTGCCTTGGTGGCGGTGCCGCCCTTGCCCGTGACCGCCTCCATCATCGTGGTGACCTGCTTGGCGGCGGACTCGCTCACCACCCGGCGCGACTCCCCAGCCGAGTTCGGGGTCACCTTGCCGTCCAGGTCCACGTAGTCCTTCACCAGCTTGGGTGGCACATAGACCCCACCGTTGGCGACCGTGTTCACCGCCGCGGCCATCTGCACGGCGCTGGCGGACAGGCCTTGGCCGAACGCCACGTTCGACCGGGTCAGCTCGCTCCACTCGTCGCCCGGCGGCATCAGGCCCCGGCTCTCGCCGGGGAAGTTGATCCCGCTCGGCTCGCCGAAGCCGAACTTGTGCAGGTACGCCACGAACTCCGGCCTCGGCATCTGCTGCGCGGCGATGATGGTGCCGATGTTCGACGACTTCGCGATCACACCGGCCATCGTCAGCTTGAGCTGCCCGTGGTCGAAGTGGTCCCGGATGGTGCGACCCTGCACCGACAGCGCGCCTGGCACGGCCAGCTTCGTGTCCAGCGAGATCAGCCCGGCGTCGGCCAGGGCCGCCATGGTGACAACCTTCTGCACGCTGCCCGGCTCGTACACCTGCTGGATCGCCGGGTTGCCGAGGGCACCGTTCTTCACCGGCTTGTTCGGGTCGTAGGTCGGGTAGTTCGCCATCACCAGGATCTCGCCGGACTTCACGTCGACGGTGACGACGGCTCCCGACTGCGCCTTGTACTCCTTCACCGCCTGCTCGATCCGCTTCTCCGCGAACCACTGCAGGTCCGCGTCCAGGGTCAGCTGCGCGCTGACGCCCGGCCTCGGCTCCTCCACGGTGTGGTTGGCGAGCGGGATCCGGTTGCCCTTGGCATCCACCTCGTAGTACGCCTTGCCGTCCTTGCCGGACAGCTGGTCGTTCAGGCCGTACTCCAGCCCGGCCAGGCCCTGGCCATCCGCACCGACGATCCCCACGACGTTCGCGGCGAGCGTGCCGTTCGGGTGGCTGCGGATCGGGTCGGCCTCGGTGTAGATGCCGGTCAGCAGCGGCTGTCCGGCCTTCGACTTGGCGGCGTTGCGGTCCTTCAGCTCCTGGCTGATCGCATTCCAGACCTGAGGGCTGACCTGGCGGGCCAGGTAGACGAACCGGCCGTTCCTGGTCATCGCGGCCAGCAGCTTGTCGTAGGTGGTTCCCGTCAGCCTCGGCGCCAGCATCGCGGCCAGTTCCGGCGCGACGCTCGAGGTCTGCGTCGGGTCCGCCGTGATCGCCACCGCGTCCTCCGACACCGACAGCGGCGCGCCGTTGCGGTCCAGGATCGCCCCGCGGGAGGCGTGCAGCACGAAGGGCTTGGTGTTCTCCTTCGTCGCCGCCAGCGCGTACGAGTCCGGGTCGACGCCCTGCAGCAGGACCAGCCGGCCGGCGAACAGCGACAGCACGAACGCCATCACGCCGAACGTGATCCGCAGTCGCACCGCGGGCCGGCCCAGCTTCAGCGTCCGCGGCGGCCGCCTCCGCTTGGGCCTGCGTGGCGCCGGTGGGCGCCGGCTCTGCGGCGGACGCTTCCCAGCCGGGCCCCCTGACCGCTGACCCGACGCCTTCCCGACGACCGTGCGCCGCGCCCCGCCCGTACGACGCCCGCCTCCGTCGCCTCCCGTACGACGTGGCGGAGCCTCGGCTCTCGTACTGAGCGCAACCTCGGCCCTCGCACGACGAGGTGCCGGGCGGCCGGGTGTGGCCTTGCGCGCGTTGACCGGCGCCGCCTTCGGGGTGGCGTTCTTCTTCGTCGCTGCCGACCTCGCAGGTGCCTTCTTGGTGGCTGCCTTCTTCGTGGCAGCCTTCTTCACAGCGGCCTGCTGCGCGGCGGCGTTCCGCGGCGCCTCGCCGGGGACTGCCTTCCGGACAGCGGGCTTCCCGTCCCTGCGCGCGGCGCCGGCTGGACCGGCCTTGCGCGGGGCTGCCTTGCGTGGAACGGCCTTGCGTGGACCGGCCTTCCGGAGGCCCTGCTCACCGTCGCGTGGGGTGGACGAGGAACGCTTGGCACCTGCTCGGCTGCCCTCCGTAGCAGCCGGACGCCGGGCCGGACCGCTGCGCTGCGGGTCAGCCCGGTCCGGTGGCTCGCCGCCCCGCTTGCGCGGCGGCCCGCTGCCCCGACCCTCCGTCATCCGATCATCCCCCGGTCGGTGTACTGGTCCGTGCCCCTGTCGTCGCGGGCGGCGCCGGGGTGACCGGCGTGCTCGGCGGTTTGCTGATCTGGTTGGTCGGCCGACCCGTCTGGCTCCCCGTCGGTACGCCAGCCGTGGTGGTCGGCGTCGTGGTCGGGCGGCCACTCGGAGGCACGGTGGCCCCGCCGGTCGGCGACGTGGTCGGCGCGCCGGTTGGTGCTCCGGTCGGCGTTGTACCGACCGTGGGCGCGTCCGGGCCGAACATCGCCGTCCCGGTCCCGGCCTTGCCCTCGGCCGGCTCGCCCAGGACCTTGCCGTCGGACAACCGAAGGAACACCGGGTTCGGGTTCGGCACCATGCCCATCCGCAACGCCCGGTCGGCCAGGTTCTGCGGCGACTCCAGCGTGCGGACCTGACGCTCGAGCTGCTCCTGCTGGTCGCGCAGCTGGTCGGCCTGCTGGTTCAGCGCGGTGACCTGGAAGGTGCCGCGCTGCAACTCGGTGTTGAGGAGCAGGAGCCCGACCAGCCCCGCGCCCAGCACCGCGACCACGAACAAGACGAACGGCATCCGCGGCGGCCGGAAAGGGGCACCGTAGACGATCCGGAGCTTAGGCTCCGGTCGGCTCGCCGACTGGGCTGCGGTCGTCACCCGCGCCTTCGCCGTACTGAAGACAGTGCTCATCAGGCCGCCATCCCTCCCACCCGGATCCGCTCGGCCGCGCGCACCCGCACCGACGCGGCTCGCGGGTTCGCGGCGACCTCTTCCTCGGTCGGCCGCTCGGCGCCGCGCGTGAGCAGCCGCAGGTACGGCTCGTGGCCGGCCGGGATGATCGGCAGGTCGTCGGGCACGTCGCTGTGGGTTCCGGCGGCCAGCGTGCGCTTGGCGATCCGGTCCTCCAGCGAGTGGTAGCTCATCACCACGATCCGCCCGTGCAGCGCCAGCGCCGCCACCGCGGCCGGCAGGGCCCGGCGCAGCACGTCGAGCTCAGCGTTGACCTCGATCCGGAGCGCCTGGAAGGTGCGCTTGGCCGGGTGTCCACCGGTTCGCCGGGCAGCGTGTGGGATCGCGTCGCGGACCAGCTCCGACAACCGGGCACTGGTCGTGAACGGCTCGACCTTGCGCGCAGCAACGATGCGATCGGCGATGCGCCGGGCGAACTTCTCCTCGCCGTACTGGAACAGGATCCTGGCCAGGTCGGCCGCGCTGTAGGTGTTGAGGATGTCGGCCGCGGTGGTCGGGCTGGTGTCGTCCATCCGCATGTCCAGCGGGGCATCGTGGGCGTACGCGAATCCGCGCTCGGCCTGGTCCAGCTGCATCGAGGAGACGCCGAGGTCGAACAGGATCCCGTCGATTGCCGGGATGTCGAGGTCGGCCAGCACCTGCGGCAGCTCGTCGTACACGGCGTGCACCAGCGTGAGGCGCTCCGCGTACGGCGCGAGGCGCTCGCCGGCCAGGCGGAGCGCGTTGGTGTCGCGATCGAGCCCGATCAGCCGGGCCTCGGGGCAGGTACGCAGGAAGGCCTCGGAGTGGCCGCCGAGGCCGAGGGTCGCGTCGACCAGCACCGCACCGGGATTCGCAAGGGCGGGAGCCAGCAGCGCGACGACCCGGTCGAGCATCACGGGCACGTGGCTGGGGGTCGGCTGAGAGATCGGCACGGCCTCAGCCCACCGATCTCTGCGTACCGCGCCCAGCACCCTGCATCTCGACCCTCCATAGCCGCGCCAGGCGACCCTGCCCCCGCGGGTTTGACACTGCTGTCCTGCTGGCCTTGCTGAGCGGCCGTCGTCCGGTCAGATCACGGGTACGCCTTCCGGGGAAGTACCCGCGCTGCTCCTTGGCGCCGGGGAAGTGGCGCCAGGAAGCGGCAGGTCGGAAGTCGGACCCGTGATCTCACCGGACGAATCGCGCCGGCTCGACTGCGGTCGGCCACCGGGGCGGCCTCAGAAGATGCCGGGCAGCACCTCCTCGGACAGGTCGGCGAAAGCCTGCTCCTGCTCCGCGGAGTACCGGTTCCAGCTCTCCGTGTTCCAGATCTCCACCCGGTTCATCGCCCCGATGACGACGCACTCGCGATCGAGTCCCGCGTAGTCACGCAGCATCGGCGGGATGGTGACCCGGCCCTGCTTGTCCGGCGTCTCGTTCGAGGCGCCGGCGAACAGCATCCGCAGATAGTCCCGGGCACCCTTGTTGGTGATCGGAGCCTGCTTCAACTGCTCGGTCAGCTGGACGAACTCGGCTTCGGGCCAGACAGACAGCGACCGCTCCTGCCCGCGGGTGATCACCAGGCCCTCCGCCAGCTCGTCGCGGAACTTCGCCGGTAGGAACAGCCGGCCCTTGTCGTCGAGCTTGGGGAAGTGAGTTCCGAGGAACATCGCTCCACCTCCCCGTTGCGGACTCCCGACTCAGGTTGAAGCTGTTTCCACCATTGCAGTACCACTGCGCTCCACCATACTCCACTTTGCACCACCGTCAACCAAATGCGGCCCGTTTCGCGCCCCCGTACGCTGGAGGTCACAGATCGGCCATCAGGCAAGGGGCTACCTTGATGAACACCGAAACAGCTGGTAACGAATCAGCCCCTGGCCTAGGCCCGACCCCCGAGCCGGGTCAGAATGAGTCGGCCATCAACCAATGGGGAGGACTCAGGGTGAGCACCACCGCGACCAGCTCGGCGACGGACTTCGATGAGCTGACCGACGTGGCGGGACGAGTCCGCCAAGCCATCGAGCAGGTGATCGAGGGCAAGCCCGACGTGGTCGAGGTCGCCGTCACCGTGCTGCTGGCCGAAGGGCACCTGCTGATCGAGGACGTGCCGGGCGTCGGCAAGACGATGCTGGCCAAGGCCCTGGCCCGGTCCATCGACTGCACCGTGCGACGGATCCAGTTCACGCCCGACCTGCTGCCCTCGGACATCACCGGCGTGTCGGTGTTCAACCAGGAGATCCGCGAGTTCGAGTTCAAGCCGGGCGCGGTCTTCGCGAACATCGTCGTCGGCGACGAGATCAACCGCGCCTCGCCCAAGACGCAGGCCGCGCTGCTGGAGTCCATGGAGGAGCGCCAGGTCACCGTCGACACCACGACGTACCACCTGGACGGTCCGTTCATGGTGATCGCGACGCAGAACCCGATCGAGATGGAGGGCACCTATCCCCTCCCCGAGGCACAGCGCGACCGCTTCATGGCCCGGCTCTCGATGGGTTACCCCGAGCCGGCCGCGGAGCTGCGGATGCTCGAAGGCCACGCCGCCGCCGAGCCGCTCGACACCCTCCAGCCGGTGACGGATGGGCAGCAGATCCTTCGCCTGGTCAAGACGGTCCACTCGGTGCACGTGTCCGAGGCGGTGAAGGAGTACGCCGTCGCGCTGGTCGGCGCGACCCGGCGGTCCCAGGAGCTCAGGCTGGGCGCCAGTCCCCGGGCGACGTTGCACCTGATCCGGGCCGCCCGCGCCGCTGCAGCCCTGGACGCGCGCGAGTTCGTCCTGCCGGACGACCTGCAGGAGCTCGCCGTACCGGTGCTCGCCCACCGCGTGCTCCCGGCGGCGGAGGCCCACCTCGGCGGGCGGAACTCGTCAGACATCATCGCCGGGCTGGTGGCCAGCGTGCCACTACCGCGGACACGCCGGGACTGACCATGCGGCAGGCACTGCGCGGACTGACCACCCGGGGGCGAGCATTCGTCGCCGCCGGCATCACGGCGTCGCTCTGCGCGCTGCTTCTGGGGCAGAAGGACCTCCTGCGGGTCGGCATCCTGCTGGTCGCGCTGCCTGTCGTCGCGGCCCTCGTCGTCGGTCGCACCCGGCTGCGGCTCCAGGTGCACCGCACCCTCTCCCCCGACCAGGTCCCGGTGGGCGCGCAGGCCACGGTGGAGCTGAGCCTCACCAACCAGGGCCGGATGCCGGCCGGGCTGTTGCTGCTGGAGGACCGTATCCCCTACGTGCTCGGGCACCGGCCACGCTTCGTCGTCGACCGGGTCAGCCCGAACTGGCGCCGGTCGGTCACCTACCCGGTGAAGTCGGATGTGCGCGGTCTCTTCCAGATCGGCCCGCTGATGCTGACCGTGGCCGACCCGTTCGGCCTCGTGGAGACCAGCCGGACCTTCACTCGCAGCCAGCACCTGCTGGTCACACCACGGGTCTACAAGCTGCCCACCGTCCGGCTCGGGGCCGACCGGGCCGGCTCCGGCGAGAACCGGCCCCGCGCTATCGCGGCCGCGGGCGAGGAGGACGCCACCGTCCGGGACTACCGCGACGGCGACGACCTGCGCCGGGTCCACTGGCGGTCGACCGCGCGACGAGGCTCGCTGATGGTGCGCCGGGAGGAGCAGCCCTGGCAGAGCCGGTGCGCGATCTTCCTGGACGCTCGGACCGTCTCGCACCACGGCCACGGCCCGTCGTCGAGCCTCGAGTGGGCCGTCAGCGCGGCCGCCTCCATCGGAGCTGACGTGATCCGGCGCGGCTACTCGACGACCCTGCTCGGCGGTCCGACCACTCTCGCCGCGATCACCCGCCGTACCTCCGCGGCGGTGCACCAACCCCTGACCAACCAGCAGTTGCTGACCGAGTGCGCGACCGTCGAGGAACACAAGTACGCCGAGATCGGCCCGCTGCTCGGCGTCGACCGGCAGACGCATGACCCCAGCCTGGTGGTGGCGATCGTCGGCGCCTGCAGCCCCGAGGACATCACCGCGCTGAACCGCTGGCGGACCAACCAGGCAACCGGCGTCGTGCTGCTGCTCGACGCCGCCAGCTGGGCGGTCGGGGCCGAGGGCACCGAGAAGGAGGCCCGCCTGACCGCCCAGACGGACGCTACCGAGCACGAGCTGCGACGCAACGGCTGGCGGGTCGCCAGGGTGCGCCGCGGTGACCAAATCGCGACCGTGTGGTCCACTCTCGGACTGCGGAGCGGAAGGATCGCATGACCGGCCACGTCAGGATCTCGCTCGCCGCCTGGGGGGCGACGGTGCTGGGCGCACTGGTGCTCACGCCGGTCTTCTCCGGGCCGTTCCTCCTCATCAGCCTGCTGCTCTGCGGAGCAGTCACCGGCACCGGCATCCTGCTGCAGAACTGGCGCGCGCCCAGGTTGGCCGTACCGGCCGTGCAACTGGTGGTCCTCGTCGAGCTGATCTCGCTGTTCTTCCTGCATGACACCATGCGGTTCGGCCTGGTGCCGTGGAAGCAGACGGCGATCGAGTTCAACCAGCAGCTGGTCAACGCGATGGACTCGATCAACCGCTTCAGCGCGCCGTTGCCGCCCGACTCGCACCTCACCCTCTTCGCGGCCTCGGTGATCGCGGGCACCGGACTGCTCATCCACTTCGTCTCCGTGCAGCTCCGGCAGGCCGCGTGGGCCGGCCTGCTGCTGCTCACCATGTACACGGTGCCTGCTGCGACCGTGCACGGCGGGCTGCCAGCACTGCTCTTCGTCCCGCCCGCGCTCGGATATATCCTGCTGCTGTCCGCCGAGGGCCGGGCCAGGCTCAGCCGGTGGGGCCGGCGGATCTCCGGTGTCTCTCACCTGGACGCGGTCGAGCCGATCGAAGCGTCCGCGCTCGGCCAGGCCGGTCGCCGGATCGGACTCAGCGTGGTCGCCCTGGCGATGCTGCTGCCTGCTCTGCTACCCGCGCTCCCCGAGGGTGTGGTCGGCAACGGCCTGGCAGGCGACGGCCCCGGCACCGGTGTCGGCGCGTCCATCTCGGCGAGCGACCCGATGCTGGACATGGGCAAGAACCTGAAGCGCGGCGACAACGTGACCGCACTGACCTACACCGGCGACGACACCTACCTGCGGCTGACGGCCCTGGATCTCTTCGACGGGAGCACCTGGCGGATCTCCCCGCGCGCGGAGGGTCGCAAGATCGACGGTGACCTGACGCCGCCGCCGGGCTTCAACGGTGATCTGAGCAAGGCGCCGCTCACCAAGATGCAGATCAAGGTGACCCGCAACTTCCGCTCCCAGTTCGCCCCGGTGCCCTACCCGCTGCACTCGATCTCGCTGAAGAACCGCTGGCGCTTCGACGCCAGCGCCCTGGACGTCGTCTCCTCCAAAGGCCAGGTGATCGGCGGCCAGAGCTACACCCTGACCGCGTACGACCTGGAGCCGACAGCGCAGCAGTTGCGCGACAGCATCCCCTCCGGTCCCCCGGACCAGTACACCAGCGAGGTGCCGCCGAGGACGCCGGAGTCCATCAAGCAGCTGGCGCGGGAGGTCACCGCCGATGCGAAGGGCAACCATTACGAGGAAGCGGTTCTCCTGCAGAAGTGGTTCCGCGGTGGCGAGTTCACCTACAGCACCGACACCGGCGGCCAGAGCGGCATGAGGGCGCTGACCGACTTCCTGCTGAACAACAAGACCGGCTACTGCGAGCAGTTCGCCACCGGCATGGCCCTGATGGCGCGGATCCTCGACATCCCGTCCCGGGTCGGCATCGGCTTCCTGCCTGGTCAGCGCGGCAAGGACAACCAGCACACCGTCCGCATGCACGACATGCACGCCTGGCCCGAGCTGTACTTCCAGGGCGTCGGCTGGGTGCGATTCGAGCCGACGCCGGCGCAGCGGGTCGCCGACACCCCCGAGTGGACAGACTCGTCCGGCCTGCCCCTCGGCGTGGACAACCCCGGCGCGTCGCCGTCGACCGCTCCGACCAGCCAGGACAGCGCCGCCGAGGACCCGCTGGACAGGCCCAACACCGACCGCAACCTGCCGAACGACAACGGCGTCGCCATCACCGACACGGGCGGCTGGTGGAACAGCGGTGGCGGCAAGGCGACCGCCTGGATCACCGCCGGGCTGATGCTGCTCTGCATCCCGTGGCTGATCCGCACACTGGTTCGCCGCCGCCGGTTCTCCCGTCCGCCCGGCCGGATCGGGGTGGAGAGCCTCTGGGGCGAGATCCGCGACACCGCGCGCGACCTCGGCATCGACTGGTCCGACACCGCCACTCCGCGCCAGCTCGGTGACCAGCTCGGCGAGAAGCTGCCCGAGGCCGTCCGTCCGGACGCGATCCGGCTGGCCCGTGGTGTCGAGGCCGTCCGGTACGCCGGCTACGACGAGCTGCCGGTCGACCTTCGCGAGGAAGCGTCCGTCGTACGCAAGGCATTGTGGCGGCAGGCCAAGCTGTCCCGCCGCTTGCGCGCCCGGTTGCTGCCGCCGTCGTGGCGTTGGTACCTCAACCGAGGCAGCGCCGAGGCCACCGACCTGCTGGACGACTTCGACCTGGCACTGGCTCGGCTGCGCTCGGCCCTCGTCCCACGCCGCAGCAGCCGCCACGCCGGCTAGGAGGACGGCGGGTCGAGCGTCGCTCTGCTGCTGCCGGCGCGGCTACCGTTGCCAGCGCGGCTACCGACAGCGCGACGGCTGGTTGCCACGGCTACCACGAGCGGCGCGATCGGCGGGGGGGACCTGGTCGATCGGTCGGCCCACGCATCGACTCGCTGCCTCGGCTGCCGTCCCGCGCGTCAAGGGGACAGAAACGACAACCACACCCGGCCTCGAGGGCGCAGGTGTGGTTTGGCTCCGGGTCAGACGACCTTGACGGCGGTGGTCGTCAGAGATCTTCGTCGCGGCGACGGCGCCAGCGGTCTTCCATCCGCTCCATGAAGCTGCCGGAAGAGTCGTGCTTGGCGCGGCTGCGCTTGGAGTGCGGCGGAGGCGGCGGCAGATCGTCGGAATCACCGGCGTTGCTGATCCGCTTCATGCTCAGCGCCGCGATGTACAGGCAGGCAACCATCACGACGAAACCGATCACGCCGATGATGGTGTTGGGGATGATCGCGCCGGCCATCAGAATGGCTATGCCCAGCACGAACCCGACGCCGGCAAGCACTGCCCGGCGCTTGTAGTACAAGCGCACATTGGTGCCTCGCATGGCGGAGACGAATTTGGGGTCTTCCGCTGCAAGAGCACGTTCGAGCTGCTCGAACTGGCGCTGCTCTTCTTCCGAGAGGGGCACCGTCGATCCCTCCATGATGAGCGCGATCTCGATAGGCCAGCACCAGTCTAGGCCGCCGGTGCGGTCCACGAAACCCTGACCGCCCGTCCAGCGCGTCACGGTCCGGCAACTGCCTGCCTGCCCGGCGGCTGCGACGCCTGTTCGGGGCGCGCAGCGGCCGGCCCGGCCGAGGCGCTCCTGCTCGGCGGCGTGTCGTCACTATCCGTCCCGGCTGGGGTCCGAACCCGTAGCTCGTCAGCAGCCCCTGCTCGGGCCTGGTGAGTCCCCGATCGGGCAGTCAGCGAGTGGCGAGGATGTGCAACTGGCCGGCGATGGCCCGGAAGGCGGGGTGCTCACTGGCCTCCCGCTCGAGCTCGGCAAGTGCCTCGGCGGCTCCGGACTCCGAGTCCACGAAGGCGGCGGGGACCAGGTCGGCGAAGGTTCGCACGCCGTGCACGGTGTGCACCACGAATCCCGCCTCGGCCAGCTGTGCCGTGATCCCAGCCTCATCGAACCGGCGCGGCATCGGGTCGGACGGTCCCCAGCGACCGTCCTTGTCCTGCAGTGCCGCGCGCGCCTCGGTCAGGTGACCGGCCAGCGCCCGGGCCAGCACCACGGCGTTGCGCTGGGCAACCAACAGGCTGAGCACGCCGCCGCGACGTAGCACGGTGGCCATCGCCTGCAGGGCTTCGGCGGGGTCGTCGACAACCTCGAGCACTCCGTGGCACAGCAACGCGTCGGCGCTGGACTCCCCTGCGAGGCCGGGCAGCTCGGTCGCGTCGCCCTGCACCCCACGGACGAGTTCGCTCACTCCTTCGTCACTGGCGCGCCGCTCCAACGAAGCCAGGGCGTCCGGACTCGGATCCACCACGGTGACGCGGTGACCCTCGACCGCCAGGGGAACAGCGAAGCCACCCGTGCCACCGCCGAGATCGACGATGTCCAGTCCGGCGCCGGGCTCGCTGGGCGCCCTGCCGGCCAGGGCCACCCGCAGCGCTTCGGCGACCAGCGCCGTACGCACCGAGCGGCGACGTCGATCGACCATCGTGAGTGCCCTCCTCGGCTACGAGATCCGCTGCGGGCAACACCCTACTTGCCGGCCACTGGCCCCCTGCATCGACCGCGATCCGCGGCAGTACCTGGCCGCACCGGGCGCGCGGGTCCAGGAACCAGTTCAGCTCGCTTGCATCCAGGTCTGGGCGAGCACCGATTGCGGCTCCGAGGCGTCCGGCAGAATCGGTTGCTCGGTCAGCCGCAGGCTCGACTCCACCAGTTCGTAGAAGGTCTCCACTTCGCGCATGAGGTCGTCGGCCTCACGCTTGCTGACCGCGCGCTCCAGCCCCGCCTCCGCGGCCGCGCGCTTGCCGGCGCCCGCGGCGAAGAAGTTCGCCCACTCCCCCAGCTCCGGCGCCACCTCGGCCAGCAGCACCCAGGCGTTGCGTTGGACCCGCCGCCGCGGACCCGACCGGACCGGCCGGGCTCGCACCGCAAGCACGGCCGCGGCAATACGCAGGGCCGCCACGTGCGCACTCGCGTACCGGATCAAGCGGTCATCGGTTTGTCTGGCCTCGGCCAAAGCCGCCCGGGCGCGAGACAGTTCCTGGCTCGCCGGGCCCGCCGCCACGGGCGATACGGGTGTCACAGTCATCGTTCCGTCACCCTCTCCAGTTGCCAGCGACCGGAGTCCGGGTCGTGAGCGAGGTCGAACCGCTCACGCCGACCGTCTCGGCCGCACCCCGCCTCCACCCGGTACACCGACCGCTGTGGTCCCCAGTCGGCATCCAGCAGGCCGACCGCGGCCGGCGACCCGGCCACGGCGGTCCCCGCGCCCGCGCCGGCCGCGGAACCGATCACCCCGCGCTCCCACCAGGCCGCGGTCTCCACCCAGCGAGCCTCCACCGAGCAGACCCGCCACAACCGCCCGCGCCACAGGAACTGCTCGGGCGACTCGCTGCCGTCCACGGCACCCAGACGCACCTCAACGGCCTCGTCAACCTGCCACATGACTCTTCGCCTCCTGTGCACGAGCGTCCTTCCGGGATCGGCGGCCCGGTGGGCGGATGCCGGGTGGGGGTCGAGGTCCACCACGGCGCCCGGCCCACCGGGGCCACCGGTTCCCGATGCGGCCGCAACTCCGCACCGGGGCCGACCAGATGAGGCGATCACTTCCGGCCGGGTGGTCGCGGACCGCGGGTCGGAATCAATCGAACATCTGTTCGAACACTGGAAGCGTAACCCTGCCCGCCGACAATCGTCAACGTGCCGTAAGCGCGGGACCGGTCCGGCCGGCTGCTCGCGCCGCCAGACTGGACAGGCAGCCCGAACCCGCAGGAGGAATCCGATGCCGTCGCCGAGCCGCCGCACTGTCGCCGTCATCGCGGTGGCGCTCGCCACCGTGGTCGCAGCCGTCGCGCTACCGCTCCTCCAACCGTGGCGGCTCTTCACCGACAAGGTGGTCGAGGAGGCTCTGCCCGGCGCCGATCCGGTTTCCATAACCACATCCTCACCGGCGCCTCCGACAGTTTCGGCGCGTCGCGTCGACGGCCCCGTCCGGCTCACGCTCGGCCGCTTCGTCTCGCACGAGCACGACACTGTGGGAACGGCGTCGGTGCTCCGCCTCGCCGACGGGTCGCGGATTCTCCGGCTGGAAGGGCTGGACACCTCCGACGGACCCGACCTGGAGGTCTGGCTCAGCGACGCGCCCGTGATCGAGGGCCGGCGCGGCTGGCACATCTTCGACGACGGCCACTACCGTGGTCTCGGCCAACTGAAAGGCAACCG
>DASTVQ010000131.1:0-4703 GCA_035759015.1 Kribbella sp.
GCCGGCGAGGTGCGCGGCCATCACGTCGGTGTAGCCCTCGACCACGACGGCCTGCGACGCCCGGGCGATGTCGCGGCGGGCGAGGTCGATGCCGTAGAGCACGTGGCTCTTCTTGTAGATCGGCGTCTCGGGGGTGTTGAGGTACTTGGCCTCGATCTTGTCGTCGTCGAACAGCCGCCTGGCGCCGAAGCCGATCACGTCACCGCCGGCGTCGCGGATCGGCCAGAGCAGCCGGCCGCGGAACCGGTCGTACGGACCGCGCTGCCCCTCCGCGCAGAGCCCGGACGCGATGATCTCGGCGTTGCTGAAGCCGCGGCCGCGCAGGTGCTGCAGGATCGCCTCGCCACCGCGCGGCGCGTAGCCGACGCCGAACCGGGTGGCGGCGTCACGGTCGAAGCCGCGCTGGTCGAGGAACTGCCGGCCGGGCATGGCTTCGTTCGCGCCGAACAGCTGCTCGACGTAGAACTCGGCGGCCACCCGGTGCGCCTCGACCAGCCGCGGGCGCTGGTTCGCCTCCCGCTTGGGCATCGGCGCGCCGGACTCCTCGTAGCGGAGCTGGACGCCCACCTTCGCCGCCAGCGTCTCGACCGCCTCGTGGAACGAGATCTGGTCGATCTTCTGGATGAAG
Source organism: Kribbella sp. (assembly GCA_035759015.1). Lineage (GTDB taxonomy): Bacteria > Actinomycetota > Actinomycetes > Propionibacteriales > Kribbellaceae > Kribbella. Next base: position 629 of record DASTVQ010000131.1, read on the forward strand.
TCGATGACGTCGCCGCCCTCCTGGCAGCCGAAGCAGTAGAAGAAGCCCCGGGCAGGAGTGACGTTGAACGACGGCGACTTCTCGTCGTGGAACGGGCACAGCCCCTTCAGCGAGCCGCCGCCGGCGTTCTTCAAGGTCACGTACGACCCGACGATGTCGTCGATCCGAGCACGCTCGCGCACCAGCGCGATGTCCTCTTCCTTGATCCGGCCTGCCACGGGCCGAGTCTACGGTCAGCTGGCAGGCGTGCCGACCTCGGACAGGCCGATCTGTGGATCCGCCAGCCGCGCGGGATCGATCGGTCGCTTCGCGCGGATCAGCTCGCGGACCCCGTCGATCGTGTCCCAGGTGTTCACGTGCATGCCCGCCAGCACCCGATGGTCGTCGGCGAGCCAGAACGCCAGGTACGCACCCGAGGCCGGGTCGCCCCGAAGCACCACCTCGTACGACGTCCCGCGCGGCACATCACCGGCGTACTCCATACCCAGGTCGTACTGGTCGGTGAAGAAGTACGGGATCGCGTCGTGCGACACGTCCTGGCCGAGCATCACCTTCGCCGCGGTGGCGCCGCTGTCCTTCGCGTTGGCCCAGTGCTCGACCCGGATCGACCGGCCGAGCAGCGGGTGCTCCCACCGCACCACGTCACCGGCGGCGAACACCTCCGCCGCCGAGGTCCGCAGATCCGGCCCGGTCAAGATGCCGGCACCCTCCTCGCGACTCGCCACCGCGATCCCGGCCGCTTCGGCCAGCTCGGTGTTCGGCTGGACGCCGACACCGACGACCACGAGCTCGGCCGGTAGCACTTCGCCCTTGTCGGTGCGGACGCCCGTCACCTTGTCGTCGCCCTCGAACCCCTCGACACCGGTGCCGAAGCGAAGGTCGACCCCGTGTTGACGGTGCAGATCCGCGAACAGCCCACCGACCTTCTCCCCCAGTACCGCCGCGAGAGCCGTCGACTGCGGCTCGATCACTGTCACCTCGCAACCCCGCTCGCGGGCGGCCGAGGCAGCCTCCAGGCCGATCCAACCGGCGCCGACGACGACCACCCGCGGCTTGCCGGCGTACGCGTCGGTCAGGGCCTGAGCCTCGGCCGCCGTGCGTAGGTAGTGAACGCCTGGCAGGTCCGCACCCGGCACGTCGAGCTTGCGAACGCGGCTTCCCGTGGCGATCAGCAGCCGGTCGTATGCGAGGTCCGAGCCGTCGTCCAGAGTGACCGCGCGGGCGTTGGTGTCGAGCGACGTCGCCGTCGTGCCGAGGCGCAGCTCGATGGTGTTGTCGTCGTACCACTGGCGGTCGTGGAGCTGCGCGACCTCCGGCCGGTCCTTCCCCAACAGGACGCCCTTCGAAAGCGGTGGTCGCTCGTACGGCAGCTCGGTCTCGCTGCCGACCAGCACGATCTGCCCGGTCCAGCCTTCGGCGCGCAAGGTGCCGGCAGCCGTCGCCCCGGCGAGGCTCGCACCGATGATCACTACCCGCTGTGAGTCGCTCATGTAGAGAGGTTATGCGTCTTCGCCGCACTTGCCGAGACTCGGCGTGGCGCTGTGGACAGAACATAGGACGTTGGATGTTTGCCGCATTCGATCGGCCCCACAAGGCCGGCTTGCTGCGATCGGCGGCGGTGTGGCGACTGGCGCCGAGCAGCTCCATCAGCTGGGGCGACGACGCCGGCCAGACCTGGCACATCGGCGCCACCACCTCTCGGGACGACGGCACGGTCATCGCCCAGGAAGTCACGGTCGTCGAGCTCACCGACCGCCGCATCCGCGCCCTGGCCCGTGAGCGCGGCATGGACCCGGCCAGCCGCGCGTACGCGACCAGTAGCGACGGCGGCGCCACGTTCGAGGCACCGTTCCAGACGATGCCCGGACTGGTGATGCCCGACCTCCAGGGATCGATGCTGCCGCTCAGCGCGAGGGACTAGGGAGACCAGCGCAACCGCATCCTGTTCTCCGCACCGGCACATCCCGCCGCGCGCGAGGTGATGACCATCCGCTCGTCGTACACCGAGGCACGGACCTGGGGCACCTGGGACCAGGGCACGGTCTTCTACTGGGGGCCGCCGGCCTACTCGGACATGGTCCGGCTCCACGGCTCGACGAGGCCGCACTCCTTGACGAGGCGGGCGTCGCGACGCCGTACGAGACCATCCGTTACGCACGGTTCAACGAGGAAATGAGCACCCACTGAGCGTCAGCGGTCAGTCGGGGAGGCGTTGATGCCAGGCGATGGCCGACGGGTCTGTCAGCGAGGCGACCTGGTCGATCACCACCCGGAGGCGGGCAGCGTCATCGGCCGCTGCGGCGAAGTCGGCCGCGAACGCGACGTCGAGTCCGCGCGGCGCCGACTTCCACAGCGCCTCCACCAGTTCCGTCAGCAGTTCGCGCTGGACCGCACGCCGGCTTTGCCGCTCGGGCGAGTTCAGGACGTGGAACATACCGACGCCCTTGAGCAGGGCGATCTCGGTTCGGATACCGCTTGGCACCAGCAGGTCGGCCTCGTACCGGATCAAGCGGGACCGACCGAACCTGGCATGCGTCGCCTGCTCGGCGGCCGTGCAGAACCGGCCGATCAGCTGACTGGTGAGATCCTTCAGCCCCGCCAGCGCCCGGCGGCTGTCATCGAACGGCGCGCTCGGCCAGTACGCCAGCCCGGTCAGCCGGCGCCAGGTCTCGTCGAGCTCCGCATCGGTTGCCCCCGGCAAATAGAACCGCCGTACGTTGTCCCAGTACGGCGACCGGTCCGCATCCACCCGGTCGAGGTCGATGCTGTGCGCGACGATGCCGTCCTCCACGTCGTGCACCGAGTAGGCCACGTCGTCGGCGAAGTCCATCACCTGCGCCTCGAGGCAGCGCCTGTCCCCCGCCTCCTGGCCTTGCCGCAGCCAGCCGAACACCTCGGCGTCGTCGTCGTACACGCCGAACTTGCGCTCGCCCTCGCGCCGGAGCCAGGGATACTTGGTGGCGGCGTCGAGCGTCGCGCGGCTGAGGTTCAGCCCGACGCTCCGCCCGGCCGGGTCGAACGTCTTCGACTCCAGCCGGGTGAGCAACCGCAGGGTCTGCGCGTTGCCCTCGAACCCGCCGATGCCCTGGGCGAGCTGGTCGAGCGCACGCTCGCCGTTGTGCCCGAACGGCGGATGGCCGAGGTCGTGCGCGAGGCAGGCGGCGTCCACGATGTCGGGGTCGCAGCCCAGGGCGCCGGCGAGCTCTCGACCGATCTGCGCGACCTCGAGGCTGTGGGTCAGCCGGTTCCGGACGAAGTCGTCGCTGCCGGCCGTGACGACCTGGGTCTTCGCGGCGAGCCGGCGCAGGGCGGCACTGTGCAGCACCCGGGCACGGTCACGCGCGAACGCCGTCCGGCCCGGCCGCTTGACCGGCTCCGACACCCAGCGCTCGGCATCGTGCTCGTCATACCACCCGTGCTGCTTCCTCATCTCTCGAACACAGTAGCCACCGCTACCGACACTTTCCCCAACGTCAGTTGACCTACGTCCGAAGAACTGGCGGGACGTTTCGCCAGTCCTCCGGACATAACGGGGCTGGATCAGCCCCAGCCGCCCTGGACCATGGACTGGAAGCGCCAGTCGCCGTTCACCTTGAGGAGCAGGTCGCCGTAGCGGATTGGCTGGGTGTGGCCGCCGTACGTCATCGTGCCGTCCGTGATCACGAAGACCAGGCTGCCGGACAGGAAATGCGGCGTCCGGGTCGTCTCCATCGTCACGTCACCGCCACCGCCCATCACCTCGGCCATCTGCGCGATGAACCCGGCCCGGTCGAACTGCGCCGCCTTTGCGTTGCCCTTGCCGTCGTCGGTCACCTCGTTGAGCGGGAACACCGCCTGGTCGGCCATCCCCTCGTAGTCCTGCGCCGCAGCCAGCCCGTCGTACCGCTCGAACCAGGCCTGCACACTCGCCAGATCCGCCTCACTCGGCACGAACCCGGCCGTACCCGGCATGCTCTGCGTCTCGCTCAAAACCAGCCTCCATCTTGTCGAAGCACCACACTTCGTACAATGTACCCAGTTTAACCCACGGACCCAAACCAACGACTTTCAGGCAAAGGAATTCAGGCGATGCAGT
>DASTVQ010000132.1:0-22806 GCA_035759015.1 Kribbella sp.
CCTCGTCGTCCAGGACGGGTTCCTGACCGAGACCGCGCAGTACGCCGACGTCGTGCTGCCGGCTGCGCTCTGGGGTGAGAAGCAGGGGACGTTCACCAACGCGAGCCGGACCGTGCACCTGTCGGACCAGGCCGTCGACCCGCCGGGGGAGGCGCGCAGCGATCTGGACATCTTCCTCGAGTACGCCCGCCGGATGGACTTCCAGGACAAGGACGGCGAGCCGCTGATCGGTTGGAGCACGCCGGAGGAGGCGTTCGACGCGTGGAAGGAGTGCAGCCGGGGCAGGCCGTGCGACTACAGCGGTCTCACGTACGACGCTCTGCGCGGAGGCAGCGGGATCCCGTGGCCGTGCACCGAGGGCGCTCCGGAGGGGACCGACCGGCTCTACGAGGACTCGGTGTTCCCGACCGACCCCGACGTCTGCGAGGACTACGGGCACGACCTGATGACCGGCGGCGATACCACGCCGGAGCAGTACAAGGCGCAGGAGCCGGCCGGACGGGCGTTCCTGAAGGCGGCGGCCTTCCAGCAGCCGCCGGAGTGGATCTCCGCGGACTACCCGCTGATCGCGACGACGGGACGGTCGCCGTACCACTTCCATACCCGGACGAAGACCGGCCGGTCGCGCGAACTGCGGCAGGCCGAGCCGTCGGTGTGGGTGGAACTGTCCGCCGCGGACGCCGCCGAGCTGGAGATCGCCGAGGGCGACCGGGTGCGGGTGGAGTCGGAGCGCGGCTGGATGGAGGGCCCGGCGCGGATCGGCACGGTCCGGACGGGAGTGGTCTTCGTACCCTTCCACTTCGGCTACTGGGACGCAGCGGACGATCGCCGGACGGCGGCGAACGAGTTCACGCTGACCGAGTGGGACCCGGTGTCGAAGCAACCACTGTTCAAGCTCGCGGCGGTCCGGGTCACCAGGATCGAGGAGGTCTGACAATGCATCTGGCCACCTACACCGGCCTCCTGCACGAATCGGAGCAGGCGCTCGCCGACGCGTTCCGGCGGGTCGGCTCGCACCACCGCGACGAGCCGGACGTGTACTACCAGTGCGAGTCCCTGGCGCGCCAGGTGGACCTGCAAGTCGAGGCACTCGCGCCGGTGGTCCAACGGTACGGCGAGCAGCGGGACCCGGAGCCCGAGCAGTTGCAGGCCGCGGAGTTCGGGGGCACCAGGACCGGAGGGATCGGGTTGCTGCGAGACCTGCAGGACCTCTACGTGCTCGCGTCGTTCGTCGATATCACCTGGACGGTGATCGGCCAGGCGGCTCAAGGCCTGCGGGATCACGAGCTGATCGAGATCGTGTCATCTCGTCAGCAAGACACCGCTCGCCAGCTCACCTGGCTGCAGACCAGGATCAAGCAGAGTGCACCCCAAGTGTTGATCATGGCGAAGTGATGCCACGGTCCTTGGTTTCGGGCGTGGGCCCGGGTCTGGTGACTGCGCGGCGCTGCGCGGCGTCCTCGCTGATCTCAGCGACCTGGCCGGCCAGCGCGGGGTGACTGTCACGCAGCTGCGGACCGGCTTGCGCGAGGGGCTCCAGCAATGCCGCGGAGTCGTCGGTACCCAGCGCGTCGTGGAGCCGGTCCACGCTCTGCTGGGTGTGAGCATCGAGCCCGTCCAGGGCGGTGATCTGGCCGGCGAGCCGGCGCAGCCGCGCGGAGTTGTCCCGCGCCCAGCCCGCCACCGCACGGTCGCCGGCCCGCTGGTCCCGTGCGGCCTGGACCCGCTCCTCGCCGGTGAGGCCGGCGTTCTGGTTCGGATTCAGGCGCAGGTACCGGCGTTCCGCGGCCTGCCGGCTCGCGACGCCGAGCGCGGGGGCGATCTCCGCCCAGCTTGCGCCGCGGCGTCGAGCGACCCCGATCAGGCGCGGTTCCCAGCTCGCCAGCGTCTCTCGCAGCAGCCGCAGGGTCGTCAGGCCCTCGATGATCTCGGCGGCTCCGCCGAGATCATCCGGGTCGTCGATCGACGTCATCAACTTCTCGAGCCCGGCCACCAGCTCGGCCGGCCCCCTGTCTGTCGACAATCCACCCACCTCCGGCAACAGCTGGACGACGACTGTCTTCCGTCATCGATCCGCTGACATCGTACGGCCAACGACCGGAACCGACGAGTCGCGCGCTTGTTTCGGCCGGCGGCCGCCGGGGCACCAGGTCCGGATGATCGCCACCGCGCTTGACCGGACGTGCGCCGTCATGGCCGTGGTGCTTGAGGCTGCTGACGACCGCCGGCGGCGTTAGGTTGTGCCCAAGGCCGCGGGCGGGCGACAGTGCGGCAGACTGGAGGCGGCCGATCGGTTGGCACGAGGGGAGGACGACCATGGAATCCGGCTCGGGGCCTGTGCACCTCGCGAGAGTGATGACCGAGGTCGCGGCCTCCCTGCAGACGCCGATGGAGCTGTCCGAGACGCTCGAGCTGATCACGCGGGCCGCGGCGGACACCATCCCGGGCGTCGACGAGGTCAGCGTCTCGGTCACGACCCGGGAGCAGAAGATCGAGACCCTTGCGCCCACGCATCCACTGACGACGCGCGCGGACGAGCTGCAGGTCGCCTTCGGTGAGGGGCCGTGCCTGGAGGCCGCGCTGGAGGAACCGGTTCTCGCGTGCGAGGACCTGGCCGCCGATCCGCGGTGGCCGCGGTACGGTCCGGCGGCGGCGGAGCTGGGGTTCGGCGCCCAGCTGGCCTTCCAGTTCCGGGCCGATCCCAACATCCGGGGCGCGCTGAACCTCTACTCGTGGACCTCGCACGGGATCGATCCCGAGGTGTGGGAGCTCGGCGCGCTGTTCGCCGGGCAGATCGCACTGGCGATGGGCTGGGCGCGGCACACGGAGACGCTGCACCAGGCGCTGGCGACGCGGAACCTGATCGGCCAGGCGATCGGCATCGTGATGGAGCGCTACCGGCTCGACCCGGATCGCGCCTTCGCCTTCCTGGTCCGGACCTCCCAGGCGGGCAACATCAAGGTCCACGACGTAGCCCAGGGCATCGTCGACCAGGTGATCCGGGAGGCCGATCGCTGAGCCGGGCTCAGCCGAGCGCCGGTACGACGTCGCCGGCGAACCGGTGCAGCGGTTCGTGGTCGTAGGCGACGCCTGGGATGTAGGCGTTCACGTACTCCACGCCCACCTCGGCCAACTGCTCCAGGTGGTTCACGATGTCGTTGGTGGTCCGGATCTGCGCTCGGCTGCCCGGACGGGTGCCACCGGCGCCGAGTCGGGTGAACTCGTCCAGCCCGTAGCGGCCTCGCGCCTTCGCCGTCGCTTTGTGCGGGTCGTCCCCGCTGCCGATCGGGAAGACGTTGATGTTCGTCGACTTGATGATCTCGCCGTAGTCGCGGCCGACCGCGTCGCAGTGTTGGCTCAGGATCGTCAGCTTGTGCTTGATCGTCGCTGGATCGCCGGTACCGAAGTTGCAGGCGTCGGCGTACTTCGCGACCAGCTTGAGGGTGACCCTCTCACCGCCACCGCCGATCCACAGGGCGGGGTGTGGCCTGCGCGCGCCCTTCGGCTCGACGTACGGCCGGTCGACCGAGTGGTAGCGGCCGCGGAACACGACGTCGTCCTCGGTCCACAGCCGGCTGATCAGCTCGACGGCCTCGCTGAAGGAGCCCATCCGGTCGCCGCGTTCCTGCCAGGGGTAGCCGTAGGCCTTCCACTCGGCCTCGTCCCAGCCCGCGCCGAGCCCGGCATACAGGCGGCCGTGGCTGGCGACATCCACGGTGGCGGCCATCTTCGCGACCAGCGCGGGGTTGCGGTACCCGTTGCAGCCGACCATCTGCCCGATGTTCACCCGGCTGGTGTCACGTGCCAGCGCGGCGGTCGTGGTCCACGCCTCGAAGACCGAGGCGCGAACCGGCTCCGGCACGGTGTGGAAGTGGTCGAAGAGCCAGATCGAGTCCCACGGCCCCGCGTCGGCGGCGCGGGCGACCGCGGTCATCGCCTCCCACTGATCGACCGGGTCCGCGATCTCGGTCAGGTCCGTTCGCCAGCCCTGGGGTACGAAGACCCCGAACCGCATGGTCATGCCGATTCTTCCTTCCTGTGCACACCCATGGCGGTCACCACCAGGGCGATACCGAGCAGTTCCAGCCACTGCGGTCGCTGGTCGAGCACGAGCAGTCCGATCCCCGCTGCTGTTGCCGGCAGCAACGACAGCAGCAGGGCGAAGCTGCCCCGGCTCAGACGAGCCATCGCGAGCTGGTCGCAGACGTACGGGATCACCGACGAGCAGATACCCACACCTGCCGCGGCCGCCAGCAGCTTGGGGTCGGCGAACGCCGCACCGGCCTGGGTCAGCCCGAGCGGCAACGCAAGCACGGCCGCGGCACCCATCGCGAGCGCCAGCCCGTCGATCCCCGTCATCGCCGTGCTCCGCGAGATCCGGTGACCGAGCACGAGGTACCCGGCGAACAGCAGCGCGTTCACGCCCGTGCAGACAAGGCCGACGGTGTCGGTCACCAGCCGGATCTCGGTCAACAGGTAGACCCCGCCCACCGCGAGGACGAGCGCGACGCCGTTCCGCACGGATCGCAGTGCGACAGCGGCGAGCACAACCACCGGCAGGAACTCGACCGCCGCCACCGTGCCCAGCGGGAGCCGGTCGATCGCCAGGTAGAAGGTCGCGTTCATCGTCGCCAGCACAGCGGCCCAGCCGAGCAGGAGCCGCCGTACATCGGCGCCGAGGCCTGGCCAGCTTCGCCAAGGCCGCCGCCACAGCCAGAGCGCCATAGCGGCGGAGACGATCCGCAGCCAGGCGACGCCCAGCGGTTGGACCCGGCTGAACAACAACACCGCGAAGGCCGGCCCGAGGTAGTGGAAGACCGCGCTCACCAGGAAATAGGCGTGGGGCGGCACACGATCGGTGATCGGATGCGTCGCCGTGGCTGCCGGGAGGCTCACCCTCACCAACCTAGGAACGCGGTCGTCGATGAGCCATGGCGACACGGAAACTGCCGCACGCGGCGGCGTACCGAATCGAAGGAGCCGGCCGTCGATCCCTTACCGACTTGAAAACGCGCCGGAGATCGACGCACCCAACGGGGTGCACTTCCACCCACCCGGCGGTCTTCGGCTGCCGGCCAGAGAGCAGGTGAGTCTCGTGAACTTCGTCGCAGATCTCGTCCACCCAACACGCGAGGTCAGCGAGCAGAACCGCTTCGACGACACGTTCGTCGACGCCACCGGCCGGGCGCCTTACGTCTTCACGGCAGCCGGGATGATCGGGCACGTCATCACCTACGCGGCACACCGGCGCACGCTGGTCACCGGCGCCCTCGTGTCGGCCGGTGCCGCCGACGTCGACGACGATCCGCTGACCTGGTTCGCCCCGGCGACCTGACCCCTACGCCGGGTGCCCCGTCGGCGGCACAAAGTCGGGAAAGCGGCGGTGCCAGACTGAGGAGGGGTGCCGGTTGTCACCCGCCTTCGACGGTTGAGCTGGGAGCCACAAAATGGGTATCGATCGCGCGAGACTCCTCGCCGCGTACGACGAGCAGTTGCGCGGCCCGAGCGCAGCAGACCGCTTACCGAGCTCGGTGGACGGTCCACTCGTGCGGGTGGAGTACCCGCGACGCGGTGCCATCAGGTACCGCTCGCTGGCTGGGATCGAGGGTGCCGAGCTGGACGCCCTCATCATCCGGCAGCGGGACTTCTTCGCCGGCAAGGGCAAAGCAGTCGAGTGGGCTGTGCGTTCGCATGACCTGCCGGCGGACCTGTCGACGCGCCTCCAGGGCGCCGGTTTTGTGCCGGAGGACAGCGAGACCATCGTGATCGCGGAGAGCTCCGCCATCGTCGCCGCGCTCGGCCGGCCGGCCCTCCCGCAGGGGGTGGTGATCCGCCATACGGACCAACCGGCCGACTTCGAGCGCATCGCCCGGCTGGAGTCGGAGGTCTGGGACGAGGACTGGAGCTGGCTCGCCGCCGAGCTGGCGGACCAGGTCGCGGCCGAACCCGGGCTGGTGGATGTCTACGTCGCCGAGGCGGACGCACACGTCGTGTCCGCCGCCTGGTCGGTCCACGTGCCCGGCACGGACTTCACCGGCTTGTGGGGTGGATCAACCCTCGCCGCATGGCGGCGGAAGGGCCTCTACAAGGCGCTGGTCGCCGTTCGCGCCGCCCGTGCTGTGGAACGAGGCTGCCGCTACCTGAACGTCGACGCGTCCGATGACAGCAGGCCGATCCTGCAACGACTCGGATTCGTTGCCGTCACCACCTCGACCCCGTACGTCTTCACGCCCTGACAGGTGCCGAACGGCGGGTCAGCGCGCGAGGCTGACCCGGTGCCAGCGGCGACGACCCGACCTGAGTACCGCGCTGCCGTCCTCGCGCAGCTGGACGAGCTGGTCGGGATCGGTCAGTCTCTCGCCGTCCAGACACACGCCACCTTGCCGGACCAGTCGCCTGAGCTCGGAGTTGCTGGTCCCTGGGCTCGCCGCCCGGAGGAGAGCGAGCAGGGTCGGCTCCCGATCCGCGATGAGCAGGTCGGGGATCTCCGCGGGCTGGCTGCGCTCGGAGAACACGAGGGTGAAGTTGTGCCGCTCTGCAGCCGCGGTCTCGTCGCCGTGGTATCGGCTGACCACGCTCTCGGCCAGTTGCAGCTTCGCGTCGCGGGCGGACCGGCCCCCTTCGGCAGCGAGCTCGCCGAGCGCTTCGACCGTGGGCAGCGGCAGGTCGGTGTAGACGACGCCGTACTGGCGGACCAGTTCGTCGGGGAGGCTCATCAGCTTGCCGAACTTGTCGGCCGGCGTGTCGGTCAGGCCGATGTAGTTGTTCAGGGACTTGGACTGCTTCGGCCCGCCATCGATCCCCGGGGTGATCGTGGTGGTGATGACGGCCTGCGGGTCCGCGCCCAGCCGCTGCTGGAAGTGCCGGCCCAGCTGCTCGTTGAACAACTGGTCGGAGCCGACGATGGTCAGGTCGCTGTCCATCGCGAAGCTGTCGTAGCCCTGCAGTACCGGGTAGGTGAGCTCGTGCAGGCCGATCTCGCGGCCCGCGGCGACGCGCTCGCGGAACATGTCCCGCGCCATCAGCTGGGCGTGGGTCACCTGGCCGAACAACTGCAGCAGGGTGGCGATGTCCATCGCGCCGTACCACTCCGAGTTCCGGCGCACCTCGAAGACCTCGGGATCGGTGCGCAGCACCAGCGACACCTGCGCCAGGAACGACGCGGCGTTCGCATCGATCTCGGCCGGGCCGAGCACCGGCCTGGTCTCGGACCGTCCGGTCGGGTCACCGATCCGGGTGGTCAGGTCGCCGAGCAGGAAGACGACCCGGTGGCCGAGATCCTGCAGGTAGCGCATCATCCAGAGGTTCACGGCGTGGCCGAGATGGAGGTCCGGCGCGGTGCAGTCGACGCCGTACTTGATCCGCAACGGGCGGCCGGAGTCGAGCCGCTCGAGCAGGTCGGACTCGCCGACGATGGTGTCGGTGGTTCGTCGCAGCCGTTCGACGACGGCGTGGGCGCTGGTCATGGGATCCCCTCGGGCTGGACGGCGAGAGGACCCGGGACCTCCCGCCTGGCTGAAGACGTGGAAAGAGGCAGGGACCGGCTGGTTCCTGCCTCGGAGGCTCTGGGTGTCGGACGACTCGGGGTGCTACGAAACGCCGGCCCTGCCCAGAGCCGGTGGATACCGCGCGAATCGGTGCGTCACGAGGCCAGGTTAGCAGTCAGGGCGGCGAGCAGGTCCGGTCCCGACCAGGAGCGGCGACCGCCCGACTCGGCCTCGTGGACCAGCTCGACCAGACGCTGGTTGACCGGCGCCTTGCGGCCGATGGACGCCGCGAGCCGGACCACCTCGCCGTTGAGCTGGTCCACCTCGGTACGGCGCCCCGCCTGCAGGTCCTCCCACATGGACGACCTGGCCACCGGGTCGATCGCCAGCATCCTCCTCGCCAGCCGGCGGAAGGCGAAGTCGGGCAGCCGCAGCAGGCCCGGCATCCGGTCTATCGGTAACGCCACCAGCCGGGCCGGGACGATCCCCACCGCATGCAGGAGTGACAGCGCCTCCGCCTGCGCCGCGGCGAAGCATCGGCGATAGCTGTGCTGAGCAAGCTCGTCGCGCAGGGGCAGGTTCGACAGTGCGTTGACCGCGTTGTTCAGGTTGAGCAGCATCTTCGCCCACTGCGCCGGCAGGATCTCGGCGTGCTGGGTCAGCGGCAGCCCGGCCCGCTCGAAGGCGTCGGCGTACGCCGAGAGCGCCGGGTGCTGCTCCACCTCGAGACCGCCCTCGGTGCCTTGGTGGAAGGTGCCGTTCCCGCGCTTCAGCACGTTGAAGGGCACCATCCCGGCCAGGACGACCTGGTTGGGCAGCCGCTCGCGCAGCACGTCGGCGTTGTGCAGCCCGTTCTGCAGGGAGAGCACGACGGCCGTTGGTTTGAGGACCGCGGCCAGTTCCTCGGCCGCCGCCGCAGTGGCCGCGCACTTCACCGTGACCAGCACCAGGTCCGCCTCGGTGGCACCGGACGGCTGGGTCTCGAACCGCACGTCAGCCGCCGGCACGCGAAGATCCGCGCCTTGCCAGTCCGTCAGCCGCAGACCGTTCCGGGCGATCTCGTCGGCGGCCCACTGCCGGCCGACCAGCGTCACCTCGGACCCCGTGGCGGCCAGCCTGCCGCCCACGTAGCAACCGATCCCGCCGGCGCCGTACACAGCGATCTTCACGGCTCCTCCTCCGGCCTGCGAACCAATCCGGTCCCGGACCGCAGCGTAGTCCTGCCCGGCGGGACGGGCGGAGCCATGCCGCGCGGACATGGCTGGTCTGCCAAGCCTGCGCTGGTGCGAAGGCTGCCGGCATGCGCAAGATCGTCGCGATCGCTGTGTTCCTGTTTCGCCGCGGTACGGAGGTGTCGTCATGACGGGTGTCGAGCTCATCCGGCAGCCGGGGTTCGAGGGGGAGAGCTCACGCCTGCTCGACCTGATCGGCAAGCCGGAGCCGTTCACCTACGAGACCCTTCGAGCCGCCCGCTCGGGGGAGCCGGATCCAGCGCTGTCCGGCAGCCCCGATCCGCGCGCGGAGGTTGCCGAGCTGTACCTGCCGCTCCGGGGCGGCCCGACAGCGATCCGTCTTCATCGGGTGGCCTCGCGGCAGGCGCAGCCCCTGCTGCTCTGGTTGCACGGCGGCGGCTTCGTCGGTGGCGCCGCCAAGCACACTGATCCGGTCTGCTCGCGGCTTGCCGTCGAAGCCGGGGTGACGGTCGCCTCCCTGGAGTACCGGCTCGCGCCCGAGGATCCCTTCCCTGCTGCGCTCCACGACACGTACGACGCGCTGCGGTGGTTGATCGAGCACGGCACGATGATCGGCGGTGACGGGCGGGTGGCGGCGGGCGGACAGAGCGCTGGTGGCAATCTCGTCGCCGCGGCCTGCCTGCTGGCACGCGACGACCGGTTGCCTGCCGTCAGCCGGCAGATCCTCTGCTACCCGGTGCTCGACTTCGGGTCGGGTACCGAGTCCGCCCGGCTCTTCGACGGCGACTTCCTGTCGGCCGAGGCGGACGAGTGGTCGGACCGGCAGTACCTGGCCGGCCAGGAGATCACCCCGTACGTCGCCCCGCTCCGCGCGGAGACCCTCGCAGGCCTTCCGCCGACCTTGGTGATCGGGGCAGGACGCGATCCCCTTCGCGACGATGCGAGGCAGTACGCCGCCCGGCTCCGTGCGGACGGCGTCGACGTACGACAGGTGGAGTACGAGGCCACGATGCACGCCTTCCTCAGCTTCTCCGGCGGGCTGTCGGCAGCCGGTCATGCCGTCCGGCTGATCGCCGATGACCTCAAGGTGGTCTTCAGCCTGTGAGGCCGTGCCTCAGTGCAGGCGGACGCGGGGGTCGAGCACGGCGTACACGACGTGCAGGCACTGCTTCCAGATCGGCAGGTCCAGACCGAGGCGATGCTTGACCGTCGGACTCCCGGTCGAGCACACCTGACCGCGAAGCGGCGCCTGCTCCGTCCGGCCAATCTGTGGAGAACCTTCAGCCGGTTCGTCGGGTCTGGTGCGGACTCGCCGCGTTGGTGCACCAGATGCGACGAACCGCCGGGAGGTTTTCCACAAGCAAAGCTCAGGGTGGGGGGTGGCCGTGGGGGATGCCCGAAAGGGGTGGCCTCCCACGCCATTCGTGTGTCCTCGAGCTATTGCGGAGCGTATTGCCATGATCACCGTTCGCGGTGTCGACATTCGTGTCGGCGCCAACCTTCTCCTTGCCGACCTCTCCTTCCACATCAGCCCCGGCGACCGGATCGGTCTCGTCGGCCGCAACGGCGCGGGCAAGACCACCCTGCTGAAGACTCTGGCAGGGGAGGACCGGCCGGCGGCCGGAACCATCACCTCCACCGGTTCGCTCGGCTATCTGCCGCAGGACTCCGGGGCCGCAGATCCGGCCACGACCGTCACCGACCGCATCCTGTCCGCGCGCGGGCTGGATCTTGCTGTTCGCGCCCTGCGGGCAGCCGAGACCGCGATGAGCGAGGCCGTCCGCCCTGCTGACCAGGACCTGGCCATGAGCGCGTATGCCAAGGCAGAGGCGGCATTCCAGGCCGGTGGGGGCTATGCCGCCGAGGCCGAGGCGGCCAGAGTCGCCGCGGGCGTGGGTCTGCCGGTCCGGGCCATGGCGCAGCCCCTCGGCGCGCTGTCCGGCGGTCAACGGCGGCGGGTCGAACTGGCCCGCATCCTCTTCGCCGAGCGCGGCACGCTGCTGCTGGACGAACCCACCAACCACCTCGACGCCGACTCGGTGCAGTGGTTGCGGACGTTCCTCGCGGCGCACCAGGGCGGTCTGGTGGTGATCAGCCACGACACCGGCTTGCTGGCCGACACCGTCAACCGCGTCTTCCACCTGGACCCGCAACGCGCCACGATCGACATCCACAACACCGGATGGCACACCTATCTCACCCAGCGGGAGACCGACCAGCGGCGCCGGACGCGGGAACGCGCCAACGCGGAGCGCAAGGCCGCGGCGCTGCACAGCCAGGCGGACAAGATGCGCTCGAACGTGTCGACCGCCGTCGCGGCGAAGAACATGGCTCGCCGCGCGGACCGCATGCTCGCGGACCTGGACCCGGTACGTCGTACGGAGAAGGTGGCTCGGATTCGCCTGCCCGAGCCGGCTCCGTGCGGGCGGACGCCGCTGGGCGCCATTAGCCTGACGAAGGCGTACGGAGGTCAGCAGGTACTCGCCGGGGTCGACCTCGCCGTGGACCGGGGTAGCCGCCTGGTCGTCCTCGGCCTCAACGGCGCAGGCAAGACGACTCTGCTGCGGGTGCTGGCCGGGCACGAGCGTCCGGACGGGGGTCGCGTGGTGCATGGTCACGGCCTGCGCCTGGGATACTTCGCGCAGGAGCACGACACGCTCGACCCTGCCGGCACGGTGCGGCAGAACCTGGCGGCAGCGGCGCCAGGGTTGACCGACGGCGAGGCCAGGCACGTGCTCGGGGCGTTCCTCTTCAGCGGCGACGACGCCGAGAAGCCGGCCCGGGTGCTCTCGGGCGGCGAGAAGACGCGGCTGGCGCTGGCCGGCCTGGTGCACTCCGGGGCCAACGTGCTGCTGCTGGACGAGCCGACCAACAACCTCGATCCCGCCTCGCGCGGCGAGGTGCTCGGGGCGGTCAGCACCTATCCCGGCGCGATCGTGATGGTGACTCACGACGAGGGGGCCATCGAGGCGCTGCGGCCGGATCGGGTGCTGCTGCTGCCCGACGCGACCGAGGACTTGTGGAGCGCGGACTACCAGGAGCTGGTGTCCCTGGCCTGACGCCGCCCGGGCCGTGGGTACACTCGTGCGGTGCGACCGGCGGTGGGGCTCGCCGGACCGAACCGTCACCCGCCCGGGTGGCCAACAGTCCCTACCTGACGTCCTCGCGCCCGCGCTGTGCCGGCGCGGCCCTGACCAGGTAGGGAGGAAAAGCCCTTGCAGCGCCAACAGGCCGACCCGTCGCCGCGTGAGCCGGTCGACCCGGACGTCGACCTTCGCCTCGCCCGTGCTCCCCGCCGGTGGATCGATGACTCCGCCGTCCTGGCAGTCATCGCGCTCGGTGGGGCAGCGGGCGCGGCCGCGCGATATCTGATCGGAACGGCGTGGCCGGCGGCGCCCGGCTCGTTGCCGTGGGCCACTCTCGCCGTCAATGTCGTCGGCTGTGCGCTGATCGGCGTCCTGATGGTGATGGTGTCGGACGTCTGGACCGGGCAGCGGCTGCTGCGGCCGTTTCTCGGTACCGGGGTGTTGGGCGGTTTCACGACGTTCTCGACCTATACCGTCGACATCCAGCGACTGGTCGCGGACCGGCATCCGGGCACGGCGCTCGTCTACCTCGGCGGCACCGCGGCCGGCGCCCTCCTCGCGGTCTGGGTCACCGCACACACGACACGAAGCCTGGTCAACAGGAGGCTGCGATGAGACTCACCGGGACCGCCCTTCGGCTCACCATCATGGTCGGCGAGTCCGACCGCTGGCACCACAGACCGCTGTACACCGAGATCGTCCACCGCGCCCACGCGGCCGGCCTGGCCGGCGCCACGGTGCTGCGCGGCGTCGAGGGCTTCGGTGCGTCCAACCGGATCCACACCACCCGGCTGCTCAGCCTCAGTGAGGATCTGCCCGTGGTCGTCCTCATCATCGACACCCACGACCGGATCCGCGCGTTCCTGCCTCAGCTCGACGAGCTCGTCACCGAGGGCCTGGTGATCCTCGACGACTGCGAGGTGATCAGGTACGTCGGCCGCGAACCGGACACCGTGACTCCCGACGCCGGCGGGGAGGCTCGGTGAGGCTGCTGCTGGTGATCGCCGGGGCCGCCGTCGGCGCACCGTTGCGCTACCTGACAGACCGCGCGGTACAGGCCCGCCACGACACGGTGTTTCCCTGGGGCACCTTCACCGTGAACGTCATCGGCTCGCTGATCCTCGGCTTCGTGGCCGGCGCCGCGAGTGCGGGCACGATGCCGAAGGACGTGCAGCTCCTGGTCGGCACCGGCTTCTGCGGGGCGCTGACCACCTACTCGACGTTCTCGTACGAGACGCTGCGGCTGATCGAGCAGGACGCGAGGTTCTTCGCCGCGGCGAACGTCGCAGCGAGCATCGTCGCCGGCCTCGGCGGCGCGTTCCTCGGAGTCGCCATCAGCGAGTCGGTGTGGTCGTGACCCGTGCCAGCGCGCCGGGCGTCACAGGTCTCGGACGAAAGTAACGCTCGGGACCGATTCCTTTCGAGCCGCGGTCGGGTCTGCCTGTCTTGAAAGGTCCGACCAAGCGGTGCGTGCGGTGGTCGACCGGGTCTACGCCGCTTGGGCGGACATTGCCGCCGAGGTAGGCCGCTCGTCTGAGCAGGCAGGCGGCGTGGTCAGGCGAAGAGGCTGGATCGAACCGGCCAGCGATCGGCTCGGCAGTAGACCGGTAGCACCTCGAGAGGGACGTCACGGCTCACCGTCGCGGCTCCCGCAAGGTGTTCGCCCGACCACACGTCGACCCAGTCACCTGCGGGCAGGTAGGTCTCCCAGGAGGTCGCGCCCGGTTCCGTGACGGGGTTGACCAGGAAGTCGTCGCCGAGGAGGTACTGCAACGGGTGGTCCCAGACGGCCGGCTCGTCTCCGTGGTCGAAGAACAGCGGCCGCATCAGGGGCCGGTCGGTGGCGATGGTACGAGCCGCCTGCTCGGCCAGGTACGGCACGAGCCTCTCGCGCAGTTCGGTGTAGCGGCGGAACAGAGGTACGACGCGATCGTCGCCGGAGGTTTCGGCGACGTGCCAAGGCGTGCGGTCCCGGAGCGGGCGGCGGTGGTGGTTGAACTCCGAGTGGTACTGCATGATCGGCATGAAGGTGGAGGCTGCCGCGGCGCGCAGGTACAGCTCGGCGTCCGGCACGGATCCGGAGAACCCGGCCAGGTCCCAGCCCCAGTAGACGATCCCGCAGGAGGCCGCGGTCAGCCCGGCGGTCACGGACGAGCGGAACGCCTCCCAGGTCGAGTCCTCGTCGCCGGCCCAGAAGATGCCGTGCGCCTGGGAGCCGGTGAATCCGGCCCGGGAGAAGGTCACCGGTGCCTTGCCCGCGGACCGGAGCAGATCGCCGAACGCCCTCGCGTAGTGGACCGGGAAGAGGTTGTTGCCCTCGGCACCGCGACGGCCGTCGGCATATCGCAGGTCGTGACCCCAGGCGTGCTCACCGCCATCGGTCTTGAACCCGTCGACGTCCAGGTCCTCGACCAGGTACCTGCGCTTGTCCGTCCACCAGTCCCGGGTGCGCTGGACGGACAGGTCCGGCATCAGCGCCTGCGGGAACCACCAGCCGCGGTTGTGGTAGGCCGAACCGTCCGCCTCGAGGACGGCGTGACCCTCCCGGACCATCGCCTCGGCGTCCGCGGCGACCTGGCCGACCTCGAACTCGGTCTTCTGCAAGGGGATCTGCCACAGGATCACCTTGATGTCGCGGGCATGCAGCTCGTCGATCAGGGCCTTCGGGTCCGGCCAGGCGCCGTCGGCGGGATAGGTGAAGTCGCTCGCCTTGTGCGCGCTGCCGTCGGCGGTGACCTCGTAGCGGGCGTCACGGAAGATGGTGATGCCCTCCTCGTCGCTCCAGGCCTCGATCACGACCGCGCCGACCGGGATGGCCAGGTCGCGGTGCGAGTCCATCCGCGCCATGACGATCTGCTGGGTGTTCCACTCGTTTCCCGAGGCCCAGAGCCGGAAGACCCAGGACGGCAGCTCTTCGGCCCGGCCGACCTCATCGAGGAACGCCTTGAGCACGGACGTTGGCCCACCTTCGTAGGTCGCCAGCACGACCTCCGGCGAAGGGCCCAGCTCGACCTCCACCGTCAGCCGGTCCGCCGAGGACGAGTACCAGGTACGACGCGACGTGCGCAGGTGGAAGCCCCACCCGTTGCCTGCAGCATCGATCACGTGCGCGAACGGCATCGGGAGGTAGGTCCGGCCATGCACGCCCTGCGACTTGTACTGCTCGAACACGACAGCGTCGAGCGATCGGCCCCGCTGGTCCAGGACGTCGTACCGCTCACCGAAGCCGACCAGGTGGTCGTCCGGGCCCAGCTCGAACGAGAAGCGGGCGCGGTGCACGCCGGCCGCCGACACCAGCCACTCGACGTCCCGCACACGAGCAGCACCGCCGGTCACAGTGCCGACGGCATCCGCGGTCCAGGCGGCAGGCGCAACGTCGAACCAGTCCGTGGTCTCGACAGCCCCCGCCGGGCCGTAGGCGTGGAAGCGATAGCGGATCGGCTCCGTCACGGGCGGACTGTCGACGGACCAGCCGCCCTCGCCGCCGAGCGCGTTCGCCTGCGCTTCACCGAGGTGTCCTTCGCCGCCGGCGAGCGCGGCGGCATCCTCGGTGATCGCCCCGGCGGGCTGGAGCGTCAGCTCCCTCGAACCCCACTCGCACGTGACCCGATCGACCTCGGGGGTGGCGACGACCCCCAGTCGCACCACCTGCCCCTGCAGGGGGACGACCGGTACGCGCTGGTCCGGCGAGGTCGCGTACGGATGCTCGATGCCGTGCGGGCGGTGCGTGATCATCAGTCAGTCGTCCTTGGAGGTGATGCCGAGCTCGTCGGCGAGAATCAGGTACATCCCGTGCGACCAGAGCAAGGGGCTGGCCGCCACGCCCCAGCGTGCGATCCACTCGTCCCGCGAGGCCGGGTGCAGCAGGTGGTCGGGCACCTGCTCGGGCAGGTGCCCGGCTGGATCCGCGTGGTTCGCGATCCACCGCAGGTGTCGCAGGGCGCCCGCGACATCGCCCTGAGTGGCCAGGTTCCATCCCAGCAGGGCGGACAGCAGGAGCCACTGGCCTCCGCCGTAGAACACGTCCGCCCTGAACCGGTGCACGCCACCATCGACGTCGAGCTCGCGTGCCACCGCCGCCAGCGTGCCGGCGGCCAGTTCGTCGCCGGGGGCAACCAAGCCGAAGGGCACCACGCACGAGGACAGCGAACCATCCACCTCCGCACTGCCGAGCCACTTGGTCAGGTGACCGTCCGCCACTCCTTCGGATCGGACCAGCGCACGGATCTGTGCGGCCACCGCGCGCACCGCGTCCGGGTCGGCCGTCCGGTCGGCGATCGCGGTCAGGCCACCGTGGATGGCTCCGAGGGTGGAGACGTGCCGGTGCTCGACGTGCTCCTCCCACCAGTCGTAGCAGGGCCGGTCCCAGAAGGCGAGCAGGTAGTCGACAGCGACGTCGATCCCGTCACGCCACCGCTCCAGGTCCGAGCCGTGCCGGTCCGCGTGGCAGACGACGGACCACAGCCACATGCCGTACCCGTCGGTCTGGAAGTCCCACCACGGGTCCGAGCCGTCGTCACCGCCGAAGGTGAACCTGGTCGGCAGCAGTTGTTCGTCCGGCGGGACCCGGCCCCGGTGGAGCGCCGCGCGCAGGTCGTCGACCTGCCCGCGGCGGCGCCGGAGCACCCCGTCCACCCAGGTGTGGAACCGGTCTGCCGACGCCACGTCGCCGTACCGGGAGACACCCTCCGCGGTGAAGGCGCCGTCGCGCAGCCAGGCATAGCCGCGGTACGCCGAGAACGTCGGCCCGGCCGGATACGCCCCACCGGGATCCTGGTAGCCGGTGATGACCGCATGGCTGTGCCTGGCCAGCTCGCGCAGGCGGGTCAGCTCGTGCAGGTCGAGGGTGGTCGAGATCATGGGGTCGGTCACTTCTTCAGCAGGCCGTTGACCTTGGTCTGAGCATCCGCGAGCGCCTTCTCCACCGGCTTGCGCCCGGCCGCGGCGGCAGTGAGCTCCTGGGTGACCAGGTCCTGCATCTCCTGCTGGCGCTCGATCACCGGCGGCAGGACCGTCGCCTCGAGGGCCGAGAAGACGGCCTCACGGTTCGCGGGCTTCGGCTGCTCCAGGTAGGCCGCCAGCTTGGCCTCGTCGGCGACCGGCGGGAGCTCCCACGAGGTGGCCAGCCGGGTCCTGGTGGTCTCGTCGGAGGAGGCGAGGAAGGTGACCCACTTCTGCGCGGCTTGCTGGTTCTTGCTCGCCGCGGAGACGACGAGCCCGTTCACGAACATCGCCGAAGCCTTCGTCGTACTGCCGGGTTCGACCACGACGTCCCAGTCGAACGGGGCGTCGGCCATCGCGGAGAACATCCAGATGCCGGTGTGCCACATCGCGAGCTTGCCGGACTTGAACAGCTTGGAGTCGAAATCGGGTGTGCCCGCGCCGTCGGCCTCGGTCGGCATCGTCTTGCCGACCTTGTCGATGAGGAACTTCGCGGCCGCCACACCTTGCGGGGAGTTGAAGGTCGCCTCGGTCCGGTCGGCGTTGAGGAACTCGCCGCCGTTTTGGGCGAGCACCTTGTAGAACTCGTTGTAGGAGACCGGCTGGTAGTCGCCCCAGACCTTCTGCGCCTTGTTCGTCAGCTTCTGCGCCGCCGCCTGCTCGTCGGCCCAGGTCCAGTCGGCTGTCGGCTCGGCGACCCCGGCCTTCTTGAGGAGGGACTTGTTGTAGAAGAGCACCACGTTGGAGAACGACTCCGGTACGCCGAATTGCCTGCCGCCATCGGTGAAGGCGTCGTACAGCGACTTCTTGTAGACCGAGGAGTCGACATCCTTCAGCTCGGCGAGCGAGCCGTTCTTCGCATACGTCACGAAGTTCTCGTAGTTCAGCTCGAACGCGTCGGCCGCGGTGCCGCCGGCTACAGCCGTCTGCAGCTTGGTGAAGTAGTTGGCGTACGGCACCGTCTCGACCTGGACGGTGATGCCGGGGTTGGCGGTCTGGAACGCGTTGACGATCGCGGTCAGGTCCTTCTCGTGGCCATCGTTGGCGGAGAAGTTCATGTAGCGCACGACGGTCTTGCCGTCCGGCGCGGCCTCCTGCTTGGTGGCCGAGCCCTGCCCGCAGGCGGCGACGGCCAGGGTGAGCGCGGCGGCGACCGCCGCCGACTTCAATAGGCGCATGGTGGTTCCTCTCACTTGATGCCGGTGTGTGCGACACCGGCGATGATGTGGCGCTGGGCCAGCAGGTAGACGATCGCGATCGGCACAATGGAGACGACGGATCCCGCCATCACCACGTCCCAGCGGGTGGTGAACTGGCCCTGCAAGGTGGACAGGCCCAGTGGGAGGGTCATGAACTCGGGCGACCTGATCACGACCAGCGGCCACAGGAAGCTGTTCCAGCTGCCCATGAACGCGAACACCGCCACGGTGGCGAGTGCGGGCCGGATCAGCGGCAGCACGATGGTGGTGAAGATGCGCAGGTGTCCCGCGCCGTCGATGGTGGCCGCCTCGTCCAGCTCCGTCGGTACGGCGGTGACCGCCTGGCGCAACAGGAAAACCCCGAAAGCCGAGGCGATCGTCGGCGCCAGCAGGGCGAAATAGGTGTCCTGCAGGTTCAGCGTCTTCATCTCGATGAACAGCGGAACCACCAGCACCTGCAGCGGCACCATCAGCGTCGCGAGGTAGAAGCCGAACACGATGTTGCGGCCCGGGAAGGTCAGCCTGGCGAACGCGTACGCCGCCATCGAGCCGGTCACCAGCTGCAGCAGCGTCGAGCAGATCGCCACACCGAGGGAGTTGAGGACGATCCGCCACATCGGCAGCGCGTCGAGGAGGGCCCGGTAGGCGCCGAGTGTCGGGTCGTCCACCACCAGCGTCGGTCCGTCGGCGAGGGAACCCTCCGGCGTGATCGAGGTGATGACTGTCCACAGGAACGGGAAGAGCATCATCGCCGCGCCGACCAGCACAGCGGCGTACAACGCGAGGCGAGCGGGCAGCGAGGTCGTGTCACGCATAGTGCACCCACCGCCGCTGGCCGCGGACCTGGATCACGGTGATGACCAGGACCAGGGCGAACAGGATCCACGACAGCGCGGACGCCTCGCCGGCCCGGCCGTACCGGAAGGTCAGGTCGTAGATCTGGCCGACCACAACCTGGCTCGACCCGGAGGGGCCGCCCGCGGTCATCACGTAGACCTGGTCGAACACCTGGAAGCCGTTGATCAGCGAGATCACCACCACGAAGAACGTCGACGGCGACAGCAGCGGCAGCGTGATCCGCCAGAAGCGTTGCCAGGCGTTGGAGCCGTCCACTTTTGCGGCCTCGTAGAAGTCCGCCGGGATGGCCTGCAGGCCGGCCAGCAGGATCACCATCACGAAACCGAGGTCCTTCCACGCCGAGGACAAGATCACCGCCGGCAGCGCCCAGCCCGGGTCCGTCCACCACCCGGGCTGAGGCAGGTGGAGCGCGCCGAGCACCTGGTTCACCAGGCCGTTCGTGGGGTTGAGCAGCCACTTCCACACCAGGGCGACGACCACCCAGCTGGTCACCACGGGGAGGAAGTACGTCGCACGGAAGAAGGCGCGACCCTTCAGCCGCTGGTTGAGGGCGAGGGCGAGGCCTAGTCCGCCGGCGTACACGATCGGCAGGTAGCCGACGACGTACAGCAGGGTGTGCAGGAAGACGCTGCGGGTCGTGGGGTCGGTGACCAGGTCCGAATAGTTGCCCACTCCCACCCATTCCATCGGGGAGATCAGGTTCCAGCTGTGCAGGCTGACCCACAGCGAGGAGACCATCGGCACCAGCGTGAAGACGAACAGCGGGACCGCGCTCGGCAGCAGGAAGAACAACACCCAGCCGAGCTCGTTGCGACGGGTCGCCGCCGGCCGTCTCACCGGGCGCCGTTTCCCCACCGACCATCTCATCGGGCGCAGTCTCCCGGCGGACAGTCTCGTCTGGCGCGGGCTTCCGGCGGACCGTCTCATCTGGCGCGGGCTTCCGGCGGACCGTCTCATCGGGTGCCGGTTCCCAGCCGGGCCCGGACCAGGCGGCTCTGCTCGCCCCCGTTGCCCGCGGAGTCGAACGGGGACGACAGCACCAGCGAGGCGGCGCCGCGAGCCCACTGGTCCTCGCTCCACGGCTCGACCACCACCGGCAGTCCTCTGCGGGCCGGCAGCAACGATCGCCGGAAGGATGGCTCGAACCCGGTCCGCCAGAACTCCCATCCGTCCACTCCTTCACCCATCAAGACGACAACCTCGGGATCGATCGTGTGGATCACCCCGGCCAGCGTCCGGCCGAGCAGCGCGCCGGCCTCGGCGTACACCGCCTTCGCGAGCGGGTCGCCGGTCGTTGCCGCGCGCAACAGTCCCGACAGGCGGCCGCGGGGACCGATCGCACCGCGCGCGCGTGCCGTCCGCAGCAGCCCGGCAGCGCCGATGTGAGCCTCGAGGCAGCCGGTCGAACCGCAGTCGCAGGGCAGGTCGTCCTCCGACACGGGGATGTGCCCGATCTCGCCGGCACCGCCGTTGGCGCCGCGGTAGATCCCGCCGTCGACGACGATCCCGCAGCCGATGCCGCGCCCGATCGTCACCACCAGGTACGACGAGTGGTCCCGGCCGATCCCGTACAACCGTTCGGCCGCTGCCAGGGTGTTCACGTCGTTGTCCACCAGCACCGGCGTACCGATCGCGGTCCGCAGGGCAGGTCCGACCGGTGCCGCCTGCCAGCCGAGCGTGGGCGCGTCGACGATGCCCGATGCCTGCGAGTCGACGGAGCCCGGTATGCCGACCCCGACACCCAGCAGGCGATCCGACAAGCCGGCGACCTCCTGCGCGAGGATCCCGCCGAGGCGGGCCAGCGCGTCGTCGGCGTGCGGCGCGAACTCGTGGGAGGTGGAGGAGCGCACCGTGCCGTCCAGCTCGACGGTGACGATCGCGACATGGTCAGCGGTCACCTTGGCGCCCAGCGCGACCCCGGCCCCGCGGAGCAGACCGAGCAGCCGAGCTGGACGTCCGCCACGTGACGGGACCGACTCCAGCTCCTCCACCAGGCCGCGGGCGATCAGGTCCTTGGTCACCTGGGTCACGGTCGCCGGGCTGAGTCCGAGTGCCCGGGCGATGTCGGTCCGCGAGGTCGGGCCCTGCGTACCGAGCAGCCCGACGATTCCCGACGGCACCAGATCACCCCGTGGCGCCGGCCCCTGCACACCAACCACGCCGCTCTCCGCTCACTTAGTTCGGCACTAAATTTAGCCACAAACTAAGCCTCGACATTCCCCCTGTCAAGACCCGCCGCTCCCCACTCGGCCCCCTTGCCGCCGCAACCTGTGGAAAGTCATCTGCCGATTCGTCGGTTCTGGTGCGGGGCCACGCCCTGTCGGTTGTCCGAACGCGACGGATGGCCAGCAGGTCTCGGCCGCTGGGTCTTCCGGGGGCGATGACGTGCTTCTGACTTCGGAGTCTGGTCGGGGTTGTCGCCGGCGGTGGTGAAGGAGTTGGGCGACGACGTCGGGGCCGACGCCGAACTGTTCGAGCAGGCTGGGTGCGATGGCGTGGGTGAGGGTGTGCAGGTCGGTGTCGAGGTGGTGGCAGCGTTGGGCGAGGTGGCGGGTCTGGCGGTTGGGTCGGTCAACCTCGATCACGGTGACCACGGCCGTGGGGCAGGCGCCGGGTCTGGCCGACGCCGTAGCTGCCGGTGCCCTCGACCCCGACCGGTACCCCAGAGACCGTAGCCAGTCCAGCAGCCGGCGGTAGCCGGCCGGGGTGGCCGGGAAGTGGGCGTGGCCCAGCGGCCGGCCGACCTGATCGATCGCGGCGGCGGTGTGGGCCTCCAGGTGTTGTCCACATCCGCGGTGACCTGGGCGGGCTTGACGACGATGATGTCTGCCTCGGCGGCGTTGCCGTTCCTTCCGTTGCCCCATACAGGCGGCACGCACCGCCACTCGGGCGGACAGCACATGGACGGCGCTTGCGGCAGGCTCCTATCAGGTCATGATCCGACCGGCGGTGCGTGCGACGGCCCCGAAGACAGATCAAGCGAAAGTCAACGCCGAATCACGCGACGCGAGTCGGCCCGGACGATGCGAGCCGGCGGCCTTATCCGCGCGGTGTGGGCGGTGGTCTTGTGCCGACGTCCGCGGTGCGAGCCGGCCGCATCCCATCGACGTACGCGGGTCCTGGAGCCTGCGGCCTGCCTGTCTCCCGCTCGGTATGGCCCGCCCATCAGCGCGGCGGTGCCGCCGCCTACGCCCGCACAAGTCGAGGCGAGGCGCACCTCGTGGGCGGGCGGGTGGCCCCGGCGGCGAGTTCTGTTTGTGTGGGCGTGTGGGCGGCAGAACGCGCGACAGCGACGACGGCCTGAACGTCCGGGCCCGGATCGCCCTGCGACCGCCGACCGAGTGTGCCGCCTCAGCGTAACGACGGCGGAGTGCCGCCTTGGTCGAGCCGCGCGACCCGCCGTCGCGCGGGCAGCACCTCGAGCCGGGGAGGGGCGGAGTATGGCGCGGGTGGCGGGTTTCTGGTGCGGTGGGCGCACCGGAGCCGACGAATCGCGGGGATGTTGTCCACGGGTGTGGAGGGGCTGCCGGGGGGTGGCGGGTTTCTGGTGTGGTGGGCGCACCGGAGCCGACGAATCGCGGGGATGTTGTCCACGGGTGTGGAGGGGCTGCGGGGGGGTGGCGAGGGGTCAGGGGAGGCGTTCTTGGAGGTGGATGGTGACTGGGTCGCCCGGGGATTTGGCCAGGAGGCGCTGGAGGTCGGCTTTGACGGGGAGCTTGTGGGTACCGTCACCCAGCGCCATGAAGGAGGTGCGGAACGGGTGGCCGTCGACGGTTCCGCGCACTTTGACCAGTCCCCGGGTGCCGAAGAACTCGGCCGAGCCGGGCATCACCACGTAGGTCCAACCGCCCTTGTTCGGGCTCTTCTGCAGCGGCGCGGTGAAGGTCCGGTCGAGCCGCTCGCCTGGGAGGTCGTTCATGGTCGGGATCCTCTCACTCTGTGTGATCGCGCCACGTCCGATCGGGCGCCTTCACCCAGGATGTAGAAGCTGTCCGGTCGATCTCGACATCGCGCGTGCTTGATCGCGGGACCGACCTTGCCT
>DASTVQ010000133.1:0-82907 GCA_035759015.1 Kribbella sp.
CGAGCCGCCGAGCGGGTGGGAGGCCGAGCCGCCGAGCAGACCGGAGAGCCGAGCCGCCGAGTGGGTGGGAAGCCGAGCCGCCGAGCAGACCGGAGGGCCGAGCCGCCGAGCCGCCGAGCGGGTGGGAGGCCGAGCCGCCGAGCGGACCGGGAGGGGGTGAGGTGGTTAGGCGCGGGTGCTTTGGCCGGTGCGTTCGGTCTCGCCTACGCGGCTGCGGCGGTAGCCGTAGACGGCGTAGATCCCGAAGCCGACGATCATCCAGACCGCGAACCGCAGCCAGGTCTCGAGCGAGAGGTTGAGCATCAGGTAGATGCAGATCAGCGCAGCCAGGATCGGCACCACCGGGTTGCCCGGCACGCGGAAGGATCGCTGGATGTCGGGCCGCTTGCGACGCAACAGCGGGACGGCTATCGACACCACGGTGAATGCGGCCAGCGTGCCGATGTTCACCATCTCCTCCAGCTTGCCGATCGGGGTGAGACCTGCGACCAGTGCCACCACCACACCGATGCCGATCGTCAGCCGGTACGGCGTCCCGAACACGGCGTGCGTCTTGCCCAGCGAGGGCGGCACCAGGTGATCCCGGCTCATCGCGAAGACGACTCGGGCCGCGCCGATTATCAGGGTGAGCACCACCGTGGTCAGGCCTGCGACGGCGCCCGCCGAGATGAGGGTGGCGAAGCCGGGGCGTCCGACCGAGCGGAACGCCTCGGCAAGCGCGGCCTCGTCGCTGATGTCGGTGTAGTTCACCATGCCGGTGATGACGATGGAGACCAGGACGTACAAGACGGTGCAGATGGCCAGGGAGCCGATGATGCCGCGCGGCAGGTCCCGCTGCGGGTTGCGCGCCTCCTCGGCCGTGGTGGCGACCACGTCGAACCCGATGAACGCGAAGAACACCAGCGACGCGCCGGAGACCAGCCCCATCACGCCGAAGGTCGACGGGGTGAAGCCGAGCAGCGCCTGGAAGAGCGGGGTGGTGATGGTCACCTCGCCGCTCTCCGCCGGCACGCTCGGCGGGACGAACGGGGTGAGGTTGGGGCCCTTCAGGTAGAACAGGCCGGCGACGATGACGAACAGCACCACGAAGAGCTTGACCGCCACCAGCACCAGGTTGATCCGGAGCGACTCCTTGATGCCTACGGTGGCGAGGGCCGCCAGCACGACGACGAGGAGCATCGCCAGCACGTTCACGTCACTGTCCGGCCCGATCGAGGAGGGCCACCCGAGCCCGATCTGGTCCAGGAACAACGCCGTGTACGACGACCAGCCCTGCGCGACGACGCTGGCGCCGAGCATCAGCTCGAGCAACAGGTCCCAGCCGATGATCCAGGCGAAGATCTCGCCCAGGGTGAAGTACGAGAACGTGTACGCCGAGCCGGACACCGGCACGGTCGAGGAGAACTCGGCGTAGCACAGCGCGGCGAGACCGCAGCAGATCGCGGCCAGCACGAACGACAGCGCGATCGACGGCCCGGCGTAGTCCTTGGCCGCGCGTCCGGTCAGGGTGAAGATGCCCGCGCCGATGATGACGCCGATCCCGAACACGGTCAGGTCGAGCGCGGTGAGGCGCTTCTTGAGCTGGTACTCCGGCTCGTCGGTGTCGGCGATCGACTGCTCGATCGTCTTCGTACGCAGCAGGCTCATCTGCACGCCTCCTCAGGTCTGACGGAACCATCCGAGACTGCCGTGCCGGCCGAGTGAGGGTCAATCCGCCACTCGCCGTGAGCAGTCGGGACAATAGGGCCACCTTCAGCGCTGTGGCTGGTAGTCCTTCAACGCACGGAACAAGGTGCCCTCGGTCAAACCCGTCCTGGTCTGCATGATCCGGTCCCTGGACGCCTGGTCGGTACCGTGTCGGGCCAGGTCCTCGTAGAGGTCGGTGACCCGCTGCAGCCCGATCGAGTGGACCAGGTAGCGGACCGCGAGCCAGCTGACGCCGTACACGTCGGTGTTGTTGTCGTAGAAACCGGCATCAGCGGGCAGTGCCTCGAGGGCCGGCAGCGACTCGTCGATCACCTCCTGCTCCCAGTCGCCCACCTCGCCCGGGCCGCTGACCGCCTCGATCCCCCGCCAGGACACGTACTCCGCGACACCTTCGGCGAGCCACAGTGGTTCGTACCCGCCGAGATCCGCGCTGGCGACATGGGTGATCTCGTGCGACAGCAGGATCTCGTCCACCCGGTCGCGTTCCTTGGGGTTGATCACGATGTAGGCGCCCGCCACGGTGCCGTCGGCGGTGTCCTGCCCGGGCAGCGAGGAGAAGGTCGACCCTGCACTGGCCGCGGACTCCACGTCCTCGTCCGCGAACCGCGCGTCCCGCACCTCGGTGTCGTCCAGCGCCGCGATCAGCACCGAACCCCGCCAGCGTCGCGGCCAGTACGCCGTCACCTGGGCCAGCGCCTCGGACGCCTCTGCCGCGATGCTCCGGCCACGCTCGGTGTCGCCCTTGTCCACCAGCACGAGGACCCGCGGTCCGCGTTGCACCTCGATCCGGCCGAGGTCCCACGGCTCCTGATGTGCCCCCGGGCCGAGGTCCTTGTCCAGGTCGTCGTCGTCCGTCAGCACCCAGCTCCCACCCTTGCTGACGAACGTGTAACCGAGCTCGGTGGTCACCGGGCTCAGGTCCACCTTCGGGATCTGGTACCGCATCAGCACCCGGACCAGGTACGTCGTGGAGCCCTGCGCCCGGGCCACGATCGGGTCGAAGCGCTCCTCGGCCTGGCTGTAACCGATCTCGGCGAAACCGATCTCCACCAGGTTCGCGAAGAGCACCTTCTGCTCCTGGCGGAGCTTCGTGTCGGCCGGATCGAGATCCCGCAGGAACAGCTTCTCGTCGACCGTACGGACGGCCTTGGCACGGCGCAGCAGGATCGCGTCGACGGCGACCCGCCGAGCGGCGGATGCGGCGGCCGCCTTCGACGGCGGCCAGGTCGGCGGTGCTGGGCGCACGACCTCGGCCTGCCGCGCACGTTCGTCCTGCTGTCTTTCCTCCACGGCGTACACGACGCCGGCGGTGGCGATCGCCACCGCAAGGAGCAGGCCCAGCCAACGGCGAGGCCCGGTGGGCGCTGCCGTGGCCGTGTTCTCGGAACCGCCTCGCAGGTCGGCGCTGGGTGGCGTCACACTCACGTCGGGTCGTCTTCCTCCGGTCCGCCCGTCTGTAACAGCCCGGCTACCCTACTCGTTCGAGTGGCCACAACGCCCGACACGCCGGATCTGCACAAGTTTTCTTATCCGCGGCGATTGCGCAGGCCCAGGCGAGCGCGGTTCATAGTGCGTTGAAGAGGCCGGTCTCCGTCATGCCGAGCTGCGCGAGCATGATCCGGTTCCGCGCGTCCTGGCTGGTGCCGCCCGTTGCGAGCTGTTGGTAGAGGGTGCTCACCTTGGTCGGGCCGAACCGGCGGAAGAGATAGTCCGCGGCGAGCCAGGACAGCGGGTATGAGCTCTTCGAGTTCTGGAACAACGTCGCGTCCGCCGGCAGGCCCCGGGCCGTCGCGAGATAGCGGCTGCGCATGCTGGCCCGATACTTGTCGAGCGCCAGGTCCAGCTCGCCGTCCATCGGCAGGAACTCCACGTACGTCGCCACGCCCTCGACGAGCCAGCGTGGTGCGTAGGCGCCATACCGAGCGGTCGCGACATGCGTGAACTCATGCGCCAGCGTGCGGGCGTCCAGCTGGGCGCGGTTGCGCGGGTTCACCACCA
This sequence comes from Kribbella sp., assembly GCA_035759015.1. Lineage (GTDB taxonomy): Bacteria > Actinomycetota > Actinomycetes > Propionibacteriales > Kribbellaceae > Kribbella. Next base: position 3,706 of record DASTVQ010000133.1, read on the forward strand.
CATAGGAGTCGGCCCTCTCCCCCTCGCTGTCGACCTCCCCGGGAAGAGTCCTATACACCCAGGTCGCCATCGCCAGCGCATCCTCGGCGTTCTGCGGCAGGGTGTAGTCGGCACCACGGACCGCCTTGTCGTCGAGGGCGATCACTACCCCGGCTCCCGTCCAGCCGCCCGGCCAGCGCCGGCCCACCGCCCTGACCGCGTTGACGGCCTTGGCCGCCAGGTCCGCGGCCAGCGCCGTGGCGCCGCGCTCCACCACCACCAGGACCCGCGGCGCTCGCTGGACCAGCACCGGACCGACGTCCCACGCCTCCTGGTGCGAACCGCGGGGCAGCCACCGGTCCACCGCGGTGTCGTCCACGAGGATCCAGCGGCCGTCCGGCTGCCGGGTGAAGGTGTAGCCGAGCATGGTGCGCACCGGCACGCGGTCGATGCCGCTGATCTGGTACGTCATCGCCACCTGGACCACGTACGCCGAGGGGCCGAAGCGCTCGACCAGCGTCTGCTCGAACTGCTCGCGGAGCTGCTCGTAGCCGAGCCGGCTGAACCCGAACTGCACCAGATTGCCGAACAGCACCCGCTGCCGGGCCAGCAGCGCCTTGTTGCCGGGATCAACGTCCGCAAGGAACTCCGACAGCTGGTTGCGGCGAACCGCTTCGGCGCGGCGGGCCAGCACCTTCGCCACGGCCGCCGACCTCTCGGTCAGATCTATGGCCGGGGTACGGGCCACTCGATGGGCGGCGGTCTCCTCGCCGAGCCGGTCGCCTGTTCCGAAGCGGTGCAGGGCCAGGCCACCGGCGGCTGCCCCGACAAGCAGGACGAAGACCAGCAGGAGCGGCCAGAACCCGCGCGGCCGGTTCAGAGCCGAACGCCGCGCACGCGGCGGTGGCTTGCCGCCCTCAGGCCCCGCCCTGCCTGCCACGTGCGGTGTCCGGCTCACTGGTGATCGCATCCCCCTGATGACTCGCGATCATCTCTATCACGTCGCGGGCAAGGTCCTGACCGGTCAGGCCGATGTCTGCGAGCACGGCCGCCCGCTTCGCGTGATCGAGGAAGCGCTGCGGGATGCCGAAGTCCCGCACCGGCGTCTCCACCCCCGCGTCGCGGAGCGCCTGGGCGATGGTCGCACCACAGCCGCCGACCCGGCCGTTGTCCTCGATGGTCACCACGAACTTGTGCGTGCGTGCCAGCTCGACGAGCGCCGGGTCGATCGGCTTGACCCACCGCGGATCGACGACGGTGACGCCGAATCCCTGGGCGCCGAGGCGATGCGCGACATCCACAGCGGTCGCGGCCATCGAACCGACCCCGATCACCAGCACGTCCGTACCGGTGGAAACGAGGACGTCGCAGCCACCCACCCGGTCGATGGCGTCGATGTCGTCGAACACCGGACCCTTGGCATACCGCAGCACCGTCGGGGCGTCGTCAACCTCGATCGCCTCGTTCAGCAGCTCCACCACGCGGGCGCCGTCGCGCGGGGCGGCGAGCCGGAGGCCGGGAATCAGCTGCAGCATCGACATGTCCCACATGCCGTTGTGGCTGGCTCCGTCGTCACCGGTCACGCCCGCACGGTCGAGGACGAAGGTGACACCGCACTTGTGCAGGGCGACGTCCATCAGCAGCTGGTCGAACGCACGGTTCAGGAACGTGGCGTACAGCGCGACCACCGGGTGCAGCCCACCCATCGCCAGCCCGGCCGCGCTTGTCACGGCGTGCTGCTCGGCGATGCCGACGTCGAACGTCCGGCTCGGGAACTCCGCCGCGAACGGTGCGAGCCCGACCGGGTGCAGCATCGCCGCGGTGATCGCGACCACGTCCGGCCGACGGTGCCCGATCGCGACCAGCTCGTCGGCGAACACGTCGGTCCAGCCGCGGGTCTTGGCGCCCGTCGGCAGGCCGGTCAGCGGGTCGAACGGGCCGGGGCCGTGGAAGTTGTCCTCCACGTCGCGCTCGGCGGCGTCGTACCCGAAGCCCTTCTGGGTGACCGCGTGCACGATCACCGGGCCGCCGAACGCCTTCGCCTTGGCCAGTGCGGCCTCCATCGCCGCCCGGTCGTGACCGTCCACCGGTCCGACGTACTTGAGACCGAGATCCTCGAACATGCCCTGCGGGGCGAGCACGTCCTTGAGACCCTTCTTGACTCCGTGCAGCACCTCGTACATCGGCGGCCCGACGAGTGGGGTCCGGCCCAGGTTCTTCTTCACCAGGTCGAGGATCCGCTCGTAGCGCGGGTTGGTGCGCAGGCTGGTCAGGTGGGTGGCCAGGCCGCCGACCGTCGGGCTGTAGGACCGCCCGTTGTCGTTCACGATGATGACGAGCTTCAGGTCCTTGGCGGCGGCGATGTTGTTCAGCGCCTCCCAGGCCATCCCGCCGGTCAGGCCGCCATCACCGATCAGCGCCACCACGTGCCGGTCCTCGCCGCGCAGGCGGTAGGCCTTCGCCAGGCCGTCGGCGTACGAGAGTGCCGTCGAGGCGTGCGAGTTCTCCACGATGTCGTGCTCGGACTCCGCCCGGCTGGGGTAGCCGGACAGGCCGCCCACCTGCCGGAGGCGGTCGAAGCCCTTGGCCCGGCCGGTCAGGATCTTGTGCACGTACGCCTGGTGCCCGGTGTCGTAGACCAGCCGGTCGCGCGGCGACTCGAAGACACGGTGCATGGCGAGGGTGATCTCCACCATGCCCAGGTTCGGACCCAGGTGGCCGCCGGTCTTGGAGACCTTGTCGACCAGGAAGTCGCGGATCTCGACCGCGAGGTCGTCAAGCTGCTGATCGGTCAGCCCCCTGAGGTCCCTTGGTCCTCCGACCGTTTCCAGCACGCCCATCGAGCTCCTCCGCAGGTTGTCCTCGAATGCTTGAGTGTATGCACGCCGGTGCCCGATTCCGAACGCGGCAGCACCCCATCGGCCAATCTCACACTGCGGGACGGGTCCGGGCGTCGTGCTCGCTTGTGACGGGCTTCTCACCTACAGTGATCGGCATGCAGATGGTGAGGACGCAGTTCCGCAAGTACGACGGGCGCCCACACCGGCAGCTCGAGTCGATCCGGCTCGGCGAGGACCAGCACGGACTGTGGGTCGGCTCCGTCCCGGGGTCCCGGAGCCGGCGCGGCGACGGCAGTTGGATCACCATCGAACACACCCGGGTCCGGCTGTTCCCGCGCGGCAAGTGGTGGAGTGCTCTGTTCAACGACGAGCCTCACCAGACGGCTGTGTACTGCGACATCACCACGCCGGCCACCTTCTCCCTGAACGCGGTCACGACGGTGGACCTGGATCTGGACATCCGCCGAATGCGCGACGGCTCTGTCCTGGTGGTGGACGAGGACGAGTTCGCCGAGCACCAGGTCAAGTACAGGTACCCACGCGAGGTGATCGCCTCGGCCCAGGCCTCCTGCGACTGGGTGGCCGCCAACATCACGACCGCCGAGCCCTTCGTCTCCGCGCACCAGCCCTATCTGGCCCGCACCCGCCTGCTCGCCGCGCAGTCGACGAGGACCTGACGCCGGTCGTTCGTGCGACGGCGGAAGCTCGGCCGACCTGGCCCGGCCGGCCGCTACGGTTTAGCGGTGCGCAGCGTCCGGGTGGTCTATCGCAAGTACGACGGGAATCTCCACTGGCACCAGTGGATGCAGTACCTGGCCGAGGACGAGCACGGGCTCTGGCTGGGCGCACCACCCAACTCGGTCTCCCAGCGCGGTGAGGAGCCACAGGTCGTCCACTCGCAGGCACACGTGTTGCTGCTACCGCGCGACCGCTGGTGGACGGCCATCTTCAACGACGAGCCACATTCGACCGAGATCTACTGCGACATCACCACGCCGGTCGAGTTCACCGATGAGCTGGTCACGATGGTGGACCTCGACCTGGACGTGCTGAAGCGCCGGGACGGCAGTGTCTACGTCGACGACGAGGCCGAGTTCGCAGAGCACCAGGTCAAGTACAGCTATCCGGCCGACGTGATCGCCTCGGCCGCAGCTTCGGCCAAGTGGCTGGTCGAGGCCGTCTCGACCGAGGAGCCGTTCTTGTCCGCGTACAAGACGTACGTCGGCCGGATGCGCTGAACCGGCGGCTCGGTCCACTGCGCAACCGGCCGCCAGTCCGGTGCGGCCGCGACGCCCTGCACTCACGCGAGGACCTCAAGCCGATCGGCTGACCGCAGCCTCCCTCACGAGCTGACTCCTTGCGCCGGCAAACGCTCCAGTGTGCGCACACGTCGGCGGAGTCGGCCGTCCACACCTCGGACGGAATCAGCCCTGGGCGAATCCCGCGCACCGCCTGGGGCTTGGCCTGCGACACTGTGCGCGTGCATATCGCGATCGAGGTCGTCGTCCTCGTCGCCGTGGTCGCGGCCGGGGCCGCGCTGGCTCGGCGGCTGGGGATCCCGGCCCCATTGCTGCTCGTCACCGTCGGTGTCGCCGCGTCCTACCTCCCGTTCGTCCCCCGGGTCGAACTGTCCGCCGAGGTCGTCCTGGTCGGCTTCCTGCCGCCGCTGCTCTACTCGGCCGCGATCCGAACCAGCCTGATCGACTTCACCAAGCACCGTCGCTCCATCGGGCTGCTGTCCGTCGGGCTTGTCATCTTCACCACCATCGGCGTCGGGCTTGTCGCGTACTGGTTGCTGCCGATCCCGCTGTGGGCGGCGGCCGCGATCGGCGCCGTCGTCGCGCCACCGGACGCGGTTGCCGCCACGGCGATCGCGCGCAAGGTCGGCATGCCGCGACGGGTGGTCACGATCCTCGAGGGCGAGAGCCTGGTCAACGACGCGACCGCTCTGGTGTGCCTGCGGACCGCGATCGCCGCGGCCGTCATCACCCCGACCGCGATGGAGGTCGGCCTCGACTTCCTCCGCGCGGCCGGCGGTGGACTGGTGGTCGGAGTGGTGGTCGCCATCGTGCTGGCGAAGGTGCGGCGCCGGTTCACCGATCCCGTGCTCGACACGACCCTGAGCCTGACGGCACCGTTCATCGCCTACATCCCCGCCGAGGAGCTGCACGCCTCCGGCGTGCTGGCGGTGGTCGTGACCGGCCTGTTGCTCGGGCACAAGTCGATCGTCGTTCAGTCGGCGGCCTCCCGGATGTCCGAGCGGACCAACTGGCGCACGGTCGAGTTCCTGCTCGAGAACACCGTCTTCCTGCTGATCGGCCTGCAGACCCGCTGGATCCTCGAGGACCTGTCCGCCAGCACGCTGTCGGCCCAGACCATCACCCTCGCCACCATCGGGATTTTCGCGGCCGTCGTGCTGCTCCGGCCGATCTGGGTGTTTCCGACCACCATCTTGTCGCGCGCGGTCCTCGGCCGGTCGCGGCCGGGACCGGTGCCCCTGAAGGCGCTCGCTGTGGTCTCCTGGGCGGGGATGCGCGGGGTGGTCACCCTGGCCGCGGTGTTCGTGCTGCCCGAGGAGACGCCCCACCGCGAGGTGCTCGTCTTCATCGCCCTGGTGGTGACAGCGGGCACCCTGCTGCTTCAGGGTTCGACCCTCCCCTGGCTGGTACGACGGCTGGGTCTGCCAGGGCCCGACCCGGCCGAGGACGCGCTGCAGGAGGCCGCGGTCCTGCAGGGTGCTCATCGTGCTGCAGTCGAGGAGCTGGACCGGATCCTCAAGCCCGAGGACCCTGAGCCTGTCGTCAAGCTCCTCCGGCAGCGCGGCGAGGCTCGGACCTTGGCGGCCTGGGAGCGGCTCGGGCGGCCCGAGACGGAGTACGAGACGCCGAGCGAGGCCTACCGTCGGTTACGGACGGCCATGCTGCAAGCCGAGCGAGCGCACATCTTGAAGGTCAGGGACGAGGGTCTGGTTGCCGACGAGGTGCTGCAGCGGGCGCAGATCGCGCTCGACATCGAGGAGTCGACCTTGGAACGCGCGGAGGCGGACGACGTCGGCGGACAGTCGGAGAACCTGCGCATCCAGACCCCACCGGGTGGCGACTGCGAGCACCTGGCCGAGGCCCCGTGCGTGCTCACCCCGAACACGCCGGACGGTTGCGAGGAGTGCCTGCGTGACGGCACCACCTGGGTGCATCTGCGATTGTGTCTCCACTGCGGTCACGTCGGCTGCTGCGACTCCTCGCCCCAGCGGCACGCGACCCGGCACTTCCACGAGTCGACGCACCCGGTGATGCGTAGCTTCGAGCCCGGCGAGACCTGGCGTTGGTGCTTCGTCGACGAGCAGCTCGGCTGATGGCCGACTGCCTGTTCTGCGCCATCGCGGCGGGGACCACGCCGGCGCACATCGTGCTCGACACACCTGAGGTCGTCGGGTTCCTCGACATCCGACCGGTGTTCAAAGGCCACGTCCTGCTGGCTCCCCGCCGGCACATCGACACGCTGGTCGAGCTGCCGGACGAGCTGGTGCCGGCCTTCTTCGGAGCCGCCCGATCGGTCGCCGCCGCGGTCCGTACGGCATACGACGCGCAGGGGTCGTTCGTTGCCATCAACAACGTGGTGTCGCAGTCGGTGCCGCACCTGCACGCGCACGTGGTGCCGCGCACCAAGGGCGACGGGCTGCGCGGGTTCTTCTGGCCGCGGACCAAGTACGCCGACGAGGCCGAAGCCGCCGCGTATGCCGAGCGGCTCCGTAAGGCCCTCGCCGGCTGACCACTCACGCGGCCGAGGTACGAACTCTGACCGGGGCATATCCCGCACCGCCTCCCCTCCATCTCCCGCACTCACCGGCCCTCCATCGCCCGCACCGCCGTGCGTCACCCGGTCCCGCGCCAGGCCTCCCTTTTTGCCGCGATCGGTCCGAACCTGCCCCCCACCCGCACCGCCGTGCGTCACCCGGTCCCGCGCAGGCCTCTCTTCTTGCCGCGATCGGTCCGAACCTGCCCCACCACCCGGCGCAGCCTGTGGATTGGCCTGCGCCGCTTCGTCGGGTCTGGGCGGACTCGCCGTGGTGGTACCCCAGATGCGACCAATCGCTGCAAGGTTTTCCCCAGGTTGCAGACCCCACGGGATGGGTCCACCCCTGTGCCGCCGGCCTCACCCGTTGCCCTCGGCGGTTGCCCTCGGGGCGGCGCCGCCTGGATCGGCGTGGGGACCGGGTCCGTTGGCGGGATCGGGATGTGTCCCGTTGGCGGGTTGCAGCACGCGGACGGGTGCTGGACGGGGAGCCGGACGGTGGTCGTGGGCGGTGGTGGTGGTGGTAAGCGATGGCTTGTCACAAGTGCACGCCGCTGGGACAGGGGTCGTGCCGCGCGTCCAAGGGTGTCCGTCCACAGCGGCGTGCATTTCTGACGAACGATCGCTGAGTCGGGGTGGTGGGAGGGAGTCCATGCCACCTGCCGAGCGACTTGCTAGCCCGCGGCTACGGCGGGAGAGCCGGGAGTCTCGCCCTAAGGCAGCTCTCGATCCAGGCGATCGACCAGTCGCTCGAGAGCTCGCTCGACCGCGGCCCTGACCGCAGGGTCGGGATCGTCGCGCAACTCCTCCACCGCCGGCACGTGCTCGAACTCCCCGGCGACTCCGATCGCTCGGACGGCCGTCGCCCGCACGCGTGGCAGTTCATGCTCCAGCATGGGCAGCAGCTCATCGACGACCTGGCCGAGCTCTCGCTGCGCGACGATCCGGGCCACGTGTTCCCGGACTCGCCAGGCCGGATCCTTCGTCGCGATCAGGAGAGCATCGACGACGTCGTCGCGCCAGACGTACAGAAACACCCGGGCGGCCCACACCCGGACCCAGTAGTAGTTCACCGGATCCAGTCGGGACCAGCCGCCCACGAGCGGTCCGGCGATCCAGACCAGCTTCGGCATCAGCTCGGAGCTGTAGGCCTCGTCGGGCGACACCTGGCCGGTCAGCAGTGCGACGGACCAGTCGATCACAGCATCCTCACCGTGCTCGGCGCAGGCGGACCGGATCACCTCACGCGGATGTTGGCGCGGCTCCACCTGCTTCGAGGACATGTCCCTCAGTAGATCGCGGGGCGCCGACAGAACTCGGCAAGCCCCGACGATCAGAAGAAGGCGCGGCAGATCACCAGGAGCGACGAAGCCGCGGCCAGACCTAGGACCGCGAAGCGCAGCCATGGTCCGCGAATCCGCTTCTGCAGCGGCACCGCCAGGCCGAAACCCAGCGCCAGCGCCGGGATCCAGCTCACGCCGTACAGCAACTGGTGCCGCGTCAACCGCCCGCCGATCGCCAGCGCCGTAAGCGAGACGATCGAACCGACGAAGAAGAAGGCTGCCAGCGTTGCCCGCAGGCGAGAGCCCTGCTCGTGCTGCAGGACCACAGCGGCGGGCGGACCACCGATCGAAGCCGCGGTGGCCGACACTCCCGCGATTGCGCCGGCGATCACCAGTTTCGCCCGGGTGGCTCGGACCTCCAGCCGCCACGCAGTCAGGACGACGGCCATCAAGACCACGCAGCCGACCACACCGCCGATCGCTGACGCGGGGAGCCACGCCAGCACCAGCACGCCGAGCGGCGTGGTCAGCACCCGCGCCCCGGTGAGCCAGCCTGCCTGCCGCCACGCGACGTGTCGCCACTCGTGGGACAGGGTGAGCGCCGGCATGACCATCCCCAGCACGAGCATGCCGCCCGGCATCAGGGTCGGGTCCAGCAGCGCGACGACCGGCGCCGCCACCAACGAAAGGCCGAGGCCGAGCGTGCCCTGGACCAGTGCCGCCACCACGATCGAAAGGCCGGCCAGCAGCAGGATGTGCAGATCCATACTGCTGAACCGGCCTCTCTCTCGTCAGTCATGGCACCCGGTCTGTGCGCCGGTACGACGCTAATGCGGACTTGCACCGAGGTCTTGGGCCATCACAGGCCTAGAATCCTGGGCCATAGGTGGAGTTGACCTTGACGTACCGGGCTCGGGCTCAGCTCGCGATGAGCGAGCGGAGCACGTACTGCAGGATGCCGCCGTTGCGGTAGTAGTCCGCCTCGCCGGGGGTGTCGATCCGGACCACCGCGTCGAACTCCTTCACCGCACCATCAGTGCCGGTGACCTTGACCTTCACCGTGCGCGGGATCTCGCCGTCGTTCAGCGCGGTGACACCGGTGATGTCGAAGGTCTCCTCGCCGGTCAGGCCGAGCGACTCCGCGTTCTCGCCCTCGGGGTACTGAAGCGGCAGCACGCCCATGCCGATCAGGTTGGACCGGTGGATCCGCTCGAACGACTCGGTGATGACCGCCTTCGCCCCGAGCAGCGCCGTACCCTTCGCAGCCCAGTCGCGCGACGAGCCGGAGCCGTACTCCTTGCCGGCCAGGATCACCAGCGGTGTGTTCGACTCCGCGTACGCCTGGGCGGCCTCGTAGATGCTCGTGACCGGGGCATCCGGCTTGGTGAAGTCGCGGGTGAAGCCGCCCTCGGTGCCCGGGGCGATCTGGTTGCGCAGCCGGATGTTGGCGAAGGTCCCCCGGATCATCACCTCGTGGTTGCCCCGGCGCGAGCCGTAGGAGTTGAAGTCCTTGCGGTCCACGCCGTGCTCGGCGAGGTACTTGCCGGCCGGGCTGTCGGCCTTGATCGAACCGGCCGGCGAGATGTGGTCGGTGGTGACCGAGTCGCCCAGCTTGGCCAGCACCCGGGCGCCGGCGATGTCGGTGACCGGCGACGGCTCCTTGGCCATGCCCTCGAAGTACGGGGGCTTGCGCACATAGGTGGACTCGCTGTCCCACTCGAAGGTCTTGCCCTCCGGCGTCGGCAGCGACTGCCAGCGCTCGTCACCGGCGAACACGTCCGCGTAGTCCTTGGTGAACATCTCCCGGTTGATCGAGGTGGCGATCACCTTCTCCACCTCGTCGGCGCTCGGCCAGATGTCGGCCAGGAACACGTCGTTGCCGTCGGTGTCCTTGCCCAGGGCATCGGTCGCGAAGTCGAAGTCCATCGTGCCGGCCAGCGCGTACGCGATCACCAGCGGCGGCGACGCGAGGTAGTTCATCTTCACGTCCGGGTTGATCCGGCCCTCGAAGTTGCGGTTGCCGGACAGCACCGACACGACGGCCAGGTCGTTCTCCTGCACACCGGCCGAGACCGCCTCGGGCAACGGACCGGAGTTGCCGATGCAGGTGGTGCAGCCGTAGCCGACCAGGTGGAAGCCGAGCTTCTCCAGGTACGGCGTGACGCCGGCCTTCTCGTAGTAGTCGGTGACCACCTTCGACCCCGGCGCGAGCGAGGTCTTCACCCACGGCTTGGACGCCAGGCCCTTGTCCACGGCGTTCCTGGCCAGCAGCGCGGCGGCCAGCATCACCGACGGGTTGGACGTGTTGGTGCAGGACGTGATCGAGGCGATCACGACGTGGCCGTGATCCAGCTCGGTCTCGGCGCCGTTCAGGGTGATCTTGGTCTTCCTCGACGGCCGGGCGGGGCTGTCGTGCGGCACGTGTGGCGCGTCGTCGGCGTGGCCGTGGCCGTTCGGGGTGGCCGGGTCGCTGGCCGGGAAGCTGCCGGTGACCGCCGGGTCCACCTCCAGCTCCTCGACCTCCGCGTAGTCGGACAACGCTCCGCGGAAGGACTCCTTGGCCTTGCTCAGCTCGATCCGGTCCTGCGGGCGCTTCGGCCCGGCGATCGACGGTACGACGGTCGACAGGTCCAGCTCGAGGTACTCCGAGTAGCGCGGCTCGACCGACGGGTCGTGCCACAGGCCCTGCTCCTTGGCGTAGGCCCCGACCAGGGCAACGTCGTCGTCCGATCGGCCGGTGAGCCGCAGGTACTCCAGGGTCACGTCGTCGATCGGGAAGATCGCGCAGGTGGAACCGAACTCCGGGCTCATGTTGCCGATCGTCGCGCGGTTGGCCAGCGGCACCGCGGCGACGCCGTCGCCGTAGAACTCGACGAACTTCCCGACCACGCCGTGCCGGCGAAGCATCTGGGTGATGGTCAGTACGACATCGGTCGCGGTCGCGCCGGCCGGAACCGAACCGGTCAGCCTGAAGCCGACCACCTTCGGGATCAGCATGGACACCGGCTGGCCGAGCATCGCCGCCTCGGCCTCGATGCCGCCGACGCCCCAGCCCAGCACGCCAAGGCCGTTCACCATGGTCGTGTGGCTGTCGGTGCCGACGCAGGTGTCGGGGTAGGCCTGCCCGTTGCGGACCATCACGGTCCGGGCCAGGTGCTCGATGTTGACCTGGTGCACGATGCCGGTGCCCGGCGGTACGACCTTGAACTCGTCGAACGCGGTCTGGCCCCAGCGCAGGAACTGGTACCGCTCGCGGTTGCGCTGGTACTCCAGCTCGACGTTGCGCTCGAACGCGTCCTGGCGGCCGAACACGTCGATGATCACGGAGTGGTCGATGACCAGCTCGGCAGGCGCCAGCGGGTTGATCCTGGTCGGGTCGCCGCCCAGCTCGGCGACGGCCTCCCGCATGGTGGCCAGGTCGACAACGCACGGCACACCGGTGAAGTCCTGCATGATCACCCGCGCCGGCGTGAACTGGATCTCGGTGTCCGGCGCCGCGGCGGCGTCCCAGCCGCCCAGCTTGGTGATGTGGTCGGCGGTGATGGTCGCGCCGTCCTCGGTGCGCAGCAGGTTCTCCAGCAGCACCTTGAGCGAGTACGGGAGGGTCTCCGCCCCCTCGATCCCCGCCAACCTGAAGATCTCGTACGACTGTCCGTTGACCTCGAGTGCGCCCTTGGCACCGAAGCTGTCGACGCTGGCCATCAGCCTGCTCCTCTTCACGTCCGCCTGTGTTCGGACCCATCCTGCCGAGCAGCCGATCAGGCCGCGAGGTCGGGCTCCGTTTTTCGTCAAACTCTCTCGACATCAAGATACACGACATCGAGCCACCGCACCCCCCACCTTTCATTGCCTGTGGAAACCACCCCGCCCATTCGTCGCAACTGGTGCCCACGCCGACCCGGCCCGGATCCCCGCGGACCACTTCGCCCCAACAGCGACGAATCGCGGTAGTACGCCGCCAGCCGCGAATCATCGCTCACCCAAAGCCTCCCAGCGCCTGACCCCGCAGACCCCGGAGGTTCATCCGCCCAGCCAGTACCGACCCGCCCGGCCAGTACCGAGCTCGCGGCTCAGTTGACCCTTTCTGTGGAAGACCCGCTGGCGATTCGTCGCAACTGGGGCACCATCGCGGCGTGTCGCACCAGTCCCGACGAATCGGCAGAAGGTTCTCCACAGCCTGCGGACACAAGCGACCCAGGCCCAGCCCAGCCCCAGCCCCGCTCAGCTCAGGCCCCGCCCAGCCCCGCCCAGCGTCAGCCTCAGGCGCAGACTCAGCCTGGGCCCAGGTTCAGAGCGGGTCCGGTGTCAGGCGTCCGGACTGGGGTGCCTTGCAGGCTGGACGTACAACGCACGGAGGGGACGCGGGAGGTGGAGGATCCTCGAGGGGAAGGGGTCAGGACAGCTGGGGTAGGACGTCGGTGGCGATGAGATCCAGGTGGTCCAGGTCCGACAGATCCATGATCTGCAGGTAGGCACGGTCGGCGCCGGCTTCGGCGAAGCGGCCGAGCTTGTCCACGACCTGCGCCGGGGTGCCGGCGAGACCACCCGTGACCAACTCCGCCAGGTCCTGGCCGATGGCAGCGGCACGTCGCTTCACCTCTGTCTCGTTCTTGCCCACGCAGACCGTCTGGGCCGTCGACAGTGCCAGGGAGTGCGGGTCCCGGCCGGCCGCCGTACAGGCTGTGCGGACGCGGTCGAAGAGCACGGCTGCCGTCTCGGGGTTGTTGAAGGCGGCGTTGTACTCGGCGGCGTACTCGGCGGCCAGGGCCGGGGTGCGCTTCTTGCCCGAGCCGCCGATGATGATCGGCGGGTGCGGCCGCTGCACCGGCTTGGGCAGTGCGGGCGAGTCTTTCAGCGTGTAGTGCTTGCCGCTGAAGTCGTAGGTCTCCCCCAGCGGCGTGTCCCAGAGCCCGCGGATCAGCTCGAGCTGCTCACTCATGAGGTCGAAGCGGCCGACCGTGTCGGGGAAGTCCAGGCCGTACGCGGCGTGCTCGGCCTCATACCAGCCGGCGCCCAGGCCGAGCTCGACCCGGCCGCCACTCATCTGGTCGACCTGCGCGACGGTGATCGCCAGCACCCCCGGGTTGCGGAAGGTCGCCGAGCTCACCAGCGTGCCGAGCCGGATCCGGCTGGTCTCGCGAGCCAGACCGGCCAGCGTGATCCAGGCGTCGGTCGGACCGGGCAGGCCGTCGGTGTCACCCATGGCGAGGTAGTGGTCGGATCGGAAGAACGCGTCGAAGCCGCAGTCCTCCGTCCTCCGCGCGACGGCGAGGAGATCGTCGTAGGAGGCTCCCTGCTGGGGTTCGGTGAAGATCCTGAGCAACATTCCGCCCACGCTATCTCGCGCCGGTGTACAACCTCTCCAGGTATCTCGGTTGCCAGGACGGCTCACGACTGGTCAGCCGCTGTACCAGACCCGGTACGTCGAGTCGCGGCTCGATCGGGTTGTCCCACCAGTCGGGCACCTGGTCGTACCAGCGATCGATCCGCAAGGTCCGACCGGCCGCGTCGATGCGGGCGAACAGCCAGCCGCCCTGATCGTTGTCCGCCTCGGCCAGCCAGAGGTCGCCCAGGAGATCGCCCAGGCGGTCCGCCGCGTACTCCGGGTCGTGCACCTGCGGCGGTTCGAGGTCGAACCGGTACGACGGGGCCGCCGGGTTCAGCACCTGCACCTGGATGGTGAAGCCGGACGGTACGATCCGGGTCCGGGCCCGGCACCAGTCGTGCAAGACCTGCAGCGCGGCCGTCTCCGCAGGACGGGGCCGGGGACGCTCCTGCTCCGCGCGCATCAGCTCCTCGAGCGAGCCGGGCGCCGGATCCACCCCCGGTGCCGAGCCTCCGACCAGGCCGAGGCCCGGGATGGCCACCGCGGGCGCACTCGGCGGTGGCACAACCAGTTCCTGCGGCCGGACCGGCTCCCGTACGGCGTCGTCGTGATGGGGCGCCTCGTCCGAGCCCGGCTGGTCGTGCTCATCCGGCTGCCGCGGAGGTTGCTCGGCCATGGCCGCCGCCTCAACGGCCATGCGTTCGGGCTCATCCCCGCCGAGCACCTCCACCTCGAGGGTGGGATCGTCAGGCTGATCGTGGCCGACCGGCTGCAGTTCGTCGTCCAGTTCGTCAGTCAGCTCCTGGCCGCGCGGCTCGACCCCATGGTGTTCAGGTAGCCCCTGCCCGTTCGCCTCAGCTGTGGCGGGTGTCCCCACCGGGCTCTCGAGCGCGGAGCCGAGGTGCACTTCGGCGTCCGCGGTCGGCTCGGATTGCCCCGACGACAAGTCGGCGTGCTCCGGTTCGGCCGATCCCGCCGGCTCGGCCGAGGCTCCGGGCCGGCCGTCATCGGTGTCCCCCAGCTGATCCGCGGTCCAGTCACCCGCTCCGATCAGCTCGTCCTCGAACAAGTCGCCGTCAGCGGGCCAGCCGGGCTCCCCACCGTCATGCGAGAAAACCGGCGCGAAAGGCGATCGGAGGATCGGGAAGTACTCCTCCTCCTCATCGTCATCGTCATCGTCCAGCTCGAACCGCGAGCCGGAAGCGGCTCCGAGCTCCTGCGCCTGCTCATCGTCTACAGCCGCGAGCTCGGCCGTCGGCGACTCGTCCTCCGTAGCGAGCACATCGGGCGCGCCCGCGCTCGCGCCGGAACCCCACGGTCCGCGATCGATTGAGGCGGGTTCCATCGGGTCGGGATTGACAGGGCTGGGACCGGCGAGGGCCCGGTCCGTCGGCGACTCCGGCCGTTCGACCTCCGCCGCACCTTCGGACCAGGCTGTGCTTTCTGACAGCGCATCGACGTCCGGCTCAGCGTCATCCGGCTCACCGTCGCCCCAGCCTGGTTCGGATGCCACCGCACCCGCGGCTGTGTCGGCGTCCGAGTCCGTATCGTCGTAGCCGTCCGTGTCTCCCGCAGGCGGTGTGCCCACCTGCTCGACCGGTTCGTCGGCGGTCCACTCCTCCTGGAACGCCCCGGCCGACGCCTCGTGCTCGACCACCAGACCCGATTCGGCCTCGTCGTCGTACGACTCGTCGCTGACGTCCGGGCCCTCGGCCGACGAGACCCCGACCGGCGGCCCCGCAGCGGCGTCATCGTCGCGGGGCAGGAATTCGCGGGTGGACTCTCCGACCACGTGGCCTGGCTGTGCCTGGGGGGCCTCGGCGGGCTGATCCGGGACCTCCCAGCGCGCCTCCCGGGGCGGGCGCACGTCCGGCACGTACGTCGCTGCTGCCGGCGCGTCGGCGAACAGGCTCGCGTAGTAGTCCTCGCCGTCGTCGACCTCGCCACCCACCTGCTGGAAGGCGGGCGGTTGCACCTGCGGACCGTCCACAGGGTCATCGCCGTAGCCCTCGGCCTCGTCAGCCTCGTCGGACTCGTAGTCGTACTCCTCGTCGATCGGGTCCGGCGCGATCAGCCCCAGCCGCGCCAGCGCCGGGATCGCGTAGTCCTCGTCGACCTCCTCGGGCTCAGGCTCGTCGTAACCAGTGACGCCGTACTCCGGTACGACGGGAACGTAGGCCGGGGGTGGCGGCTCCTCCCGGATGAGCTGCCCGGTGAACGGGCTGACCCCCGGCGGCACGACGAACGACTCCGGCTCCTCGTCATCCAGCTCGACGACGAGCTGAGCGGCATTCGGGCCGCCGAAGTCCGCCGCGGCGATGAGCCCCGCCCGCAGGTCGGGGTGGCGTGGCGACTGCGGACCGATGCCCAGGCGGTCGAACAGGTCGAGCAGCACATCGAAGGTGATGCCGGTCGTGGCCGCTGTCCGGATGAGCGCCATGCCGATCGGACGCAGTTCATCCCGGCTGCCCGGGTAGTCGGCCCACCGCGCGGCCCACTCGACCAGCTCCTCGGCGGCCTCCTCGTCCGAGGTCAGCCAGCTCGCGATCGGCAAGAACCCGTCATCCAGCGGCTGCCACGGGTCTCCGGGGTAGGCGGCCCGGGCCCAGGTGCCGTTGAAGCTGCCGTAGACGAATCCCAGCTGCCCGGCGGCGATCCGTCGCTGCACCTCGGGCTGACCGATCCAACCCGGCGCGCCGGCCAGCAGGTCGGAGCCCGGAGTCCGGCTGTCCGTGGTGTGCAGGCCGAACAGCACCGCACGATCCCCGTCCAGCATGACCATCCGCAGGTCGCTACCGGTCTCCTCCTGGTGGTGCCAGCCCAGCGCGTCGGCGTACCAGCGGCGGTCGAAGCCGGTGGCATGGGCGACAGCAGCCAGCGCGCTCCAGCGGGCGCGCAACTCCTCGGGGTCGTCCAGGTCGACGAGCGGCATCGAATCTCCTGCTTGTGGATCCGGCGGAATCCAGGCCAGCACCGTACCCGAGACCGCCCCGGCCCCGGGAGGGAGCGCCTACAGCGGCTCGAGCACGGCTACGCACTCTATGTGATGCGTCATCCCGAACAAATCGAACGCCCGCAGCGAGCCGATCCCGTACCCGAGCCCGGCGAAGGTCTTCAGGTCGCGCGCCAGCGCCGCCGGGTCGCACGCGACGTAGGCGACCCGGCGCGGCGACAGTCCCGCGATGCGGCGTACTACGTCCTTGCCGGCCCCGGTCCGTGGCGGGTCCAGCACGACCAGGTCCACCGACTCCAGGCCTTCCCGCGTCGCGGTGTTGAGCACCTTGTCCACCTTGCCGCGCTCGATCGTCACCTTGGGCAGATCGTGCAGGTTGCGCCTGGCGTTCCGGACGGCGTCCCGATCGGACTCCACCGTCAGTACGGCGCAGCCGGCATCGGCCAGGAACGCCGCGAACAGCCCGACGCCCGAGTACAGATCCAGTGCCGACTCCCCCGCCCGGGGCTCCAGCCCGGTCAGTACGGCGTCCACCAGCGTCTCGGGGGCGGCCGGGTGGACCTGCCAGAAGCCGCCGGCCTCCACCCGGAATCGGCGACCACGTACCCCCTCGATCAGCCGGCCACCGGGCTCGTGATCCGTCAGCACCGCGGTCTGGCCCTCGGACGACACCACCGCCTGCACCCACGAGACGTCCGGCCAGCTCTGGTCCAGGACCGACGGGGTCGCCGGGTGAGCGATCCGGCAGCGGTCGATCCGGATGAGGTCGTGCGAGCGGTGGGCGTACATGCCCGGCCGACCGTCGACCACGGCGTACCGCATCCGCGTCCGCCAGCCGAGGCCGTCGTCGCCCGGCACCGACTCCATCACCACCTCGCGCTCGATGCCGCCGATCCGGCGCAGCGTGTCCATCACCACGGTGGCCTTGAGCCGGCGCTGTTCCGCGATTTCCACGTGCTGGAAGTCGCACCCACCGCAGCGTCCGGGCCCCGCGTACGGACACGGCGGTACGACGCGGTGCGGCGAGGAGCGGAGGATCTCGACCGCATCAGCGCGCAGATACTTCGCGGTCTGCTCGGTGATGGTCGCCCGGACCGACTCGCCGGGTAGGGCGTGCCGGACGAAGACCACCTGGCCTTCGTGGCGGGCGACGCAGTGCCCGCCGTGCGCCACGGGGCCGATCTCCAGCTCCAGCTCCGCCCCGACAAGGTCTTCGGTCGTCACCGTGATCCCGGTGGGTTCGTCCGCGCGCCGCGACGGACCTGGCCGGCGACCCGCTCCTCGCGGTCCTGACGTTCCTCCGCGGCCTGCGACGACATCAGCTGGTACGGCACCGAGGTCACCATCACGCCTGGCGTGAACAGCAACCGGCCCTTCAGGCGCAGCGCGCTCTGGTTGTGCAGGAAGTGCTCCCACCAGTGCCCCACGACGTACTCCGGGATGTACACCATCACGACGTCGCGCGGCGACTGCCTACGGATGTCGCGCACGTACTGCACGATCGGCCGGGTGATCTCCCGGTACGGCGACGCCAACCGCTTCAGCGGTACGGGGATGTCCCGGGCGTCCCACTCCGCCTGCAGCTGGTCCGACTCGTCACGGTCGACGTCGACCGTGACCGCCTCCAGCGTGTGGGGCCTGGCCGCCTTCGCGAAGGCCAGTGCACGCAGGGTCGGCTTGTGCAACTTGGAGACGAGCACGATCGAGTGCACCCGCGACGGCAGCATCAGCCGATCGTTCGCGTCGACCGACATCTCGCGGCCGACGGTGTCGTAATGCCGGTGAATGCCCTTCATCAGCACGAAGAGCACAGCCATCGCGATGATCGCGATGTAGGCGCCCAGCAGGAACTTGGTGGCGAGGACGACAAGCAGAACCACACCGGTGAAGCTGAGGCCGACACCGTTGATGATCCGGGACCGCTGCATGTGACGTCGCTTGGCCGGGTCCTGCTCCGTGCGTAACAGCCTCGTCCAGTGCCGGACCATGCCGGTCTGGCTGATGGTGAAGGAGACGAAGACGCCGACGATGTACAACTGGATCAGCCGGGTCACCTCGGCGTTGAACGCGAGGATCAGCACGATCGCGAAACCGGCCAGGATGATGATGCCGTTGCTGAAGGCAAGACGGTCGCCCCGCGTGTGCAGCTGCCTGGGCAGGTAGCCGTCGCGGGCGAGGATCGACCCGAGCACCGGGAAGCCGTTGAACGCGGTGTTGGCCGCCAGCACCAGGATCACCCCGGTCGCCGCGGCCACCAGGTAGAACCCAGGCGAGAAGTGGTCGAAGATGCCTTGCGCCAGCTGGCCGATGATCGGGTCCTGGTGGTAGCCCTCCCCGACCGGGACACCGTTGAGCAGCAGCTGCTCGCTCGGATCCTCGGCGAACCTGACCTTCATCACGTTGGCCAGGGCCACCACGCTGAGCACCATGGCGATCGAGATGCAGCCGAGCAGCAGCAGGGTCGTCGCCGCGTTCTTGCTCTTGGGTTTCCGGAACGCCGGGACACCGTTGCTGATGGCTTCGACACCGGTGAGGGCGGCACAGCCGGAGGAGAAGGCGCGGAGGATCAGGAAGCCCATCGCGAGGCTGCCGGCACTGCCGGCGAAGTCCCCCTCCGGCGCGATGTCGAAGCCCGCGCTCGAGGCGTCGGGGAGAGTGCCGAGGGCCAGCCGGCCGAACCCCCACGCCGCCATGCCCAGGATCGTGAACATGAACACGTACGTCGGTACGGCGAACGCCGTCCCGGACTCCCGGACGCCGCGCAGATTCATGGTCGTCAGGAAGAGTACGGCGATCACCGCCGCGGTCGCCTGATGACCCTCGAGGGCCGGGATCGCCGAGGCAGCGTACTGGGCCGCCGACGAGATCGACACCGCGACCGTCAGCACGTAGTCGACGAGCAGCGCGCTCGCCACGGTCAGGCCGGCCGTCGGGCCGAGGTTCGTGGTGGCCACCTCGTAGTCGCCGCCGCCGGATGGATAGGCGTAGACGTTCTGCCGATAGGACAAGACGACCACCAGCAGCACCACTGCGACGACCAGCGCCACCTTCCAGGAGATGGCCAGCGCTGCCAGTCCCGCGATCGACAAAGTCAGGAAGATCTCGTCCGGCGCGTAGGCCACGGAGGACAGGGCGTCGCTCGCAAAAACGGGCAGTGCGATGCGTTTGGGGAGGAGCGTCTCCCCGAGCTGAGCGCTGCGGAGCTTCCGCCCGATCAAGATGCGCTTGCCGAGGTCGCCTAGGTTCACACCGGTGATGTTAGAGGGAACCGATGTCCGGTGTAGCGTCGTACCCTGCCGAACCGATGCCAGCGGCCCCGAGGGGGGCAAGGAGTGATAGCGCAGTGCACGTAGTCATCATGGGCTGCGGACGCGTCGGGTCGACGCTCGCCCGCACGCTCGAGAAGCGTGGTCACACGGTCTCGATCATCGATCAGTCCGCCGATGCGTTCCGCCGCCTCAGCCCCAACTTCGCCGGCCGGACGATCACCGGCATGGGATTCGACCGCGAGGTCTTGACCGAGGCCGGGATCGAGCAGGCCGGCGCCTTCGCGGCCGTGTCGAACGGCGACAACTCCAACATCTTGGCGGCCCGGGTGGCGCGGGAGAACTTCGGCGTCGAGAACGTGGTCGCCCGGATCTACGACCCCGGCCGGGCCGAGGTCTACCAGCGGCTCGGCATCCCCACCGTCGGCACGGTGAAGTGGACCGTCGACCAGATGATGCGGCGGTTGCTGCCGAGCGGGTCCGAGCCCGAGTGGCGGGACCCGTCGGCCACGGTCCGGCTGGCCGAGGTGCACGTGCACTCCGGCTGGGTCGGCCGGCTGGCGCTGGACATCGAGAAGGCCACCGGCGCCCGGGTGGCGTTCCTGACCCGGCTCGGCGAGGGCCTGCTGCCCAAGGCCGACACGGTCATCCAGGAAGGTGACCTCGTCCATATGATCATGCTCGAGCGCGACGCCGCGGCGGTCGAGGCGCAGCTCGGTACCGAGCCTGAGGAGCTGTGATGCGGGTAGCCATCGCCGGTGCCGGAAACGTCGGACGGTCGATCGCGGCCGAGCTGCTGGAGAACGGCCACGAGGTGCTGCTGATCGACAAGGACCCGCGGGCCATCAAGGCCGAGTCCGTGCCGCGGGCCGAGTGGCTGCTGGCCGACGCCTGCGAGCTGTCCTCCCTGGAGGAGGCTGCCTTGCAGCGTTGCCAGGTGGCGATCGCCAGCACCGGTGACGACAAGGCCAACCTGGTCGTCTCACTGCTGGCCAAGACCGAGTTCGGCGTGCCCCGCACGGTGGCCCGGGTGAACCACCCGCGCAACGAGTGGATGTTCAACGAGGCCTGGGGAGTCGACGTGTCCGTGTCGACCCCGCGGATCATGTCGGCGCTGGTGGAGGAGGCTGTCTCGGTCGGCGACCTGGTCCGGCTGTTCACCTTCCGCCAGGGCGACGCGAACCTGGTCGAGCTGACCCTGCCGGACGACTCCCCGATGATCGGCCAGCGGGTCGGCGACGTCGACTGGCCGATCGACACCGCCCTGGTGACGATCATCCGGGAGGGCCGGGTGCTGCGTCCCGACCCCGAGGGCACCCTCGAGCTCAACGACGAGCTGCTGTTCGTCGCGGCCGACGAGACCGAGGAGCAGCTCGAGGGCATGCTCTCCCCCCACCACCGTCCGTCCAAGGCCTGACGCCGCCGGCCGGCTCGGTGGTACTACTTCCTGCCGCGGAGGAGGTGGGTGACGGTGTCGCGGGCCTCGTCCCACCTGTCGCGGGGAAGGGTCGCCCGCAGGACGACGTACGAGAGCCAGAGGGCGAGTGCGTAGAACGGCAGCCCCAGGGCCACCTTGGCGATCCCGAGGGCGTTCAGGCTGCCCATCAGGTAGAGCGGGACCTGGACGACCAGCCGTACGGCGAACAGGCCGACGAACACAAGTGTCGCCCGGCTGAAGCCCTTCAGCATCGCGGGATCCTTGCGCCATGAGGTGCCTGTCTGGGTGATGACGCCATAGATCACCCCGAACAGCGGCCAGCGGATCAGCACCGTCAGCAGGTACAGCGCGCCGTACCCGAGGTTGACCAGCAGACCGGGGAGGTAGACGTCCTCGGCTCGGCCGCTCCTGTTCGCCACATACGCAGCGACCAGTACACCGATGAAGCCGCCGGCGATGTTGCGCAACGGCTGCTTGCGGAGCAAGCGGAGCACCGCTACGGCGGCAGCGGAGGCGACCGCGACGATCAGCGCGAGCTGCAGGTCGTGTCCGGAGGCGCTGTAGACGATCAGGAACGCGATCCACGGCAGTCCGATGTCCAGCAGCGCGCCCCAGCCGCCCAGTGCGTGGAAGAAGTCCTTGTCCGTGGTCGGCGGCCGTCGCGGGACCGGTTCCTCTGCCGCGCTCGCTGCGGGCTCGTCCTCGGCAGTGTCCGGCTCGACCCGCAGGATGCCGATCAGTTTCTCTTCGAACTCGTGCTCCGGTTCGGGCCCGGTGCCCATCGTCTCGGCGGCCTCCAACTCCGGCCGCAGGATCCCGGCCAGTTTCTCGTCGAGGTCGTCGTCGAGCCGTTGGCGTCCGTCGTGGCCCTCGAAGTGCTCAGCCATGCGCGGCCGTCGGGCGGAGCTCGTACCGCGGGTTGAACATCACGCGGTCCCCGTCGACGACGCCGATCCGCCCGGAAGCGATCAACTCCGAGCCCGGGTGGATGCCGGCGATCCGCCGCCGGCCGAGCCAGATGAGTTTCACCGTGCCGGTGCCGTCGTACAGCTCGCCCTCCAGGGCGGGAACCCCGCCGCGCGGACTGAAGGTGATCGTGCGCAGCGTGCCGTACAGCGTGACGAGCTCTCGGTCGTGACAACCGCTGATCGACCGCGCACCACAGTCGTGCGCGAAGTCCTGCAGGACGTCAGCGTCCTCCTGGTCCCGATCCCCCGCCAGCCCCCGGAAGGCGCGACGCAGCAAACCCGCTTTCTCGCTACCCATGGGGCCATTCTAGTGCGCCCGCCATCGTGGTACGCCGGTATCCGGACATGCCGGTCAGGCGTCCGCCTCCGGGACCTGCTGGGCGCCCGCCGGCAGCCGCAGGGCGAGGGCCTCACGGGGTGCCATCGGCTCGTTGCCACGGACCACGACGACGTTGCTGAACGAGTCCTCCATCGGCGGCGCGGCCTCGGGCTCGACGGCCGCCCGGCCCAGCACGGTGCCGCGCAGCAGCCAGCGCGGACCGTCCACCCCGATCACCCGTGAGGTCTGGCTGAAGATCTGGCCGCCGGGGTCCTGAACCGGCACGACCAGCACCAGCTCGGTGCCGAACGGGCCCTCACTCTCCGTCGCCGTGCCGCCCATCCGGGTCGCCTCGGCGGCGATCTCGCGGCGCACGTCCGCCCAGATGCCGGCCGACTTCGGTGCGGCGAAGGCGCGCAGCTCCAGCGCTGAGTCCTCCAGCACCAGCAGCACGGCCTGGACGTCTCCGGACTGCTCCTCCACCTGCAGCCGCAGCTCCATCCCCGGCAGGCCGGTGATGATCAGGGCGCCCAGGTCGATCCGGTCGTCCGCCTCCAGGGTGGCCGGCTCCACCTCGCTGACGTCGTACGGACCCTTGCCGTCGGCACCCGGCGCACCGGACTCCCCGGTCTCTTCGGCCTCGGCCGCGGTCTCGACCGCCTCGTCGCTGCCGGCCGGGCCGGCGGCTTCGGTGTCCTCGTTCTTGGCCTTGCGGCGGAAGATCACTGCTCTTGCCTACTTCCTCGATCGTCTGTCAAAGGGCGGCTGCCGGACGGAACGCAGCCGCCGTAGTCTCGCTCACGCCGCGGTCACCGGCGTGCATCTGTTCAGCGTGTCACACCACCGAAGCCACCCGTAGAGCCGTGCCCGCCGTCGCCACGCGCCGATCCGGGCAGGGTCTCGACCTCGACGAACCGGGCCTTCTCGACCCGCTGGATCACCAGCTGGGCGACCCGGTCGCCGCGGTGCAGGGTGATCTCGGCAGCGCTGTCCAGGTTCACCAGGCACACCTTGATCTCGCCACGGTAACCCGCGTCGACTGTGCCCGGCGCGTTGACGATCGTCACACCATGCTTAGCGGCCAGGCCGGAGCGGGGATGCACGAAGGCGGCGAACCCGTCCTGCAGCGCGATCGCCACCCCCGTGCCGACGAGCACCCGCTCCCCCGGCTTGAGGGTCACGTCCGTCGTGGTCACCAGGTCCGCGCCCGCGTCGCCCGGATGCGCGTACGACGGCAGCGGGATGTCGGGGTCGAGCCGCCGGATCAACACCTCGGTCAAGGATTCACCTCGTAGTCGTGGACCTTCTCGGCTGTCAGGTCCGTGCCGTGCTGGACGAAGTGCTCAGGCGGTACGACGATGAACACCGCCGCGGCACGGATCGCCACGCTGCCCTCGGCACCACCCAGCCGGCCGTTGGCGGTCGCATACATCCGGCGGCCGTCGAAGCCGAGGCACTGCGCCCGCAATGACAGCGTGGCCCCGACCGGCACCGGGCGGACGTAGTCGGTCTCCAGCCGGCCGGTCACCATCGGCCTGCGCAGCAACCAGGCCAACCCGCCCAGGATCTCGTCGAGCGCGGTCGCCAGGATGCCGCCGTGGGCCAGCCCGGGCGCTCCCTGATGCTCCTTCGTGACGGTGAACCCGCCGGTCACCGTCACGCCCGGCCCGGCCGTCGACACCAGGCGCAACCCGGTCGGATGCGCAGGGCCGCACGCGACGCAGTTCTCGTAGTGCGACGGCAGCACCGTCCCCGGCGCCGGCGCCTGCGGATGGCGCTCGGCCGGCTCGAGCGGACGCTGCGGCGTCGCCGAACGGGTTGGTGGCTCGATCACGAGAGGACCCTACCGACGCCCGCCGGCGGCCGACGTGCCAGGCTGGTTCCGTGGCTACTTCCCCGCTGTATCGCGAACGGCTGAGCGTGCCGCTGCGCTGGTGGCTGATCGCGGCCGCGGCTGTGCTGACCCTCTGGCTGATCACCGCGGTCCCCGCCGGCAATGCGGCCGGCATCGCCGTGGCCGGGGTCGCGGCCGTGCTCCTGATCGCGCTCCTCCTGCGTTACGGCGGTGCCGTTGTCGAGGTGGACGCCGAGAACCTGCGCGCCGGCCGGGCGAGGATCGAACGGTCCTACCTGAGTTCGGCGCAGGCGCTCACCGGCGAGGCCGCGCGGAACGCCTTCGGGCGAGACTGCGACCCCAATGCCTACTTGCTGTTGCGCAGCTACGTACCGGGCGCAGTCCGGGTGGAAGTGACGGACCCGCAGGACCCGACGCCGTACTGGTTGATCGCGACGCGACATCCACAGCGCCTGGCAGCAGCGTTGACCCAGAACAGCGTGGCAAGATCCTGAGTGTCGGGGGTCGGCATTTGAGGAGGCAGTCGTGGCCGGAGTCAAGATCGGCTGGAAGCTGGTGCTCGCCGTGTTCACCGCCTTCACCTTGGCGGTGTCGTTGGTCACCAAGAAGGCGGTCACCTCGGCCTGGAAGCCGGGATCGGGCGGGAAGCCGCTCAAGGGGCACCAAGCCGGCCTTGTCGAGGTGATCTCGTGGGCCGTGGCCAGCGGGATCGCTGCGGGGGTGGCCAAGCATTACGCCGAGGAGCGGGCCACGCAGTACTGGCTGAAGTCCACCGGAAATCCCCCGCCGGGCCACGAGGAGCCACCGGCCTGAGAGGAGTGCCCGGACATGGAACGCGGGACTGACCCCGTTCCCAGGGCAGTCCCGCTATTCGTCATGCCGGCCGATCCCCATGGTGCGGATCGAGCCCGGCGTCGTACAGGTTTGGTCCAGCCGAAGCAGGCGACCATCGCCCTGGTGTCCAGGGCACGGCTGTCGTTCAGGCAGCGCAGTCGCGGCAGATCAGCTGGCCGTTCTTGCTGTTCGCGAGCTGGCTTCGGTGATGAACCAGGAAGCAGCTGGAACAGGTGAACTCGTCGGCCTGGCGCGGGAGCACCCGCACCGCGAGCTCTTCGTGACTGAGGTCCGCGCCGGGCAGCTCGAAGCTCTCAGCGGCTTCGGCCTCGTCCTCGTCGACCTTGCCGGAGTTCTTGTCGTGACGGCGAGTCTTCAGTTCCTCGATCGACTCCTCGCTGGAGTCCTCGTCCGTCTTGCGTGGGGCGTCGTAATCGGTCGCCATGGTGTTTCCCTGCCCTCTTCGTACCCGTGGTATTGCCTGCTGAGCCCTTGAACGGGTAGAACGGCCGAGAAATTCCTCGTCCCCCGAAACGCTTGACAGCAGGCGCCGGAGCGGCGTCGCTACCGCCCCCTGAGGCCGGAATTGTGCCTTATCCGGGGCCACTTGTGCGCGTCGGGGTCCAGGTAGTGGCCAGCGTGTCGCGAATTGAGACAGGACCGACCGGTGCGATGAGCATTAATGAACGCACCAGTACCGTAATGAACAGCTCAGGACCGCAGGGGGTCGGTGGCCGCCAAAGCGTCGTGCAGCGCCGCGAAAACCGCCGGGGTGGCCGCGATCGACATCTCCGGTGACACCGGCTCGCCGTACAGGCCACCGACGGTCGCGCCCGCCTCGGCCGCGATCAGGGCTCCGGCGCCGTAGTCCCACGGGTTCAGGCCGCGCTCGTACACCGCGTCCAGCCGCCCGCAGGCCACGTAGCACAAGTCGATCGCGCCCACACCGATCCGCCGGATGTCGCGGACCTTGGTGATCAACTGCTGCACGACTTCTGCCTGGATCTCACGCCGGGCGGCGTCGTACCCGAAGCCGGTGCCGACCAGCGCCGTGGCAAGCTCGGTGCAGGCGGAGACCCGGATCGGCCGGCCGTCGAGGAACGCGCCACCACCAAGGCTCGCGCTGAAGGTCTCGCCGCGCGGTGCGTCGACCACCACCCCGGCCACGGTCTGTCCGTCGTGCTCGACCGCGATCGACACGGCGTACGTCGGCAGGTCGTAAAGGTAGTTCACCGTGCCGTCGATCGGGTCGACCACCCAGCGGACCCCGCTGCGGCCGAACACGTCGTCGCCCTCCTCGCCGAGGAACGAGTCGTCCGGGCGTGCTGCCAGGACCCGGGCGCGGATCAGCTCCTCGGACTCCCGGTCGACGGCCGTCACGATGTCGGTGGCGGTGCTCTTGGTGTCGGCCACGGTGATCGTGCCGCGGCGGCGTTCGACGATCAGGTGCGCCGCCTCGGTGGCGACCTCGGTGGCGAGCTTGAGCAGGTCCTGCGGGCTCGCGGTCAGATCGGACGTCATGAAGTTTCCTTCGCCTCGCTGTCGGGTCGGTCGGCGGATGGTCGGGGTACGCCGGGCCGGCGCAAGGCTGGACAGCAGTCCGGGCGGCAGTCGTCCCAGCCCGGACCGAGCTTGCCGGCGCAGGGCCGGGGAGGCTGCTCGCCCCGCTCGGCGGCGGCCCGTTCGATCACCAGGTCTCGCAGCATCGTCACGAACCGCGGATCGGCGCCGGGCGTCGCGGCCCGGGCCATCGGCAGACCGAGCTTCCGCGCCGTGGCCGCCGCCTCGGTGTCGAGGTCGTAGATGACCTCCATGTGGTCGCTGACGAACCCGATCGGTACGACGGCGACCCCGGGCACCCCGGCGGCGGCCAACGCCTCCAGGTGGTCGTTCACGTCCGGCTCGAGCCACGGCACGTGCGGTGGGCCGGACCGCGAGCAGTAGACCAGGTCGGTACGACGACTCTCGCCGGTCCGCAGCTCGAGCTCCGCCGTGATCTCGGCGGCCACGTCCAGGTGCCAGTCGAGGTACGCGTTGCCGTCCGGGCCGCTGGTGTCGTTCATCGCCGTCGGGATGGAGTGGGTGACATAAGCGATGGCCGAGCCGGACGGCAACGCCCGCAGCGCCTCCGTGGTGGACTCGACGAACGACCCGACGAAGGCCGGGTGGTTCGCGTAGTGCCGCAACTTGTCGATTCGCGGCGCGTTCTCCACGGCTGCCGCGGCATCCGCCAGGTTCTCACGGTACTGCCGGCAGCCCGAGTAGGACGGGTAGGCGCTCGTGACGATCACCACGGCACGGCGTACCCCGTCGGCAGCCATCTCCCGAAGCGTGTCGGTCAGGTACGGCGCCCAGTTCCGATTGCCCCAGTAGATCGGCAACGTCAGGCCGACCTCGTCGAAGGACTCGCGCAGCGCCGCCAGCAAGGCACGGTTCTGGTCGTTGATCGGGCTCCGGCCACCGAACAGGTAGTAGTGCTCGCCGACCTCTGCCAGGCGCTCGTCCGGGATCCCGCGGCCCCGGGTCACGTTCTGCAGGAACGGGAGCACGTCCTCGGGCTTCTCCGGGCCTCCGAAGGACAGCAGCAGGACGGCGTCGTAGGGGGACGGATCGGGAGCGGCGGTCGGCGCCACGGCGTCGGGCATGCTCCGATGCTCTCAGGCCCGCCGGATACGGTGAGCACGGTCCCCCATGCTGAAGCCCTACGTACACCTCATGCGCCGGCCCGGCGCCGGCGCATTCTTCGCCGCCGCGCTGGTCGGCCGCATGCCGATCTCGATGATGGGGCTGGGCATCGTCATCCTGATCGCCCGCGAGAGCGGCTCGTACGGTCTGGCCGGTGCCGTCTCGGGCGTCGCGGTGATCGCCGGAGCGCTCACGGGGCCGATCCAGGGGCGGTTGGTGGACCGCTTCGGCCAGCGCGTGCTGCTGATCATCGGCAGCGTGCTCTGCACCGTCGCCCTGGTCGCCCTGCTGTTCGCCGTCCACGCCGACGCGCCGACCTGGGTGCTGTACGGCACGTCGTTCCTCGCCGGCGGTTTCCGGCCGCAGGTGGGGTCGTTCGTCCGCGCTCGCTGGACCCACCTGCTCGGCCGCGGCCGGGCACTGCAGACCGCCTTCGCGCTGGAGGCCGTCGGCGACGAGGTCGTCTTCATCGTCGGGCCCGTCCTCGTCACGACCCTCGCGACCCAGGTCAGCCCGTACGCCGCCTTGGCCGTAGCCGCGGCGCTGGGACTCGGCGGAGGCGTCTGGCTGGCCCTGCTGCGCGCCTCCGATCCACCTGGTCGCGGGCGGTCCGACGGTACCGAGCGAGCGCCACTCCCCGGGCTCTCGCTGCTGCTGCTCAGCCTGATCGGCCTCGGCCTCGGCGCCACGCTGGGCGGGACGGAGGTGGTCACCGTCGCCTTCACCGCTGCCGAGGGACAGCCCGGGATGTCCGGCGTGGTGCTGGCCATCTGGGCGCTCGGCAGCCTCCTGTCCGGCCTCTGGTACGGCTCGGTGCACTGGCGGGCCCCGGTCGAGCGACGGCTGCTGATCGGCACGATCGCCCTGGCCGTGACCTTGTTCCCGCTGCCGTGGGTCGGCAGCATCCTGATGCTCGGCGTCGTGCTGTTCGGTGCCGGGATGACGATCGCCCCGACCATGGTCGCGGTGACGGCCTGCGTCGAGGAATGGGTCCCGCCACAACGCCTGACCGAGGCGATCACCTGGACCGTGACCGGCATCCTCCTCGGCGTCGCCCCTGGAAACGCCGCCGCCGGACACGCGATCGACGCGTGGGGCCCGTCCGACGCCTACTGGGTGCCGGTCTGCATCGGCATCGTCTGCGCCGTCGTCGCCAGCGGCGCCGTCACCTTCGCCCGCCCCCGCACCCGTTTCGCCCACAACTGACCCCCCCGGGGCAATAACCCCCGGGGGTACCGGCCTCCCCCCATCCCATCCACACCCTGTGGAAACCACCCCGGCGATTCGTCGGCACTGGTCGTTCTGTGGATGGTGGACGTACGCCGTCGGCCGAATCGTCGTACGGCAGTCACCCCAGGCCGCGACGGGCATGATCGGACCGATCGTCGCCTCCTGGGTGGCGTCAGGCGGTGCGGGGCAGCGGGGCGTTCCAGCCTCGGCGGATGGCCAGGAGGCGGATCACGAAGCAGGCCGCCGCCGCCACTCCGGCCACCCAGGGAGCGTCCACGCCGGCCGAGTCCGCCACCACGACGATGCCCGCGCCGAGGAGGGCGGGTGTGGCGTAGATCTCGCGTCTCAGTACGACGGGTACGCGACCGGACAGCACGTCACGGATCACCCCACCGCCGATGCCCGCGATGGTGCCGAGCAGGGCGGCCGACAACGGCGGCAGGCCGTAGTCGAGGGCCTTCCGCGCACCGGTGACGCAGAACAGCGCCAGGCCGGCCGCGTCGAACACATTGACCAGCCGCTCCACCCTGCCGAGGCCCGGGTGCAGGAAGAAGGTGAGCAGACCGGCCGCCACCGGGACGGAGAGGTACCGCCAGTCGGCGAGCGCGGCCGGTGGCGTCTGCCCGATCAGTACGTCTCGGATGAAGCCGCCGCCGAGTCCGGTCACCAAGGCCAGCACCTGGACGCCGAACACGTCCAACTGCTTCCGGACGCCTAGCAGAGCGCCGGTGATGCCGAAGACGAAGATGCCGGCCAAGTCGAGCACCTGCAAAGCCACGGGTTCATTCACAGTCGCAAGGTAACCGGGACGAGTCGCGCCCCGGGGGCAGGGCTTATTGTCACGAGGGTGAGCATGGCGCCTGTCGTGGACTACAACGCCACCTCGGCGCGTCCTGGGTGGGACGAGTTGCCCGAGGCGGTCCGGGCTGCCTGCGCTGTTGCCCTCGGCACCGAGATCGCGAACGCCGGCCCGTCGGTCGGATCCGGCTTCACCGGTGGGTTCGCCGCTCCTCTGCGGCTGGCCGACGGTCGGGAGGTCTTCGTCAAGGCCGCGGCCGAGGCCCTTCACGCCTACCGGGCGTACCAGCGGGAGGCCGAGGTCGTGCCCCTGCTGGCGCCCGGCGTACGCGTACCTGCGATCGTCGCGACGGCGCACGCGACGGACGGGGAGATCAACTGGTTCGCGGTGGCGTCGGACAGGATCGACGGGCGGATGCCCGGGACGCCGTGGACCGCGACCGATTTCGCCGCGGTGACAGCCAACTGCGAGGCGATGGCTGAGGCGCTGACGCCCAGCCCGCTGGCAAACCTCAACACGTTCGCGGGTGACCTCGCGGCCGCAGGCTTCCCGATCGACCTTCCGGACCGGATCAGGTCCGGGGACACTCCGCTGCCGGACGGGTTCCAGCCCTGGCTCGCGTCCAGGCTGGAGGAGCTGGGCGACCTGGCCCAGCGTTACCCCGAGGTGCTCGCCGGGACCTCGGCGGCACATGGCGACCTGCGGCCGGACAACATGCTGCTCGATGCTGTCGGGCGATGCTGGACTGTCGACTGGAACTGGCTGTCCCTGGGGCCGGCCTGGATCGACTGGGTCGGCCTGCTCCCGCTCGCGCAGCACGACGGCATCGACACCAGGGCAGCGATCGCCCGCAGCCCGCTGACAGCCGACGTACCGGCCGACGATCTCGACTGCTTCGCCGCGGTGGTCGCGGTCTACATGCTGAACAACCTCGACGCACCACCCCCGATGGGCTGCACGATCGAGCTCCGGCGACACCAGCGGCTGGCCG
The DNA here is from genome assembly GCA_035759015.1 of Kribbella sp. GTDB lineage: Bacteria > Actinomycetota > Actinomycetes > Propionibacteriales > Kribbellaceae > Kribbella. The sequence continues at coordinate 34,264 of DASTVQ010000133.1, forward strand.
CCTGGACCTTCCTGGAATGGCTCGCCGTACGCCGGGACTGGTGACGGTTTAACTTTGGAGGATGAGCAAAGGTCCGACCACGCGGGTCAAGGTCGAGGTGCTGGACGGCGATCGGGTGTCCCGGCGCGAGGACGTGGTGGTGACCGAGGAGCCGCTCGAGCTCCGGCTGGAGTGGCCGGGCCGTCCCGCCGAGTCGCTCGTGGTGACGATGCGCACGCCCGGGTCGGACTTCGAGCTGGCAGCGGGGTTCTGCCTCGCCGAGGGTTTCGCGACCCGGCCCGACGCCATCAGCACCGTTGCCTACTGCACCGACGTGAAGCTGACCCGGGAGCAGCAGTTCAACACCGTTACGGTCAGCTTCGACGGTCCCCCCGACCGCGAGCCACCACCTCGGTACGGCGTGACCTCGGCCGCCTGTGGGGTGTGCGGCCAGCAGAGCCTCGACGAGCTGGCCGAGCGCGACTACCCGCCGGTGGACGAGGCGCGTGTCCCGGTCGACGTCGTACGGCGGCTGCCCGAGCTGCTGCGGGAGGCCCAGCCGATGTTCGGGCGGACCGGCGGGCTGCACGCGGCCGGGCTGTTCACGACGAGCGGTGAACGGGTGGTGGTCCGCGAGGACGTCGGACGGCACAACGCGGTCGACAAGGCGGTCGGCTGGACCGTGCTCAACCAGCGCAGTCGTGCCGGGCTGGTGCTCGCCGTGAGCGGCCGCGCCGGGTACGAGATCGTCCAGAAGGCCGTCGCGGCCGGCCTCGGCACGGTCGTCGCGGTCGGCGCGCCCTCCAGTCTCGCGGTCGACCTGGCCCGGCGGTTCGGTGTCACACTGGCCGGGTTCGCCCGTGCGGATCGCTGCGTGATCTACAGCGCGCCGGATCGCGTCGAGCGCTGACCCATCCGGCACCCGGCCCGCTCCGAATGCCTCCCGAGGAGTTCCGCGGACGAAGAGGATGCGACCAGTGAGCGAGGAGTCGACGGCCCTGCCGTGGCCGGTCGTGGGCGGCGAAGCCGGGGCGCCCGCCGAGCTGATGGCCCGGGTGGCGCGCGGCGACTCCGCCGCGTTCGCCCAGCTCTACGACCTGTTGGCGCCGCGGGTGTACGGCCTGATCCGGCGCGTGCTGCGCAACCCGGCGCAGTCGGAGGAGGTGACGCAGGAGGTGATGGTCGAGGTGTGGCGGAACGCCACCAGGTACGACCCGGACCGCGGCTCGCTGACGTCCTGGGTCCTGACGATGGCGCATCGCCGGGCCATCGACCGCGTCCGGTCCGAGCAGTCGTCGACCGATCGCGAACAGGCCCTGGCCGCCGCGTCGTCGACCACCGAGTACGACGAGGTGGCAGAGGCGGTCACCACCAACCTCGAGGTCGAACAGGTCCGCCGCTGCCTGTCCACGCTCACCGAGCTGCAGCGCGAGGCGGTGACGTTGGCCTACTACCGCGGGTACTCCTACCGCGAGGTGGCGGAGCTGCTCGACGCCAAGCTGGCGACGATCAAGGCGAGGATGCGAGACGGGCTGATCCGCCTGCGCGACTGCCTCGGTGTGGCGGCGAGGTGACGATGTCGACTCCGGACGTGCACACCCTGACCGGGCCTTACGTGCTGAACGCGCTGCCCGAGGATGAGCGGATCGGCTTCGAGGCCCACCTGGCCGACTGCCAGTCCTGCAGCGCCGAGGTCGCCGAGCTGCGTGAGGCCGCGAACAAGCTCGGTACGGCCGTGGCCATGGAACCACCCCCCGCGTTGAAGGCCCGGGTCATGGCCGCTACCGCGACCACCCGGCAACTGCCACCGCTCCTCCCGAGCGAGCCTGATCACCAGCCGCGCCGGACCTTCAGCCGGCGATCGTTCTTCTCGCTCGCGGCAGCCGGTGTCGCGGTAGCCGGTGCCGGAGGGATCGCGATCGACCAGTACCGGGACAACGCCAGGACCAAGCGGCAGAACGAGCAACTGGCGGCCCTGCTCTCCGAGACTGACGCCAAGACAGTCCGTGGCCCTGTGGTCGGAGGCGGCCAGGCCACTGTGGTCGTGTCGGCTCGCCAGGATGCCGCTGCGGTGGTGCTCCGCGGACTGCGGCAACTGCCCGACGACAAGACCTACCAGCTCTGGCTGATGGACAAGTCGCAGACCGCGCACTCGGTAGGGATCGCCGAGGCCGACCAGACCAAGCTGGTCGAGGGAGGCGTCGCCGACAAGGTGACGTTCGGCCTCACCGTCGAGCGCAAGGGTGGTGCGACCGAACCCACCCTGCCGGCGGTCGCGCTGATCCCGCTGGCCTGACGGTCAGCCGGCCTCGAGCTTGATGAAGGTGGCGCGGGGGACGTACTCGTAGCGCTCCGGCATACAGGTGAGGATGATGACCTGGCCGTGGTCGCCGGCCCGGCCGAGCAGAGCTCCCATGTCGCGCAGACGGCCTTTGTCGGACCACCCGAGCGCGTCGTCGAAGATCACCGGCACGCTGCCGTCGCCGGTGCTGACCAGGTGGCTGATCGCCAGCCGGGTGATGATCGCGAGCTGCTCCTGGGCACCGGTCGACAATGCCTCCACCCGGAGCCGGGCACCGTCCAGCTCCCGCTCTGCGACCGCCAGGTCGTCGTCCAGCCAGACCCGGAAGCTCGGCCCGTAGACGCTCCGCCCGAGCGCCTCGATCCGGCCCTGCAACGGCTCGGAGTAGCGCGTCTGCGCCTCCGCCCGATGGCGTCCGAGCGTCTCGTAAACGCGCCGGGCCGCCTGTGCCCGGCGGTTGAGGCTCTCGTGGTCCGCCCGGATCGCGGCAAGCTCCAGCTCGGCCGTGTCGAGCCGGGTGGCGAGCCCGTCGCGACCGGACTGCTCCAGCCGACCCTCTGTGGTCCGCAACGCGTCCCGGTTGGTGTCGCGCGCGACCTGCAACCGGGTGGCGATCGCCAGCGCGTCGGACAGGTCCCCCGCGACCTTGTCCGCGCCCGCGGCGTCCGCCTGCTCCTCGACTGCGGTCAGCCGGACCAGAACCGACTCCACCTCAGCGGTCGCGGTCGCCTCCTCGGCTTCCACCTCGTCATCGCTGGCCTCGGCACGGGCCGCCTCGAGCGCCTCCGTCACGGCGGCCAGACGCTCCGCCGCCAGCTCGCAGCGCGCCCGAGCCTGCTGGGCCTCGGACCGGTCCTCGTCGGCCGCCCTCCGGGCCTGGGCCGCAGCGAACTCGGCATCCGCGAGCAGCCGCTCGGCGACAGCCAGCTCGGCGCGTGCCTCCTCCAACGCCTGCTCCGCGGCGCCGAGCTCCGCACGGCCGCCAGGTATCGGCTCGGCCACGGCTTCAGTCGCCCCGGTGTCGAGGGCTGCGAAGGCTTCGAAGTCGAGGGTGTCCTCCTCGAACTCCTCGAAGAGTGACATCTGCCCCGGCACACCCTCGACCGCCGGCGGCCGATCCTCCTGCTCGGGCTCCTCCGGGATGTCGGCGGACGGACTCACCCCGAGCCGAGCGGACAAGACCGCGATCCGCTCGGCCGGGTCGCCCGCGGCCGTCAACGACCGCTCCGTACGCCGCGCCTCCTGCAGCTCGGCTGATGCGGTGTCGCGACGGCGCAGCAGCTCCCGCGCCGCCGCAAGGTCTCGGACGCCTGCTCGGCCGAGCAGGTCCTTCTCCCGGCGAACGACGCCGTCCAGCCTCGATCGAAGGGTGGCGGCCTCGCCGCCGGCTCGGACGGTGACCTCGACCTGCCCCGGCACGCCCACCACCAGCTCGCCGGACACGAGCAGCCGGGCCTCGCCGTCCTCGTCGAGCTTCTCCGGCACGGCATCGCCGCCCGCGTCGAGACCGGTCCCGGACAACTGCACGACCTCGCCACCAAGCCGCCGTACCTCGACCTCGGGCACCCCGGCGGCAAGCGCGGCGCGCGCCTCGACCACCCTCCCGCGAGCGTCCTCCAGCCCGGCCACCACGGCGTCGTCGACCCGGATGCCGTCGAGCACGCTGCTGGTCGCGGCGATGCGGGCCCGCACGGCGACAAGCTCCGCCTGCTGCCCGGTCAGACGGTCCAGCTCGGCACGATCCATCAGCAAGGAGACGACTTGCTCGGCGTGCCGCACGTCGGCGCGTCGTCCGTCCCTCAGCTCGACGACCTCCGCCAGGGCGGTCTCCGCTGCCTGAACCGTCTCCGCGGCTGTGCGGGCCACCGTCTCCGCATCCGTACGCCGGGCGGTCAGCTCCACATCGGCCTTGGTGAGGCGCTCGACCTCGGCCAGGAGTCGCTCACGTTCGCGCCTGGTCCGGGTGTGGTTGTCCAGCTTGGCCTTCGCCAGGGCGGCCTGGTGCCTGACCGCGTCGCGGCGGAGCAGGATCTCGTCGGTCGCCTTCTTGCGGTCGCGCAATCGCTCGACCGCTCCGAGGTGGGCAGTGAGGCGGGTGGTCAGCTCGGTCAGATCCAGGGCGAGCCGCTCGGCCCGGCGGATGTCTGCGGCAACCTCCTCCATCGCCCGGGCCGCCTGCTCGGCCGTCAGCTCGGCAGTCGCGACGGCCTGGGCAGACTTGGCGAACTCCCCGGTCGCCCGGCCTCCCCTGGTCCAGTACCGCAGGTACTCGTGCTCGACGGCAGTGACCAACGGCATGGACGCGCCGTCGACCGGCGTACCGGACTCTGCCGTGACGGCGGTGATGAGCGGCTCGGCATCCGCAGGCGCCGGCAGCACCAGCGACTGCCCCTGCCCGACCATCAGGGTCTGCCAGAGCACTGGGTCGACGTTCTCCTTGAACAGCCGCTCGGCCTCGTTGTGCGCCTCGCGCCCGGTCCACGACGTGCGCCGGCCGCCGGGCTCCACCACCGTCAGCTCGGTCGACCGGCTCTTCAGCCAGCGCTTGGTGTAGATCAGCTCGCGCCCGCCGAGGGTCAGCTCGGCCGTCACCTCCGGCGCGACGTCCTGGCCGACCGGCTGGACATCGCGGATCCGGGTCGACTTGGAGTCGTCCGGAAAGTCGAACACCAGGCCGAAGGCCTCCACCAGGCTCGACTTGCCGACCTCGTTGTCGCCCACCACGACGGTCGTGCCGATCGCAGGCAGCTGGACCGTCCGGTCCGTGACGCCACGGAAGTTCCGCAGCGTCAGCCGGTGCAGCCTCATCCCGCATCCCGGGCCAGTCTGTGCATCAGCGTGAGCGCCGCACCGGCTCCCTCGTCACCGCCGGCGAGTGCCTGCCGCAACTCCTCCATCGCCGCGCGGGCAGGACCGCTGAGCTGCAGCGCGTCCAGCTCGCCCGCGTCGGGGGCCGGACGAACGGTCCAGAACTTGGCCCATCGCTCGACACTCGCAAACACCTCGCCCTGCGCGTCGACCATCGCCTCGAGACGACTGAGCAGCGGCAGTGGCAACGAGCCGTGCGCGGCGAGCCGGACATAGGTCCGCTCCTTCTCCGGCAGTTCGGCGAACCAGTTCTCCAGTGCCCGCAGCGACTCCTCGTCGTCCAGCTCGGTGTGGTGCTCGACCATGTGCCAGGCTCCGACCCGGACGGGTTGGACATCGACGCTGCCCGGGCCGAGCGTCACCGCCAGCACGTTCCCGGGGTGGGTCTCCTCCGGCGCCGTGACCTCCTGCGTCCCGGAGAACCAGATCCGATCCGCCACCTTGGTCATGGAATGCCGATCCCCGAGCCCCACGTAGTGCAGGCGACCGTCCTCGACCGCCGCCTCAAGCGCCTCCTGGTCGATCGTCGGTACGTCGGACATCCCGCCGCTCAGGCTGGTCAGCTGACCGTGCGCGAGCAGGATCCTCGTGATACCCGCCGGGGCCGGGGAGAGGTCGGCATAGCCAGGCGCAGCCGGATCGGACACCGGCCGGCGGGACCGCCAGGGAGCACCGACCAGCTCGACGCCGGGAACGATCCGCAGCGGCGTGGTATCGGTGATCACGACGACATGCTCCGGCGCGTGTGCCTGCCATTGCGGCGACGTCCACAGCGATCCGGGCTCCAAGGCGTCATGGTTGCCCGGGAGCAGGACGACCGGAACCTCGATCCGCTTCAGCGCCTCGCACGCGCGCAGGATCGTCTGCCGCTCCACCTGGTTGTGCTCGAAGACGTCGCCGGTGACCACGACGAAGGCTGCACCCGTCTCGGCCGCCACCTCGCCGATCCGTATGACGGCATCCAGCCGCGCCTGGGCCCACCGGGCCTGACCGTCCGGTCCCAGGAACCGGCGCATCATGCCCAGCTGCCAGTCGGAACTGTGCAAGAAAGTGATCGAGTCGCTCATCGCGCTGAGAACGCTAACCCGTCGCGTCGACATAACGCCCGCCAACGCGCCCAGAACCCCCGCAACGATCGCCATCCGAACACCCCCACCCGGCGCCACCCCGTCGCCACCCGCTCCTCACCCAGGCCGGTGCCGCCCTACGCCGTACGTCACGCTGCGTCAAGCCGATCGTCCACAGTCCCACCAGACGCGACGAACCACGGGAAGGTTTTCCACCCCGACCCTGTGGATTACCTGTCGGCGATTCGTCGGTTCTGGTGCGTTTGGCGCGACGCTGGCGGCCCTGGCGCCGTCGTCGTACGGCGTCGAGCTGGTCATCCACAGGCCCACCAGATCCGACGAACCATGGGAGGGTTTTCCACCACCGAACGTGGATTGCCCGCCCGCGGGTGGTTCGTCGGGGCTGGTCTAGCAGGGAGTTGGGTCCGGTGATGGACGGGGAATCGCGGCGGAAATGGGTAATGGCGTTGTGGTTGCGGAGGGCGAGCGCGAGGATCTGCGGGTGGAGGTCTATCTGGGCACTGAGCGGCTGGTGCTGCGGCGGTTCACGATGGGCGACGCCGAGCTGCTGGTCGAGCTGGACTCCGACGTGGAGGTGATGCGTTACCTGACCGGGCGGCCGACTCCGCGCGACGTGATCGAGACGAAGGTGCTGCCGGAGATTCTGGCGACGTACGAGCGGTACCCGCAGCTGGGCACCTTCGCCGCGCACGAGCGGACGAGCGGGCGGTTCGTCGGGTGGTTCGGGCTGCAGCCGACGGGCGAGCACCGGGTCGCGGACCTCGGGTACCGCCTGCGCCGGGCCGCCTGGGGCCGCGGCTATGCGACCGAGGGATCGCGCGCCCTGGTGGCGAAGGCGTTCACCGACCTGGACCTGCGCAAGGTGATCGCGACCACGATGGCGGTGAACACAAGGTCCCGCCGAGTGATGCAGGGCTCCGGTCTCCGGTTCGTCCGCTTGTTCCACCTGCAGTTCGAGGATCCGTTGCCGGGCACCGAGCACGGAGAGGTCGAGTACGCCGTCGATCGCGATGACTGGCGCCGGATCCACCTCCTCGCGTCCGAAGGAACGTAGGGCAGGGCCCAGGGTCGTTCGGGCGCATCGGGATGGGAAGGTGGGTGCGTGCCCGAGGACCAGCTTCCGTACGCCGTACTGGACATCGACGCGACGTTGTCGGACACCCGGCACCGGTTGCACTTCATCGAGCGCCGCCCGAAGGACTGGGACTCGTTCTTCGCGCACGCCAAGGACGATGCGCTGCTGGAGGAAGGCCTGGCCGTCGCCACCACGCTGGCCGAAGGACACGAGATCGTCTACCTGACCGGGCGGCCCGAGCGGCTTCGCAGGGACACGCTGCGCTGGTTCCAGCGGTATGGGTTCCCCAAGGGCCGGCTCCTGATGCGCGGCAACAACGACCGCAGGGCATCGGCCACGATGAAGCTCGCCCGGCTTCGGGCCCTCACTTCGGAGCGCAAGGTCGCCGTCCTGGTCGACGACGACCTCAGCGTCTGCCAAGCCGCCGAGAGGGCCGGCTTCACCGTCATGCACGCGGACTGGGGACTCGACGAGGACACCCAGCTGACCCTCTTCGAGGCCCAGGAGTCCGAGGGCCGCACCTGACCCGCCACCGGTCGCAGCGAACCCGTGGAGGGACAGCGGGCTACTTGGACAGGGCTACCACGAGGGTGTTCGGGTACGGCGGGAGGTAGAAGTTCCGGACCTTCGAGCCGTGGAGGAACGCGTTGCGGGCATAGATCGGCGGCGCAGGGGTGGCGTCGCCCATGAGCTGCTTGTCCAGGGCGCCCCACCGCGCGGCGGCCTTGGCCAAGTTGGCCTCGTCGATGGCGGCGTCGACGGCCGGGTTGGAGTAGCGGGACAGGTTGTACCCGCCGTTGCCGATCTCCGACGAGGCGAACAGCCGCTGGATGTTGCCGATCGCGGGAAGTCCGGCAGCCAGCCCGACACGGTCAGGGTCGTAGTCACCCTTGGGACCGCTGACGAGGTCGGACAGCGTGTTGGAGTCCTACGGCTTGTCCTTCTCCGGGTCACCCGCCGGCGGCGCCGGGCAGAGGTCGTACTTGCTGTACCCGTCAGCACCAGAGCTGTGCATTTCCCTCCGGCGATTCGTCGTATCTGGTGCACCAACGCAGTGTGTCCGCACCAGATGCGACGAATCGGCAGAAGGTTTTCCACAGGTGGCGGAGAGGGGGGTCACTCTGCGTCGGTGAGTTGCCAGTCGCGGGGCCTCGGCCACAGGCGTACGGCGACGATCGCGATCACCGCACCGAGCAGGAAGCCGGGGATCGACCAGCGCCAGCCGGTGAGGGTGTCCGGCTCGGCCATCACCGTCCGGACCGGTTGCTCGGTGGGTTGCGCGGCCGGCGGAGGCTCCGCGTTCCAGGACGGGTTGGTGGGTCCGCCGGAGCCTCGATCGCCACCAAGCAGGCCGAGATCCCGCAGGACGTTGAGCAACTGGGCCGGGTCCTGGCTTCGGTGCCACAGAGGCTGCTCGGGCATCGCGCCATCGCCGCCTGCGAGCGTGGTCGCGATCCACAGTCCGCCCGGCGCGTCCGGGTAGATCAGGTCCAACCGCCAGATCGACATGTCGTGGATGAGCCAGGTAGCCCGGATCAAGCTCCCGGAATCGTGCCCGCTGCCCGGCGGCTCATGCTTGCCGACGGCATCGGTCGTCTGGATCAGCTGCACGAGCTGTTCGTAGGTCTTGTCCTCGTAGCCAGCAGCAGTCACCTTCGGGATGGACGGGGCGCTCAGCAAGACGCTGGTGGGTCCGCCTGCCGCTGCCGAAGTCGCTCCACTCAGCGCAGCCACGACTACACCGATGATCACCAGGACGGTACGACGGAGCCAGTGGGCCATGGCGGCTCTCCTCTGCGGTCGGGTACCACTGGTACACCGCTGAAGCCCTCGTGGTTCCGGCCTAGCGACGCGCCACCGTCTCCGCGATCGCCACTGCTCGCGTCTGGTCGGGGACGCCCTCGAGTCGCAGCGTCAGCCCGTCGTACTCCCAGACGAGCGTCGGGCCGGCCGCGCGGGCCCGCTCGGTGTGCTCGACTCCGTGCTCGTCGACCACGACCAGGTCGTGCGGCGCCTTGAACCAGAGGGCGGTGCGCGCGCCGACGGAGATGATCTCGACCTTCTCGTACACCCGCTTGACGTACATCATCGAGACCTGGTCCCGGAACTCCTCCAGCCGTACGACGCCGTCGTTGGTCCGCCAGCTCATCGCCACGATGCGCCGGTCGGGCGAGACCTCGACACCGTCCGGAGTCCCCAGTTGTGTCGGCACGAGCGGGGTGAACCCGGCCCGGCCGGCCGCCTCTGCCAGGGTCAGCCCACCGGCCGCTGGTGGCTCCGGCGCTTCGGTCGGCCCGGACGGCACCGTTCGTACGACAACCCCGCCGAGGTTCAGCCAGTCGGCGACAGTCGCACGTACGGGCGGGGTGAGCGCCAGGCCGGCCAGCAGTACCAGCAGGCCGCTTACCAAGGCCCGCCAGCGGCTGCGGACTGCAGCGGCGAAGGTACGGCGTATGGGCTGCTCGGCGACGCGATCCAGCACAGCAGCGGGTAGGCCGTCGGCCACCGGAGGCGCGGCGATCGAACGGCTGAGAGCGCGCAGTTCGTCAGCAAGCTGCTCGTCGGTCATCGCTGCACCTCCTTGTCCGGTAGCCGACTCCTGAGCCGTCCGAGTGCTCGGTGGAGTCGCGACTTCACCGTGCCGCGAGACCAGCCGAGTACGGTCGCCGTCTCCTGCTCATCCAGGTCCAGCAAGTACCGACACGTCACGACGAGCCGGTAGTGCTCCGGCAGCTCCCGCAACGCCGACACCAATTCCGAGCGGCGCTCCACGGACAGCGCGTGGACGGCCGGGTCGAGGGCGGACTCCCCGGCGGCCAGCACGCTGTCAGGCAAGGTCGCTAGCCCCTCGCGATGCGACCGGCGCCGTCTTGACCGCAGCACGTTGCGGGTCTCGTTGGCGACGATGCGCAGCAGCCAGGGCCGAAACGCGGCTCCGTCGCGGAAGCTGCCCAGCGCGCCGTACGCCTTCACGAACGCTTCCTGGACGACATCGTCCGCCTCGGGCCCGGCGCCGAGCAGCACCGCTGTCCGTTGTGCGACCGCGGCGTGGCGAACCACCAGCTCCGCGTACGCGGCGGCGTCACCACCGCGCACCCGGGCCAGGATCTCGGCCTCGTCCGTCTCGCTGATCCCGCCTCCAGTCCGCTCCGTGCACTCTGTCTACACCGCCGCCGGGCGACTGGTTCCCGTTGCTCCTCAGCCGGTTGTCGCAGCCATGTCATAGGGTCGGCCCCGTGCCCGAAGTCGACGCAACCTTCCTCGCCCTTCCCCGCCGCGAGCTCGCCGACGCGGCGCTGCAACGCGCCAAGGATCTCGGTGCGACCTACGCCGAGTTCCGGCTCGAGCGGATCCGTTCGGAGTCCATCTCGCTGCGCGACGCGGTGCTGGAGAGCGCGCGCGACGACGAGGACCTCGGCATCGCCGTCCGGGTGATCCACGACGGGACCTGGGGCTTCGCCGCCGGCGCGGCGGTGACCATCGACGACGCGGTCCGGATCGCCGAGGAGGCGGTCAACATCGCGCAGGTCTCGCGCCCGATCAACACCGAGCCGATCGAGCTGGCCCCGGAGCCCGTCTACGCCGACGTGGTCTGGGCGTCGGACTACGAGGTGGACCCGCTCAGCCTGCCGCGCGAACAGAAGGTCGCCCTGCTCACCGACTACAGCCGGCGGCTGCTGTCGGCCGAGGGTGTCTCGCACGTCACCGCCCGGGTCAGCTCGGTGAACGAGTGCAAGTACTTCGCGAACTCCGAGGGCACGTCCACCACGCAGCAACGGGTCCGGGTCGGCCCGTCCATCGAGGCCGTCGCGATCGACGGCGAGACCGGGCGTTTCGACTCCATGAGCAGTTGCGCGCCACCAGTCGGCCGCGGTTGGGAGTACCTGACCGGCACCGGCTGGGACTGGGACTCCGAGCTCGCGCAGATCCCCGGCTGGCTCGCGGAGAAGATGGCCGCGCCGAGCGTCGAGCCGGGCCGGTACGACCTGGTCATCGATCCGACCAACCTGTGGCTCACGATCCACGAGTCGATCGGCCATGCCACCGAGCTGGACCGTGCGCTCGGCTACGAGGCCAACTACGCCGGCACGAGCTTCGCCACCATCGACAAGCTCGGCACCCTGCAGTACGGCGCCCCGATCATGCAGGTCACCGGCGACCGCACCGCCCCGCACGGCCTGGCCACCGTCGGGTACGACGACGAGGGGGTGGCCGCGCAGCAGTGGGACCTGATCAAGGACGGCGTACTGGTGGGCTACCAGATCGACCGCCGGATGGCCAAGCTGAACGAGGCCGTCCTCGGCACCGGCCGGTCCAACGGCTGCGCCTTCGCCGACTCACCCGGCCACATCCCGATCCAGCGGATGGCCAACGTGTCGTTGCAGCCGGACGAGGACGGCCCCTCGACCGAGGAGCTGATCAGCAGGGTCCGCGACGGCATCTACATCGTCGGCGACAGGTCCTGGTCGATCGACATGCAGCGCTACAACTTCCAGTTCACCGGGCAGCGGTTCTACAAGATCACCGACGGGCGGCTCGACGGGCAGTTGCGGGATGTCGCCTACCAGGCCACCACGACCGACTTCTGGGGGTCGATGGAGGCCGTCGGTGGGCCGGAGACCTACCTGCTGGCGGGCGCTCTCAACTGCGGCAAGGCCCAGCCCGGACAGGTCGGCGCGGTCAGCCACGGCTGTCCGTCCGCCCTGTTCCGCGACGTCCGCATCCTCAACACGACGCAGGAGGCCGGCCGGTGACGACCGCCATTCAGCTCACCCCGCAGGACACGGTCGAGCGGGCCCTCGAGATCGCCGCGGCGGCCGGGGCCGAGGGCTGTGTCGTCCTCGTTGCCGAGACCTCCAGCGCCAACCTGCGCTGGGCGAACAACACCCTCACCACCAACGGCGCGATGCGTGGCTCGAGCCTGACCGTGATCGCGACGGTCGGCGCCGGCGAGGGCACGGCCGTGGGAGTCGTCGGGCGCTCCTCGGTGACGGACGTGTCGATCCGCGGCGTCGTCGAGGCCGCGGTGGCCGTGGCCCGCGACTCCAGCCCGGCCGAGGACGCCCGGCCGCTGGTCGACGGCACTGTCGGGCCGGGCTGGGACGAGGAGGCCGACGAGACTTCCGTCCTGGTCTACGAGACCTTCGCGCCCGCGCTCGGTGAGGCGCTGACCAGGGCCGGCAAGGAGAACCGCTGGCTGTACGGCTTCGCCGACCACGAGGTCGTCACCTTGTACCTCGGGTCCTCCACCGGGTCGCGGTTGCGTCATGCCCTGCCCCGGGGTCACGTCTCGGCGACCGGCAAGTCCGCCGATCTGAGCCAGTCGGCCTGGGTGGGCGCCGCCACCCGCGACTTCGCCGACATCGACGCCGCCGCGATCGACGCGGAGCTCACCCGGCGCCTCGGCTGGGCCACCCGGACCGTGTCCGTCGACGCCGGCCGGCACCCGACCGTGCTGCCACCCGCGGCGGTCGCCGACCTGACGACGTACCTGTACTGGGAGATGGAGGGGCGCGATGCCCACGAGGGACGCAGCGTGTTCTCCAAGCCGTCCGGAGGTTCCCGGATCGGCGAGCAGCTGTCCGGGCAGCCGATCAGTCTCTGGTCCGACCCGCACCTGCACGGGCTGGAGACGCTGCCGTTCGCGGTGGCGCGCTCCTCGTCCGGTTCGTCCAGCATCTTCGACAACGGGCTGACTCTGACCGCGACCGACTGGATCCGCGGCGGCAAGCTCGAGAACCTGATGAACAGCCGCTTCACCGCCGAGCTGACGGGCGGCTCGGTCACGCCGCCGATCGACAACTACGTTCTCTCGGTCGACGGCGCCACCGGATCGGTCGACGACCTGGTGACCGGCCTCGACCACGGCTTGCTGCTGACCTGCCTGTGGTACATCCGGACGGTCGACCCGCAGACCCTGCTGCTGACCGGCCTGACCCGCGACGGCGTCTACCTGGTCGAGAACGGCGAGGTGACCGGAGCCGTGAACAACTTCCGCTTCAACGAGAGCCCGGTCGACCTGCTGGCCCGGTTCACCGCGGCCGGTGCCACCGTGCCGTCGTTCTCCCGCGAGTGGGGCGACATCTTCTCGCGGACCGCGACGCCGCCGTTGCTGGTACCGGACTTCAACATGTCCAGCGTCAGCCAGGCCAGCTGAACCGGGCTCGTCCTGGCGTCTCGAACGCGTCGGACGCAGCGCGTCCCGCGAACCGGCGATCGCTCGCCGGGTTCGCGGGACGTCGGCTCGTCAGGCCTGCGGGTAGCCGGGCTCGCCGCCGGGGAAGGTGGCCCCGCCGCGCTCCGAGGCCTTCGGGTCCGGACCGTACCGGTTGTCGCCCGCGTTGCCCTCGGTGGCGTACCACACGATGACGATGATCCAGCCGACCACCGGGATCAGACCGATCAGGATCCACCAGCCAGAGCGGTTGGTGTCGTGCAGGCGCCGGATCGCGACAGCGATGCTGGGCAGCAGCACGGCCAGCCCGTAGATGCCCTGGAGCAGACCGCCGCCGCTGCTGTACGTCCCGATCGCCCGATCCACGAGTCCCAGCGCGATCGAGATGACGGCGTTGATCAGTACGAACATCCAGAACTCTTTACGCCGGGCGCGGCCGCTGAACTCGACGTACTTCTTGATGACATCCGTGTACCACTGCATTGCTGGTCTCCGATGGTCGAAAAGGTGAGAGCGAAAGCAGAGCCTGTCGGAACGCTGCCCGGTTCGTCAATGGAACGTTTCCGATTGGTGACCTCGCCGCAATCAGGCGCGCCGTACGGGCCGGTGCGGATCAGGTCGGCCTGGCCACCCGCACCGGGGGGCGGCTTCGCCTGGGTGACCCGCCACAGCCGGCGTGGACGTCAGCTCCCTCCGCTGACCAGGCATAGGCTCCGGGCATGCGAGTGATCGTCATCGGCGGCACGGGCCACATCGGCACCTACCTTGTCCCTCAACTGGTGACAGCCGGGCACGAGGTGGTCGTCCTCAGCCGGGGACAGCGAGCTCCGTACCACACTCACGGCGCCTGGCAGAAGGCCGAGATGATCAGCGTCGACCGCACCGCCGAGGATGCGGCAGGCACCTTCGGGTCCACGATCGCCGGGCTCGATCCCGAGGTGGTGATCGACCTGATCTGCTTCACCCAGGAGAGCGCCCGGCAACTCGGTGAGGCGCTGCACGGGCGGGTGCAGCAGTTGCTGCACTGCGGCACGATCTGGGTCCACGGCGCGAGCACCGCGGTGCCGACCCGCGAGGATGCACCGCGGCACCCGTTCGGTGAGTACGGGATCGCCAAGGCCGCCGTCGAGCGCTACTTGCTCGACGCCGCCCGCCGGCAGGGGCTGCCCGCCACGATCATCCATCCCGGGCATATCAGCGGCCCGGGTTGGGTGCCGGTCAACCCGGCGGGCAACCTCGACCTCGAGGTCTTCCAGAAGCTTGCCGATGGCACCGAGCTTGCGCTGCCCAACCTCGGCCTGGAGACCCTCCAGCACGTACACGCGATCGATGTGGCCGGGATGTTCCTCGCCGCCATGGCCAACCGGTCCGTCGCCGTGGGCGAGAGCTTCCACGCGGTGGCCGACGGCGCGCTGACCCTGCGCGGTTATGCGGAGGGCGTCGCCGCCTCCTTCGGCCGGGACGCCAAGCTGACCTACCTGCCGTGGCACCGCTGGCGAGAGACGGTCGGTACGCAGGACGCCGAGATCACCTGGGACCACATCGCCCACAGCCCACACTGCTCGATGGACAAGGCCGCACGGCTGCTCGGCTTCCGCCCGCGCTACTCCCCGCTGGAGACGGTTCTGGACGCGATCGGCTGGCTCATGGCCAACGACCGGATCAGCACGAAACGAGGGTGACGCCGCGCGGTCAGCCTCCGTAAGGGCTCCTGGTCAGCACGAACGTCGCGAGATCGAGGTGCCTGATGTCAGCCCCGTCTCGCACCACTCGCAGCTTCTCGCCGGCGAAGTAGCCGTCCTGTCCGGTGTAGAGATCGGGCCCCGCCGGCAGGAACCTCGATTGCTCGTCGCCGGACAGCTGGAGGTTTCCGTTCGACACACTGATCAGAAAGGGCGTGTTCCCCCAGTACCAGTGCCCCAACAGGTCCTTGCCCTCGGACAGCTCAGGCTCAGGAATCCACTCCGGCGCCAGCACGGGCTCGTACGACACGAGTGTCCTGAGCAGGTCCCGCGCCACCGATGGGCACCGGCCGGCTGTCCCGTTCGCCATCGTGACGGCGCCGATCCGGCGAGCACGGTCCACGAACAGCCCGGCCAGGAACCCCGGCATCGAGCCAGTGTGGCCGACGAACAGGTGCGGGTCGTCGGCGTGCAGCCGCAAGCCCAGCCCGTAGCTCGCCGTCAACGCCTCGCCCGGATCGCTTGCCTGCGGTGCGGCCATCTCCTCGACCGTGTCCTTGCCGAGCACCTCGCTCACCGGGTCGATCCAGAACGCCGCATACCTGGCCAGGTCCTCGACCGTGCTCCAAAGCTGACCCGCCGGGCCCATCGCCCCCGCGTCGTACGCGGGCTCGTCGTCGAGGCGGCCGGTCCAGGGGTGCACGGAGAACCCCTGCGCAGCCGGCTGCTGCGGCAGGTACGACGTGCGGCGCAGCTCCAGCGGGTCGAGGATCCGCTGCTGCACGAGCTCGAACCAAGGCGCACCACGCAGCCGGGCCACCAGCTCGCCGAGCATCGCGTAACCGAGGTTCGAGTAGTGGTGACGCCGGTCCGGTTCTCCGGCCGCGGCAGACTCGTCGATCGCCGTTGCCAGCTCCTGGAACGAGACACCCGGATGCCGCTCCCACCAGGCGCCGATCGGCTCGGCGTTCATCCCGCCGGAGTGGGCCAGCAGGTTCCGCACCGTCAGGTCGCCGTAACCGATGCCCGGCAGATGCTTGCCGATCGGGTCCGACAGCGAGAGCAGTCCGTCGTCGCGGCACTGCATCACCAGCACGGCTGTCAGGGTCTTCGTGATCGAGCCGATCCGGTACTGCACGTCGGCGCCCGGCAGCAGACCACCGCGATCGGCGAACCGGCCACGGGCACCGGTCCACACCAGCTCGCCGTCACGGACCACACCGGCCGTCATCGACGGCAACCGGGAGTCGCTCTGGGCGCCCGCCACCTCGGCGAGCAGGGCAGCGGCGGTGTCAGGACGCACGGTCACGCAAAGGCCTCCGGCGGCGGGCAGGAGCAGATCAGGTTGCGGTCGCCGTAGGCGCCGTCGATGCGGCGGACCGGCGGCCAGTACTTCGTGGTGCGGTCGACCGAGCGCGGGAACGCCGCCTCCTCGCGGGTGTACGCGTGTTCCCACTTGTCGTTGATCACCGACGAGGCGGTGTGCGGCGCGTTGACCAGCGGGTTGTCGTCAGCCGGCCACTCCCCCGCGCCCACCCGGTCGATCTCGTGCCGGATCGCGATCATCGCGTCGCAGAACCGGTCGAGCTCCCCCAGGTCCTCGGACTCCGTCGGCTCGACCATCAGCGTGCCGGCCACCGGGAACGACATCGTCGGCGCGTGGAAGCCGTAGTCGATCAGCCGCTTCGCGACATCGTCGACGGTGATGCCCGTCTCCTTGGTCATCGGCCGCAGGTCCAGGATGCACTCGTGCGCGACCAGGCCGTTCTCGCCGGTGTAGAGAACCGGGAAGGAGTCGCCCAGCCGCTTCGCCACGTAGTTGGCCGTCAGTACGGCGGCCTTGGTGGCCGCGGTGAGGCCATCGGCGCCCATCATCCGGATGTACGCCCAGGAGATGGCCAGCACTCCCGCCGAACCGAACGGTGCCGCGCTGATCGGGCCGACACCGGAGTCAGGCCCGGCCTGGTCCAGCAGCGGGTGGTTCGGCAGGTACGGCGCGAGGTGCTCCGCCACGGCGACCGGACCGACGCCCGGGCCCCCGCCACCGTGCGGGATGCAGAACGTCTTGTGCAGGTTCAGGTGGCTCACGTCGCCGCCGAACTCGCCGGGCTTGGCCAGGCCGAGCAGCGCGTTCAGGTTCGCGCCGTCGACGTAGACCTGGCCGCCATGCTCGTGCACGATCCGGCACACCTCGGTGACGCTCGCCTCGTACACACCGTGCGTCGACGGGTACGTGATCATGATCGCAGCCAGGTTCGCCGCGTGCTCCGACGCCTTGGCCCGCAGGTCGTCCAGGTCGATCGTGCCGTCCTCGTTGCCCTTCACAACGACAACCTTCATGCCCGCCATCACGGCGGAGGCCGCGTTGGTGCCGTGGGCACTGGCCGGGATCAGGCAGACGTTGCGGCCCTCGTCGCCGTTCGCGCGGTGGTACGACCGGATCGCCAGCAGACCGGCGAGCTCGCCCTGGCTGCCGGCGTTGGGCTGCAGCGACACCTTCGCGTAACCGGTGACCTCGGCCAGCCAGCGCTCCAGCTGGCCGATCAGCGTGACGTACCCGGCCGCGTCCTCGATCGGCGCGAACGGATGCACGTCGGAGAACTCCGGCCAGGTGACCGGCTCCATCTCGGTGGTCGCGTTCAGCTTCATCGTGCAGGACCCGAGCGGGATCATGCCGCGGTCCAGCGCGTAGTCGAAGTCCGACAGCCGCCGCAGGTAGCGCAGCATCGCCGTCTCGGAGCGGTGGGTGTTGAACACCGGGTGGGTGAGGTACTCCGAGGTCCGGACCACCTCGTCGGCAAGCGCCGCGCCGGTCGGCGAGGCGTCGTACCGGACACCGAACGCACGGCAGACCCGGCCGAGCGCGGTCACGTCGGTCTTCTCGTCGCAGGAGATGCCCACGTGGTCCTCGTCCACCAGCCGCAGCCAGATCCCGGTCTGGCGGGCAGCGTCGACGACGTCGGCGGCACGCCCCGGGACCCTGGCCAGCACGGTGTCGAAGAACTGGTCGTGCACCACCTCCACACCGCCGGCGCGGAGCGAGGCGGCGAGGCTGTCGGCGTAGGAGTGAACCCGCTCCGCGATCGCCTTCAACCCGTCGGGGCCGTGGTAGACCGCGTACATGGAGGCGACGACGGCGAGCAGCACCTGGGCGGTGCAGATGTTCGACGTGGCCTTCTCGCGGCGGATGTGCTGCTCGCGGGTCTGCAGCGCCAGCCGGTACGCCGGCGCGCCGTCGACATCGACCGACACGCCGACCAGCCGCCCCGGGAGGGACCGCTCGAGGCCGGCTCGCACCGACATGTAGCCCGCGTGCGGTCCTCCGTAGAACAGAGGCACGCCGAACCGCTGGGACGACCCGACGACGATGTCGGCACCGGCCTCGCCGGGCGCCACGAGCAGGGTCAACGCAAGCAGGTCGGCTGCGACCGCGACCAGTGCTCCCCGCTCGTGTGCCTCCTCGACCAGCGGCTTCAGGTCCCGCACCGCGCCCCCGGAGCCCGGGTACTGCACCAGCACGCCGAAGAACTCGCCCTCCGGCATCCCCTCGGCGGTGTCCGCGACCACGACCTCCAGGCCGAGGGCCTCGGCGCGGGTGCGCACGACAGCGATCGTCTGGGCGAAGCAGTCGGCGTCGACCAGGAAGCGGTCGGACTTGCTCTTCTTGTTGGCACGATGGGCAAGCGTCATCGCCTCGGCGGCCGCGGTGCCCTCGTCCAGCAGGGAGGCGTTCGCCGTCGGCAGGCCGGTCAGATCCGACACGACGGTCTGGAAGTTCAGCAGCGCCTCCAACCTGCCCTGCGAGATCTCCGGCTGGTACGGCGTGTAGGCGGTGTACCAGGCGGGGTTCTCCACCAGCCGGCGGACGATGACCGACGGTGTGAAGGTGCCGTAGTACCCCTGGCCGATCATCGAGATGGCGACGTTGTTGCGCGCGGCGAGTCCCCGCAGCTCACGCAGGGCGTCCACCTCGGACGCGGGTTCCGGCAGCCGGAGCGCCTGGGGGGACCGGATGGAGGCCGGCACCGCGGCATCCACCAGGGCGTCGACATCGGCGTACCCGAGGGTCTCGACCATCCGCGCGACCTCGTCGGGGCGGGGCCCGATGTGACGGTCGGCGAAGGCGGCGGACACCTGCGGGAGGGATTCGTTCACAGTCATCGAGAAGGCTCCGTTGCTGCTGACAGTTGGTGTCGAAGCTGGCTGGTGGCCCTCCCCCTCTGTCACCCGCGAAGCGCGCTCCAGAGTCGCCTGTGGCACCCGGTCCATGGGCCTGAGAGGTTCCGGGGAGGAATTGCCCCTTCGGCGCCCAGGTGACGAGACCTGGGACTCTCCCGAGTGCTGTGTACGGCGTCTCCGAGGCTACCAGCACCAGCCGCGGGCGCGGCGTCAGCCAGGGCTCATGTGCGCGGAAGTCCGGGCGACCGCGGTCAGCGGGCGCCTCGGGGCGGTATCAGCCGGTCAGCCGCGCACGGCGGCGGGCGGCGAGCTCGTCGCCCGCATGGCCGTCGGACTCCCCGTCGGCCCGCTCGGTCGGCAGCTCGGACAGCGATCCCTCGACCTCGCGCCAGACACCGCCGAGGGCGATGCCGAAGACCCCCTGGCCACCCGCCAGCAGATCGATCACCTCGTCCGGCGAGGTACACATGTAGACGCTCGCGCCGTCGCTCATCAAGGTGATCTGGGTCAGATCCTCGATCCCGCGGTTGCGCAGGTGGCCGATCGCGGTGCGGATCTGTTGCAGCGACACACCGGCGTCCAGGAGGCGCTTGATCACTTTCAGCATCAGCACGTCACAGAAGCCGTACAGCCTCTGGGTGCCGGAGCCGGTGGCCGGCCGGACCGATGGCGAGACCAGTCCCGTCCGCGCCCAGTAGTCCAGCTGGCGATAGGTGATGCCGGCCGCGGCACATGCGGTCGGACCGCGGAAACCCACGTCGGCAGGCATCGGTGACAGGTCGTCGTCGAACAACAGACCCTGCACGCCCGCGCTGGCGGCCGCCTCGGCGTGAGCTTCGGACGTCGACTGCGCCGTGAGATCTGTGTCGCCCGTGCGTGTCACGCCTGAGCCTCCCTGAGTTACCCCGAGTGGAACGGATCACATCCGTGGAGTTACAAAGGCCTCCACTTCTCCCTCACGGTAAGCCGCCGACCTGGGCCGGTCAACGACGTGGGCATCGAGCCGGAAGCGTGTCGCAGTACCCACGTCGAATCGTTACTTAACGAGATCGCCGGGTCTCAGCTCTTGTCGAAGTCCTCGGGAGTGACCTGGTCGAGGAACTCGCGGAACCGCTCCACCTCTTCCTCCTCCTCGACCTCGTCGTTCTCGTCGCCGTCGGCTTCCGGCACCGGGACGCCGGCCTCGGCCAGGATCTCCTCGGTGCAGAACAGCGGCGTGTTGGTTCGCAGTGCGAGGGCGATCGAGTCCGACGGCCGGGCCGAGATCTCGATGCGGTCGTCGAACACCAGCACCGCCTCGAACACGCCGTCGGTCAGGTTCACGATCCGGACCTGGCTGAGCGTGTGCCCGAGCACCCGGATCGTCTCGGCGAACAGATCATGGGTGAGCGGACGGGGTGGTTCCATGCCCTGCTGGGCGAAAGCGATCGCACTGGCCTCGGCCGCGCCGATCCAGATCGGCAGGTAACGCTCCCCACCGACCTCCCGCAACAGCACGATCGGCTGACTCGAGGGCATCTCCACCCGGACTCCGACCACGTCGACTTCGCGCACGCATTCAGCCTACTCCGCGCCGGTAGGGTCGCCGCGCGTCCGGCGGGTCAGCGGGACGGGAAGTGCCGGCGGGCGAGCCCGGAGCGGACCAGGGCCGCGTGCAGCCGGACCGCCAGCGCGGCCAGCTCGCGGACCTTCTCCTCGGCGCGCCGCCCGGTCTCGTCGTCCCGCTGCCGGGTCAACGGGCTGACCACCTGCTCGATCAGGCCGACCTCGCGGTCCGCCGCCGTCCGGAACGGCCTCAGGTGCCGCGGTTCCACGCCGTACGAGACGAGCTCGGCGGCGGCCCTCGCCACCAGCAGCGCGTCGCCGTCGTAATGGTTGCCGCGGGCCACCACCAGGCCATGGCTCTCGAGCTGGTCCAGCAGGTCGGTGCTGATGCCGGCCGCATCGCGCAGTTCCTCGCGGGTCAGCCGCAGCTCGGTGCCATAGGTGCTGAAGTCCTCGGCGACCGGCAGTCCGGCCGGCTCCTCGAGGTCCGCGGGCGCGACCGGACGACCGCCCGGGGCCGTCGGCGGCCGGAGACCGCGGTCCATCGCGGCCAGGTGTTCCTTGATCACCTTGAGCGGCAGGTACTGGTCGCGCTGGGCGGCGAGGACGTAGCGCAGTCGCTCGACGTCGCCGGCGCTGAACCTCCGGTAGCCGGAGGCGGTCCGGGCCGGCTCCACCAGTCCTTCGGCCTCCAGGAAGCGGATCTTCGAGATGGTCACCTCGGGGAACTCGGCCCGCAGGCGCTGCAGCACCTCGCCGATGCCGAGCCCGTCGACCGGGCCCGGCGCCTGCACCGGCTCCTGCTTCTCGCCCCCGCGGCTCACCTCGGTGTCCTCTTGGTTCTCCCGGGCTTGGCTCAGCCCTCGAAACCCTGACCGCTGGCGTAGTAGACCAGCCGGTACTTACCGATCTGGACCTCGTCGCCGTTGGACAGGGCGACCTCGTCGATCCGGTCACGGTTCACGTACGTGCCGTTCAGGCTGCCCACGTCGCGCACCTTCACCACCGAACCCTCGCGGCGGAACTCGGCGTGGCGGCGCGACACCGTCACGTCGTCGAGGAAGATGTCGCTGTCCGGGTGCCGGCCCGCCGTGACCACGTCGACGTCCAGCAGGAAGCGGCTGCCCGCGTTCGGACCGCGCTGCACGATCAGCAGGGCGGACCCGGCCGGCAGCGCACCGACCGCCGCCTCGTCCTCGGCGGACAGCTGGTCACTGAGGTCGACCCGTTCGGTCTCCGGCTCGGCTCCGATCGGGGTCAGCATCGCGGTGTCGGAGACCCCCGGGGTGGTCGCCTGGCGATCCGCGCCAGGGAGCATGGTTCCGCACTGCGAGCAGAACCGGCTGCCCTCGGAGTTCTCGTGCCCGCACTGGTTGCAGAACGGCATGCTGTCACCCTCCAGGTCGCCGGGAACCGGCGACTTCGCTGTGTGTGCCCGTGTGGCTGGTCGTCGCGGACGAACGGGTGTCCGGACCTCAACCCTCGACCAGCGGTTGAGGTCCGGACAACCTATCAGTTCTGCTCGAGCTGTCCCTGATAGGTCTCGGCGTCCATCAGGGCTTCGACCTCCTCGTCGTCCTCGACCGCGAGGTCGAGCAACCAGCCCTCGCCGTACGGGTCGGTGTTGACCAGGTCCGGCTGGTCGGCGAGCGCCTCGTTGACCGCGGTGACGGTGCCGTTGACCGGCGCGTACAGGTCGCTCACGCTCTTGGTCGACTCCAGCTCGCCACAGGAGTCGCCGGCGCGCACCGCCGTACCGACCTCGGGGAGCTGTACGTACACGATGTCACCGAGCGCATCCTGCGCGAAGTCGGTGATGCCGACGCGGGCCGGCCCCTCGCCGGCCTTCACCCACTCGTGCTCGGCCGTGTACTTCAGGTCTTCGGGGTACACCGTGGTCCTCTTTCGCTCGTGTCACTCAGGGATGCGTGGGGATGTCGTGGTCCGGGTGGGAAGGTCATTTCGTGGGGCTGGCCGCCGGGCGAGCGTAACGATGCTCCTCGGGCACGTGCAAGGCGGTCACCTGCACCTTCGGCAGCTCCGTCACCTCGGCCGTTCCGCCGATCTGCGGGCCCGTCACCTCGCTGACCAGACCGCCCGGGAAGTTCGCCGCCTCGGCGAGGGCATGGGACTCCCCGATCGCCTCGATCACGTACGGCGACCTGACCTTGGTGCCGTCGATCGCCACCCCGGGCGCGTCGTCGACGAAGTAGGTGCTGGCCACGACCCGGACGGACCCGTTGATCTGGATCGCCTCGGCGCCGGCGTCGCGCAGCTCCTCGATCGCGTCCAGCAGGTTGCTCGATGTCATCTTGCCGCTCGGGTCGTTGAGCGTGATCCGCACGCCCGGGCCGTGAGCGGGCAGCGTGCCGGCCAGGATGCCGAGAACCTCCACCTGTTCCTCGGCCTGCTCCCGGGCCGTCTGCGCCTTGTCCGCGCTGGACGACAGCACGGCCTTGCGCTCCTCCAGCTCGGCGAGCTCGCTCTCCAGCCGGCGGGTGTTCTGCCCGAGGCCGTCGAGGATCGCGATCAGGTCCTCGCGGCGTGCGCTGGCGTAGCCGTCATCGGCCCGGTTCGTCCGGACCTGGACGACGGCCAGGAACGCGACCAGGCCGAGCAGGACCGCGACGATGGCCTGCCCGCGCGACGGCCGGAAACCGGCCCGCAACCGCCGCAGGGCCAGGTTCGGCGGCTTCTGCTTCGGCGTCGGCATCGGGGTCGGCTCGACCGGCTCGTCGGTACTCATGCGCGGAAGATGTGCCGCCGGATCGCGGCCATGTTGGTGAAGATCCGGATGCCGAGCACGACCACCACACCGGTAGACAGCTGGGAGCCGACGCCCAGCTGGTCGCCCAGGTAGACGATCAGGGCCGCGATCAGCACGTTGGAGATGAAGGACACGACGAAAACCTTGTCGTCGAAGATTCCGTCCAGGAAGGCCCGCAACGCACCGAACACGGCGTCGAGCGCCGCCACCACGGCGATCGGCAGGTACGGCTGCGCCCACTCCGGCACGTCGGGCGCGACCAGCAGGCCGATGGCCACGCCGATCGCCAGTCCCAGCACCGCGATCATCGGGGCCGACCCGCTTTCGCATACCGCAGCGCGACGGTCGCATCGGCTGGCACCAGCAAAGAATCCTCCGTCGTGATCGTCATCCGGACATCGAAGTTGCTGACCAGGTACTGCACCCACTGGCCACCCGAGCTCTGCGCGAACCGGGCCGGCATGGTGGCGGTGTCGCCGATCGCGAGCACCGTGTACGGCCGGGTCAAGGAGCTGTAGTCGACCGTGATCGCACTGCCGGCACCACGGATCGCGGTCAGCGAGGTGAGCCGGTGACCGTTCACCGAGATCGCCTCGGCGCCCGCGGTCCACAGGCCGTTCACCAGCTGCTGCAGATCGACGTCCAGGAGCCGGCCTTCCTTGCCGGCGTTCTTGGCGTCGTCGATCACCGCCTTCAGGCCGGGGCCGGTGGCGGCCACCGTCCCGGCCTCCAGCTCGAGGTCGTCCAGCCGCTTCTGCAGCGCGGCTCCCTCGCTGGAGTTGTTCAGCGCGCCGGCCTGCAGGGAGCGGACCTCGCCGGCCAACTTGTCCTGCTGCGCGCGCAGGCCGTTCAGCCGGGTGTCCGCCTGCTTTATCCGGGTGATCAGCTGGTTGCGCTGTTGCTCCGCCTCGGGAGCGCTGCGGTAATTCTGCGAGGCGGCCACCGCGAGCAGGAAGCCCAGGCCGGTCAGCGCCACCACCAGCAGGATCCGTTGCCAGGATCGGCGTGGCCGCTCGACCTCCGGAGCCCGGGCGTCCGCCGCGACGGCGTACCCCTCGTCGAGCGGGTGCTCCATCAGGTTGTTCAGCAAGGACATGGACGCGTCGAGGCGCCGCTGCCCGGGTCCGGCAGCCGGCGGTTGCTTGGGGGAGGACAGCGTCACTGGACCATCCTTGCATGCAGTGCGACCACAGCATCCCGCTGTTACCGGGCCGCGCCAGTGATCGGTGGCACCGTCTGCACGAGATGCCGCAGCTGCGTGAAGTAGAGGACGCCCGCCCAGTAGTACAGGGCCGTTCCCCAGATGGCGAACGCCCAGCCGAACACCCGGGCGAGCGTGTTCAGCGTTCCGTCCCCGTCGCCCAGCAGCAGGAGCGGAAACGCGTACAGGAGGCAGAACGTGGCCGCCTTGCCGAGGAAGTGGACCGGCAGGGCGTTGAACCCGCGGCGGTGGAGGGCCGGCAGGGTGAACGAGAGCAGCAGGTCCCGCAGCGGCAGGGCGATCGCCAGCCACCACGGGATGATGTCGCGCAACGCCAGCCCGAGCACGGTGGCGAAGATGTACAGCCGATCGGCGACCGGGTCCAGCAGCTGTCCGAGGCGGGTGGTCTGGTTCATCCGCCGGGCGATCTGGCCATCGGCCCAGTCGGTGAACCCGGAGACCGCCAGCACCAGCAGCGCCCAGCCGTCCTGCTCCGGGCCGAGGATCAGCCAGAGGAACAACGGCACGCCCAGCAGCCGCAGGAAACTGAGCGCGTTCGGGATCGTCAGGACCCGGTCGGACACTTCCAGCTCCGGCACGCGGCCCTCCCGTTCTCCCAGCACCCCTGTCCCCCGGTCGTAACTCTACTTGGGCGGTCCATCGGGTTTCGGCCGGGCCATATCGGGCATGGTCGGCCTTTCGGACTGTCTCATCCATGGCCGCAGGACCTGCCGGTCCGGGCGCCGGCCGGCGTGTCCTCGTGGGGAGCGCGGGACTCGGTCGTGGTGCGATAGCCGAGATGCTGCACCGTCGCGCAGACTGGGAGGTCTCGTGAAGTACCTGATCCTGATCTACGGCAACCCGGCGTCCCGGGCGATCTGGGCCGGACTGACCGAAGCTCAGCGCAAGGAGGCCGTGCACGGCTATGCCGCCCTCAACGCGGCCCTCGAGGAGTCGGGGGAAGGCATCGTGCAGGAGTCCTTGGCCGACCCGGCGGAGGGCAAGCGGGTCACCGTCCGCGGGGGGAGAACCCTGACCACGGACGGCCCGTTCGCCGAGGCCAAGGAACAGCTGGCCGGCTTCTACCTGGTCGACTGCGACAGCATCGAGCGGGCGATCGAGCACGCCGCGATGATCCCCGAGGCCGCCCTCGGTCTGGTCGAGGTGCGCCCGATCCAGGATCTCAGCGCTCTGGGGATATGATCGACGAAGGCGGCCTCGACGACCTGTTGCGCGAGCTGGCGCCACAGGTCCTCGGACCCCTGGTACGCCGCTTCGGTGGGTTCGACGCCTGCGAGGACGCCGTGCAGGAAGCCCTGCTGGCCGCCGCGACGCAGTGGCCGGCCGAGGGCGTCCCCGCCAGTCCGAAGGGCTGCACCCGGAGATCGCCCAGGCCTTCCTGGTTCCGGAGACGACGATCGGGCAACGCATCAGCCGGGCCGAACAGCAGATCAAGGCCACTGGTGCCGAGTTCCGGATGCCGCCACCGGGCGAGTTGCCGGACCGGATCACCGCCGTGCTGAAGGTGCTGTACTGATCTTCAACGAGGGCTACACCGCCAGCTCCGGTACGACATTGCACCGCGTGGAGCTGAGTGCGGAGTCGATCCGGCTGACCCGTCAGCTGCACAGCCGACTCCCCGACGACGGCGAGGTGACCGGTCTGCTCGCCCTGATGCTGCTGACCGACGGCCGCCGCCCGGCCCGGACCGGTCCGGATGGCGCGCTGGTTCCGTTGCCTGAGCAGGACCGCACCCGCTGGGATGCCGAAGCCATTGCCGAGGGCACCCAACTGATCACCCGCGCCCTGGCCACCGCGCCGATCGGTCCGTATCAGCTGCAGGCCGCCATCGCCGCCGTCCACGACGAGGCCGCACGGGCGGAGGACACCGACTGGCGGCAGATCCTCGTGCTGTACGAGTTGCTGGCGCGCATCGCCCCCGGTCCGATGGTCACGCTCAACCGGATCGTCGCGGTCGCGATGGCCATGGACCGGAGGCCCGCGCGGGCTCTTGACCGCTACGCCACCGGACGAGCGTCGTACCGGATGAGCAGGTTGTCCGAGCCCTCGAACGAGCGGCTGTCGATCAGCCGCAGCGGGCCCACCTTCTGGTCCCCGAACGCGGGGGTACCGCCGCCGAGGACGACCGCGCCGACCATCAGGTGCAGCTCGTCGACCAGCCCCGCGGCCAGCAGGTCGTTCCACAGGGTCCGGCTGCCGAAGACCAGGATGTCCCCGCCGTCGCCGGCCTTCAGCTCCGCGATCGCCGCGTGCGCGCGGCCGCGCGGGACGATGCGGGTGGTGTCGGTCCACGGCGCGGTCTGGTCGGCGGTGAGGCTGTCCGAGACCACGACCTTCTCGATGGCGTTGTTGCGCCGCGAGATCTCCCGCAGCACCTCTCGCCGCTGAGCGTCGTCCTGGAATACGGCCGCCGCGTCGGGGGCGTCGGCCAGCGGCGCCCAGAATCCCTTGAAGCCTTCGTACGATCGACGACCGACCAGCAGGGTCTCGGCGGACCGCAGCCGCTCGAGGTTGTAGGCGTCGAAGGAAGGGTCCATCGGCAGGGCCATCACGTTGTTGCCCGGCCCCTCGTAGTAGCCGTCCAGCGAGACGATGTTCGTGACGATCAGCTTGCGCATCGGATGTCTCCTCTCAGCGGGCATGCGCTCGTTCGCATGCCATACACCGGGACAGAGACACCGACCGCCCGGAATTCATCGCTCGGCGCGGAATTCCTTCGGAGCATCTTCAGTCAGCTCCTCGGGCAGGCCGAAGCGGTGGTGGACCTCAGGGTCCAGGAAGCCGGCGATCTCGGCGATTCGCCCGTCGCGGTAGGCCAGCAGGTTGATCGCCCCCAGCCGGAAGCGCCCGTCGTCGGGGTTGCGCTGGTAGCAGGCGAAGGCCTGCTGCCGGTTCGCCCGGATCGGCACCAGTCGCCAGGCGGTGGCGAAGACCCGCTCGGCCAGGAACCGGCAGACGTCGGCGCGACCGTCGAACCAGGCCGGCAGCGGCGGCATGGTGAACCTGACGTCCGCAGCGAGCAGAGCCGTGATGGCCTCCACGTCCGCCTGCTCCCAGGCAGTCACGAACGCGTCGGCCAACTCGCGCTGACGGTTCTCCCCGAGGGCGGCCTGCTCGGCCTGCTGGGTGATCGGAGGCACCCGCTCCGCCACCGCCTTCCGGGCTCGTTGGAGAGCGCTGTTCACCGCGGCCGGTGTGGTCTCCAGGAGCTCGGCCACCTCGGCCGCGGAGTAATCCAGCACCTCTCGCAGGATCAGCACCGCACGCTGGTTGCCCGGCAGGTACTGCAGCGCCGCGACGAACGCCAGCTCGATCCCCTCGCGCTGCAGGTAGCTCGCCGCCGGTCCTGGCTCGTTCGCCTGTACGTCGTCCGGCCAGGGCTCCAGCCAGACCGGGCCCGTCACGGGGGCGCCGAGATCGGCCGTCGTCTGCCGGGCGGGACCGTAGTCCGGTGACAGCACCCGCCGCGGTCGTTGAGAGCTCAGCCGCAGGCAGGCGTTGGTGCTGATCCGGTAGAGCCAAGTGCGCAACGAGCTCCGCCCCTCGAACCCGGCCAGTCCCCGCCAGGCGCTCAGCAGCGACTCCTGCAGGGCGTCCTCGGCGTCGTGCAGCGAGCCCAGCATCCGGTAGCAATGTGCGGTCAGCTCGCCGCGGTAACCCGTGACAAGCCGGCCGAATGCCGCCTCGTCGCCGTCACGGGCTCGGGCCAGCAGCTCCGGTTCGTCCAGGCGCAAAGAGCCTGAGGTGTCCACCCGGCCGACATTAGTACCGGGATGCGGGACCAACGACCCTTTACGCTCTGTCGCCGGGTTGCTGCACTGGAGGGGCCGGCAACCGGTCGCCGGCTCACCAGGGGGACCTGACCGGTGCTGCGACTGACGATGACGAGGTGGGGGTCGGCATGGAGAAGGTCGGGTTGGCGGAAACCGTCGAGGCGGTGCGACAGGAACTGGCGATCGCGGTCGCCCGGGCCGCGGATGCGGGGATCCGGTTCCCGGTCGGCGAGGTCCGGCTGGAGTTCCAGGTCGGCGTGACGAAGGCGGCGGAGGGGTCGGCCGGCGTCAAGTTCTGGGTGGCCGAGCTCGGCGCGGGCACCAGCTATGCCAACGAGTCACTGCAGAAGGTCACGATCACCCTCGGTGCACCTGTCGATCGAGCAGGCCGCCGGGTCCTGATCTCCGAGCCGGACGAGCAGCCGGACTGAGTCCGCGGAGGCCGGCATGGACGTCGATCGAGTGGTGGAGACGTATGTGAGGTCGACCGGGGACCGCGGGTCGGGCTTCTTGGTGACCGGCCGCCTCGTCCTGACCGCGGCGCACTGCGTGCCGGTGGAACCGGGCGCCGAGGTCGAGATCCGGCGGTTGAACGCCGACGGCTGGGTGGTCGCGCACTTGCGGTGGTCGGGACACGACGACCTGCCTGACCGGGCCGGGATCGACGCCGCGCTCGTGGAGCTCTCCGTGGCCGACGCCTGTGGGCCGGACGCCGGTGCGACTGTGCCGTTCGGGACGCCGATCGGCACTGTCGACTGGCTGGCCGTGGGGTTCCCGCACTTCGACAAGGTGGGCGGTGTGACCGAGGACGAGTCCGCGAGTGGTCGGCTCGACCCGTTCACGAAGTCGCGGACCAACCCGCACACCGGCCGACGCGAGCCGTACGCGCTCGACGCCGGCATCCGGGTACGCCCGGCGCAGGGCTCGGTAGCGTCCGAGTGGGCCGGGATGTCGGGCGCCGCGGTGATCGCGGAGGACCACGTCGTCGGTGTCGTGGTCGAGGAGGACCGGAGCGTCGGCGGCCGACTCCTCGGAATACCGATCGAGTGGGTCCTCTCGGATCCCGGGGCAGCCGCCCTGCTGACTGGCGACGGCAGACCCCTGCGGCCCACGCCCATCTGGGGCGAGATGCGCCTCCTGGAGCGTCCCGTCCGTCCGTTCGACAGGCGGGACGCCGTAGGGCCGGTGTCGAGGGCGGTCATGCTTCAAGCCCGTCGGCGGGCCGTGGACAGGATCGGGCGGGACACCGAGCTCGAGACGCTGCTTGGCTGGTGCCAGGAGCCGGGCGGCCGTCCCGTTCGGCTGGTGGCCGGCGATGCAGGGGTCGGCAAGACCCGGCTCGGGGTGGAGTTGTGCGTCGAGCTGGTGCAACGAGGCTGGGTGAGCGGCTTCGTCGCGCCCGACGCATCGGGGTTCACGCCGCTGTTCGAGCTGAACGCAGACCGGCTTCTGGTCGTCGACGACGCACTGCATCACCTGGATCAGCTCCACGGGCTGCTGCAGGACGCGGAGAGTGCGGTGCCCGTCGACATCCGCGGCAGGGACACCTGGCGGGTGCTCGTGCTCGCCCGGCCGCCGTACGACAAGTGGTGGCACGGGTTCCAGAACGAGTTCGCGACCCTCATCGATGAGGTCAGCCTCAAGCTGGCCCCGCCGTCGGCCACCGAGCGTCGGCAGCTCTACGATGCCGCGCGAAGGCGATTCGATCCGTGGGTGAAAGCCGACCGGCAGGCTTCACCGGTCCCGCCGGACCTCGACGATGCCGTCTACGACTCCTGCACCGCGATCATGGAACGGGCGCTGCTCGACGCCGATCCACGCGGGGAGTCGGGCGGGGATCCCGAGCGCAATCTGGGCGCCCGGCTGCTGCGCCTGGAGGCTGACACGTACTGGCAGCCGGGGGCCAAGGCCGCCGGCCTCGAATTCGATCCGGAACTGCTGGAGCGTGTCGTGGCGCTCTGCTCGATGGTGATCGCCGACGGCGCGACGGCCAATGAGCGCGAGGCCGCTGCGGCACGCTGGCTCCGGGTGCTGCCGGACCTGACCGATGCGCCAGAGAGAACCCTGCGGCAGGTGGCGCGCTGGGAGCGCGGCCTGTACGAGACCGGGGTGGGCTACCTGCGGCCGCTACGCCCGCACCTGCTGGCCACGGAGGCCGCCAAGCGACTGGCGATCGACTACCCCGAGGTGATCACCGATCTGCTCGACTTCTCCGTGCCCGAGCTCTCGGCAGCCGGCGGCGTACCGGTGGCCGAGACCGCGGAGAAATCGCGCGTCCGGATCGAGGGTGCCGTCGCTCAGGCCGCACGGGTGCTCTCCACTCTGCTGCCGGCAGCTCACGCCGAGTCCGGCCCACCCCGGGCGGAGCCTGGAGTCACGAGGGTGCTGGAACGGATCGTGGCGGACCGGCTGGACGCGCTGGTGTTCCTGGCCACCGAGCACGCTCGGGTCACTCCTGAATCGACGCCGTCGGGGAAGGCGCTGTCCCTCGAGGCATTGCTCGCCGACCTGCTCCGGCTGGCACCGTCCCCGCGGCGCGCCGCGGCCGTCATACAGAAGATGCCGCAGGCAAGGAACCTCAAGCTCGACGACCTGGCGGTGGTGCTGCAGGCCCAGGCCGTGACCCATTACCGCGATGAGGCGGATACTTCGATCGAACGCCTGGCCGACGCCTTGCGGAACCTTTCGGTGCGACAGCATGACATCTGCGACCTTGACAACGCGCGGGACTCCGCTCAGCAGGCCGTCGACCTGCGTACGGAGCTGGTGGCTCGGCACGCGGACCTCGAAGGCCTTCCGCCCGAGCAGCTCGACCGCGTGCGGACCAGACGCGCCGTCCTGCAGGTCAGGCTCGCCTCCGCACGCGCCAACCTCGCCAACGTCTTGTGCGATCTCAACCTCCGGGCGGACGCAGTGCTAGAAGCCAGTCGAGCTCGAGAGGTACTCCAAGAGGTGACCGGCGCAACCGGCGGCCCGGACACCCGGCACGTGACGATCGAGGTGGTGAGCAACCTGTCCAGGGCTCTCCGCCGTGCCGGGCAGCGCGTCGCCGCCTGCCAGTTCGCCGGGCAGGCCGAGGAACTGGCTGAGGAGTTGTTCACCGACGAGCCCGAGCAGTACCACCACTGGTACGCCATCGCCTTGCGCCGTCACTCCGCGGCCTTGAGTGACACAGGTGATGTCCGGGCGGCCGTCGAGAAGGCGGAGGAGGCGGTGAAGCACTTCGACGTGATGGCGCGCCGCGAACCCGACCGCTGGGCGTACGACGAGGCCAAGGCGCACCGCAACCTCGCCGAGCGCCTCGGCGACGTGGCCCGCTGGGGGGACGCCGAACGAGAAGCGCGGCGAGCCGTCGACTTGTGGAAGCGCCTCAGCTCCCACCGAGCCGCCGTGTACGACGACGAGCTGGCGAAGGCCACCGTGATCCTCGCGCGCGCCTGGCTGAACCTCGACTCCCCCGACGAGGCGGCACAGGCCATCGAGTCGATCGCTCTCGACTCCGAACCCCTCGACCAAGGCGCCCGTGATACGGCCGCCGCCGGGCTGGCCGTCAAGGCCGAGATCCTGCTCGCCCGGCACGACGACAGCGCGAGACAGTTCGCCCAGCGGTCGGTCGAGCTCCTCCAGGAGGCGGACCCGGAGTTCGGTCGGCTCAAGACGGTGCATCTCGCCCGTTCCCTCTACGTCCTCGCAGTCTGCGGCTTCGCAGCCGACCCGGCCTCGGCGACCGTGTACGCCGGCGAGGCGGAGCGGCTCTGCGGTCAGCTGCGAAGCGAGGACCCCTGCGGACTGCCCGCCGTCCTCCGTGATGCCCGGAAACGCTGGAACCAGCTCAGCGACGGCAGCACCCTGGTCCGGCGGACGGCCTGAGGTCCGCCAGTCGGTCGGCCGAACCTGGCCTGCCGGTCTGTGGATCGGCCGGTGTTGCAGCTGTCCTGTCGACGAGGTTCTGTCGGTGCCACCGTCTAGCGTGCATGGCCAGGGAGGGGTGATGTCCGACGTCGAGCCCGCGCGCACGCCGAGCCTGGTGACCCGCGCGCAGGCGCTGGACTACCGGGTGGCGGCGCACCATCTCGAGCGCCCCGCCGATGACCCGATGCGCGACGGGGTCTTGCTGGCCGGCGTGCAGGACTATCCGCCTGGCCGCACCGCGAGCATCGCGCTGCGGGTGCGCGGGGCGACCGTCGACCCCGAGCGCCTGGCGTTGGTGCATTCGCTGCGCGCCGCCCCGCATCTGCACCGGGTGGCGGACCTGCCGTGCTTGGCCGCCGCGCTGCGGCTGGATGAGGTCAGCGACCTGGCGGCGGAGAGCTTCGGCCCGTTCGGCCAGGCAATGATCGACCAGCACATCGGCTTCGCCGACGCGGTGGACCAGGTCGCCGAGGCGATGCGGGCGGTGAGCGCCGACGGGCAGCCGCGCACCAAGGGTGAGCTGAGCACCGCGTTGACCGAGCGGGTCGATGCGCGTTTGCGTCCCTGGTGCCCGGGGTGCGCCGCGCACCATGTGCAGGACGCGCTGTTCCGCTACGCCACGCTGCGGGCCGGGCTGTGCATCGCGGTGCCCGCGACGGGTCCGTTCCACTACGTATCGCGGCCGGCAGATCGATCCCGAGCCGATCCACAGCATTGCCGGCGCGCGCTCGTCCGGCGGTTCCTGCGATTGTGCGGCCCGGCCCGGCCCGAGCACCTGGCAAAGTGGCTGGCTCTCACACCCGCGGCTGCCCAAGGGCTGTGGCACCCGCTCAGCGACCAGCTCAGCGCGGTCACCGTCGAGGGGCGCCGCAGGTGGATGCACCACGAGGATCTCGCTGAGCTGCGCGCCGCACCCGCTGCCACCGAAGTGCGGCTGCTACCGCCCTACGACCCCTTGTGCGAGCTGGCCGACCGCGAGCTGGTGCTGCCCGATCGCGTACACCGCCGCGCCGTATGGCGTGCGGCGTCCAATCCCGGCGTGCTGATCGTGCGCGGAGAGATCGCCGGCATCTGGCGCCAGCGTGCGACCACCCGACGTCTGACGATCACGATCCAGCCGTTCCGCACCATCACCGCCGCCGAGCGCCGCGCCGCCCTTGATCAGGCGGAGGCTCTCAACGAGCCCGCCGGTCTGGCGGTTGAAACACAATTCGCCCCGTGAACGGCCCGCGTCCGTTCGTTCGCGCCGGGGACGAATCGCCACTGCTACGGCCAGACACGTGCGTGTTCGGCGAAGTAAGCGGGATCGCTGTGGACAGGGATGACGCAGAGCAGGTGCCCGCCCGGAGCGCGCTGAGTGCGGCACTCCAACCAGAAGACGGATCATAAAGGCTCTCGACTCAGCCACCCGCCGAAGAATCGGCGAACAGCTACCAGTCCCCAGTCGACGGGATTGACTGTCGACACACCGCGCCATGACACCGGTCGGCGTGGCGTGGATCCTGCCGGACCTGTCCGCCTCGGGGCGAACGGCCGCTGGCTGGGGACCCGCCGACCCACCCCTGCTGAGCACTCGGCTCGGCTGCGCGTGGACAGCGAGGAGGGGCCGCGCTAACCTACAACCAAATGGTTGCAGATGAGCTGACCGAGGAGGCCGTGGACCGCATGTTCCACGGACTGGCCGACGCCACGCGCCGCGACATCCTCCGCCGCTGCGTCCGAGGCGAGCCGTCGGTGTCGCGACTGGCCGAGGCCTATCCAATGAGCTTCGCCGCGGTGCAGAAGCACGTCGCGGTGCTGGAGCGAGCCGGCCTGGTCACCAAGCGGCGGCGCGGCCGTGAGCAGCTGGTGCGCACCGACGCCGATGCCGTCCGCCGGGCGCGGGAGGCCCTTGATCAGCTCGAGACGGCCTGGCGGGGGCGAGTGGATCGGATATCCGACCTGCTGGCGCAGGTCCCCGACGCAGCGGAGCACAACGCGACGAGGGGACAGGACAGATGAGCGTGATCAGCGTCGACAAGGACTACGACAGCCTGACCATCACTCTGGTCGCTCACTTCGACGCCCCGGTCGAGCGGGTGTGGCAACTGTGGGCCGACCCGCGGCAGCTGGAGCGCTGGTGGGGGCCAGCGAGCAACCCGGCGACCGTGGAGGAGCACGACCTGACCCCCGGTGGTGAGGTCACCTACTTCATGACCGGTCCAGAGGGCGACAAGTACCGCGGCTGGTGGCGGGTGACCTCTGTCGACCCGCCGACGTCCCTGGAGTTCATCGACGGGTTCGCCGACCAGGACGGAACACCGATCGCAGACCTGCCGACCAGCACGGTCCAGATGCGGCTCACCGAGCACCGCGGCGGCACCCGGATGGAGTTGCGCTCGATCTTCGACTCCCGGGGGCAGATGGAGCGGCTGGTGAGCATGGGCGCGACCGAGGGCCTGCAGGAGGCGGTCGGCCAGATGGACGCGCTGCTCGCCGCCTGACAGTGAAGATGTCGATCCGGGTGATCGCTATTCGTTGCAGTGGTGGCCGCACCCGGCGCCACCACCCCCGAACGTCGAAAGGACACACCTCGTGCGCAAGTTCATGCTCCAGGTCCAGACCACCGTCGACGGCTACATGGCCGGCCCGAACGGCGAGATGGATTGGCTGACGTTTCCTTGGACCGACGACATCGGCGCCTACATCACGGCGCTCACCGAGTCGGTCGACTGCATCGTGTTGGGCCGTAAGCTTGCCGAGGGGTTCATCCCGGCCTGGGCGGCCGGGCCCGAGGGCGAGCCCCAGTCGGCCATCGACAAGATGAATGACACGCCCAAGGTCGTGATCTCCAACACGCTCACCGAGTCGCCTTGGGAGAACGCAGTCGTCGCAGGCGGCGACCTCGCCGAGGCCGTCAACAAGCTGAAGGCCCAGCCGGGTGGGGACATGATCACCTACGGAGGCGGCACCCTCGTATCGGCGCTGATAGCCAAGGGTCTGATCGACGACCTCCACCTGTTCGTCAACCCGACCGCGATCGGCGCCGGTATGCCGGTGTTCGCGAACACCGGCGCCAACCAGCAGTTTCGCCTCGTCGCTGCCCAACCGTTCGACTGCGGGATCACCGCGTTGCACCTCGAACCGAAGCGCTCCTGAACCCGGGCCACTCCCCGAAGGAACGAGCGCGCGGCGAGCACGCCGTCGTGGCCACGCCGAGGTGAACCGGCTGCCGACGCACTACGAGGTGCGCGGCACCGGTTCGCCGACGTGCCGTCACGGGCACGGTCATCCGGCTCGAGACTCAACGCCAGTCCCGGGACATCGACCTCAGCGACATCGGGAGCGGCTCGATCTTGTCGGCAACGAGGTTGGTGACTCCCTGCGAGCGTTCGACCATCCCCCGCACGATCAGCGCCGCACTCGACCTGATGATCTTCCTCTGCCGGGAGAAGACCCCCCGCCGAGCAGACCACGTTGATCATCTCGGTCTCGTCCTCCAGGTTCATGAAAGTGACTCCGCCTGCCGTCGCGGGACGTTGCCGGTGCGTCACCACTCCCCCGGCCAGGACCCGGCTGCCTGCCCGGGCGGTGGTGAGCTGGTCGGCTCGCCGGATGCCCGGGCGTCGAGCGCGGTTCTGATGTGCCGGACCGGGTGGTCGTCCGGTGAGATCCCCGTGGCCCACAGGTCGGCCATCGTCGTCTCCATACCAGTCATTCCGGGCAGCGTCGGCGGCGGCCCGGCGGCAGTGGCGCCGAACAGGTGGCCCGGCCATTCCTCCGCCGCCCGGGCGGCGTTCCACAGCGCCTGGCGGCGGGACAACCCGAAAAGTCGAAGGCGCCCGCCGTGGCCAGCGCCTCCACCTGTACGGCGGTCAACCCGGTGCGCCGGACCAGGTCGGCCATGTCGGCGTACGGGCCGTTCTTCTCGCGTTCGGTGACGATGGTGGTCGCGGCGGGGGGCCGATCGACTTCACCTCGGACAGGCCGAGCCGGACCGCGAGCAGGCCGTCGCGCCGGTGCAGGTCGGAGTCGAAAGTCGCGCTCTCGTCGAACTCCCCCACCTGCGGCTGGCTGCGATCCAGGCAGGAGTCGTTGCCCGTGGCCCGCACCGGCCGGTCCTCGACGAGTGGCTCCAGCACGGCGTGAGCGCCGGACAGCAGCAGATCGGGTCGGCGAACCTCGACACCGTGCCGGCGAGCGTCCGCGACCAGCGAATGGGGTAGAAGCCCATCGGCTGAGCCCGTAGCAGGGCGGCCAGGAAGGCCGCCGGGTAGTGCAGCCGCAGCCAGGTGCTGGCGTAGACGAGCAGGGCGAAGCTGATCGAGTGGGACTCGGCGAACCCGAAGTTCGCGAACGCCTCGATCTTGGCGTAGATCTGGGTGATCGCGCCGGCCAGCTTGTGGTAGCCCTGCTGACGCTCGGCCAGCACCAGCAGGTGCTTCCTTCCGGGTTGGCCATCCCGTCCTGCGGCTTGGTCAGGTCCAGCGAGAGCTCGGCACCGAAGACCGTGCCGAGGTCGTCGTACTCCTCGGCGGCCTCGGCCATCCGGACCACACGTCCGACAGCTTGCGCTCCAGCTCCGACCACGGGATGGGCGGGTTGTTCCAGCCCATCAGCGGGCCCCCGCGGAACGCTCAGTCATAGCCGGCCTCTGCCCACCAGTGACCGTTGCGGACGGCGAACAGCCAGGCGCGGCCGTCGGCGCCGACGATCTGGAACCGGGCCAGCCGGTTCTCCGCGTCGGCGTCCCACCAGCGCTCGTCCACCGGCCACGGCCCGGCCCAGGCCGCCACCGGTTGCAGCTCACCCTCGTTGCCGGCGGCCCCCTTGTGGTCGGCGGTGCCGGTGGGGTCGACGGTCCCGGTGGGGTCGGGGGTCCCGGCGGGGTCGGGGGCCGGGTCGAGCCGGAAGCAGGCCGGGTCGCCGGACAGCACCCCGCGGGCGCTCACTGAGACCTGCCGCCCGTCCGCGGCGAGCACGAGCGCGGGACGTGGCGTCGGATAGACCGTGGTCGGCGCGGGCGCGGGCAGACTGCCGGGCCAGGGCAGGTCCGGCGGTAGCGCCGGCACCGGCCGGTCGCCCCACGGGACCAGGGTCTGCCGCTCGGCCGGGCCGCGACCCCCGCCGACCACCACGGAGGTGACTCCGCCGTGGCCGAGCATGCTCTGCACCCGCGACAGGGCCCGGTGGATCCGCTCGTCCGGACCACCGCCCCACAGGCCGTCGACGTGGGTGCCGACCGGGTCGACCTCCGCCGGGATCAGCCGGACCTTGACCACCGGGGAGGTCAGCTCGCTTGTCGCCGTACCGCTGCCCTGCAACTGCCAGCGGACCCGGTCCACCAGATCCGCGGCGCTGAACCAGCGCGGGTGCAGCCACTCCCGCTCGTGCACCCGGCCGGACTCCGTGCCCACCTCGACCCGCAGCGTGGTGCAGACCAGGCCGAGCGTGGTCAGCTGGGTGACGAGCTCGTCGGCGACCCCCCGGACGGCGAAGGCGACCTGGTCGACCCGGTCCACCGCCGGTTCGAAGTCGAGGTTGCGGGCGAGCTCCGGTGGTGCCTGCCGGGCAACCACCGGCCGATCGTCGTACCCGCGGGCCAGCCGGTGTGCGAACGCGCCGTCGGCGCCGAACCGGGTCAGCACCTCGGTGGCGGGCAACCTGGCGAACGCGCCGAGCGAGCGCAGGCCGAGCCGGCGGAGCAGGTCGGTGAGCGTGGGTTGCTCGAGAACGTCGACCGTGAACGGAGCCAGGAACTCGGCCGAGCCGCCCTGGGGCACGATCAGCACCCGCGTCTCGGCGGAGCTCGACCGGGCCGCCTGCTCGGCGGCGAACGGGCCGTCCGCGACCCCCACCCGGCAGCCCGGTACGTCGAACGTCTCGAGCCGGTCGAGAAGCCTCTCCGCCGCGGCCTGCTCACTCCCGTAGAAGCGGCTCGGGCCACGGGCCCTCAAGGCGCACATGCCCGGCCGGATGATCTGGATGCCCGGGGTGAGCGCCTCCAGGCAGCTGACCACCGGGTCGAAGGCCCTGGCGTCGACGACCGGGTCGTACTTCAGCACCACCAGCTCCGGACAGCGGGACTGCGCGTCCCGGGCCCGCTGGCCGCGGCGCACTCCCTCGGCTCGGGCGGCGGCGGATCCGGCCAGCACCCGGCCCTTCACCAGAACCGCGACCGGCGCCTCCGGAGCGCACCCGGCAGAGGTGGCCGCGGCGGTCACCGGCCAGTCAGGGCACCAGATGACCATCGTCCGGGTGAGTCCGGCCCGGGGCCGCCCCGGCAGGACCTGGGGTGAGGTCGTCATCCGACCGCCTCCTGCTGCCAGACCGGCGCCTCCTCGACCGGCTGCACCGCCTCGGTCGGCTGCACCGAGCGGATCGAACCGTCGACGGCAGGCAGCCAGAGCCGGTGCTCCCGAGGCTGCACCGCCGCCCTCCGCCCGGTCACCGTGACGGTCGCCTGCCGGGCGGTGAGGTGACCGTCGCCGGCCCCCAGCCCGGCCCAGCTGTTCTCCCGCACCTCCAGCCGGGCCTCGCTGCCCGGCCAGGAACCCATCGCGATCAGCACGGCGCCCCGTGAGCGCAACCGGGCCGCCAGCCTGGACGCCTCTCCCGAGGTGACCTCCCCCGGCGGCCGGACCACCACCACGGTCAGGGCGTCGACGAGCGCCGCGACCACGCTGAGCCAGTCCCGCTCCGGGTCCGGCACCAGCACCAGGCGCTCGAGGTCCACCCCGAGCTCGCGGGCCGCCTCCGCCCCGAACGACGGCAACCCGACCACCCCGCACCACGCCCCGTCGGCGGACGGACCCGCCATCATCGCCATCACCAGCGCCATCGATCCACGCACCGAGTACGCCGCGCCGCCGCGCAGAGCGCCCCCGGGCAAAAGGTCGGAGACGGCCGGCAGAGTGGCCAGTGCGCGATCGGTGCTCGCGGTGTCCAGCGCCTGCTGGACCCTCGTCTCGGTGGTCCGCGGCGCCACCACCACGGGCGCCACCGCGGCACGGGCGGCCTTCTGCTCCCTGGCCCTCGCCAGCAGCGATCTGGCCTGATCCAGCGCGGTCACTCTGGGCGCAGTGGTGGCCTGGCCGACCGTTTCACCGGCCGACCTGTCGAGTGCCGCGCTCCGTCCCGTCACACTTCCATGTTCGAACACCTGTTCGAACATGTCAATCTCGCCATCCACACCACGAGCTCACCGAGGGCTGTCCGCCGGGCGCCCCGAGGGCTAGCGTCACAGGGTGGAGGCGGCCCCAGCAGGCCGCACCTGTCCGTTCGGCTGGAGAGGGAAGGGCAGACATGAGCATCGAACGACGTACGTTCCTCCGGGGCAGCATGGCTGTTGCCGGCGGCGCCCTGGTCGCCGGGCCGTTCCAGGGTTTCGTGGCCCGGCAGGCGGTGGCGGACCCGAAGGGCAACGCTCCGTTCCGGGCACTCCGCGCGATCCCGGACGAACGCGACGGGAAGGTCCGGCTGCACCTGCCGGAGGGTTTCTCCTACCGGTCGTTCCACGACACGGAGTTCCCGGTGGTGCTGCCTGATGGGACCCGGCTGCCCGGACGGCATGACGGCATGGGCGCGTTCCCGTCGCCGAACGGCAACGTGCTCCTGGTCCGCAACCACGAGCTGAACAACCCGGGCACGCCCTTCGGGCCGGGCACGCCGTACGACTCGCGCGCCCAGGGCGGGACGACGACTGTCGAGGTGACGCCCTTCGGTGAGGTGGTCGACGCCTACACCAGCCTGAACGGCACGATGATGAACTGCAGCGGCGGGATCATGCCGTGGGGCAGCTGGATCACCTGCGAGGAGACGGTGAACGGTCCCGACGTCGGACCGGACTTCACCGGTGTGTCGAACGTGACGCTGACCAAGCCGCACGGTTTCGTCTTCGAGGTGCCGGCCGGCGGCCAGTCGGACCGGCGGCCGATCACCCGGGCCGGCCGGTTCGCGCACGAGGCCGTCGCCTTCGACCCGGTCGACGGGATCCTCTACCTGACCGAGGACAACTTCGCGTTCCCCTCCGGGTTCTATCGCTACCTCCCGGCCACGAACCCGATGCGGTCCGGCCGGCTGGACGACGACGGTCGCCTGCAGATGCTCGCGGTATCCGGCCGCCCGAACCTGAACCTCGCCGCGGAGCAGCCCCTGCGGGCGACGTACGACGTGACATGGGTCGACATCGACGACCCGGCACCGACGTTCCCCTACACGCCGGGACAGACCGCGCCGACGACGAACGACGAGGCTCTGGTGTACGTCGGCGACCAGGGCCGGGCGCAGGGTGCGGCGTACTTCTCCCGGCTCGAGGGGCAGGTCTACGACACCGGCGTCGTGTACTTCTGCTCAACACAGGGCGGTGGCCCCGCAGAGACCGGACCCGACTCGGTCGGGGGCTACGGCAACGGCTTCGGCCAGATCTGGGCCTACCACACCCGGGCGCAGAAGCTGCAACTGCTGTACCAGTCGCCGAACCGGTCGACGCTGGACTTCCCGGACAACGTGACCACCAGCCCGCGAGGCACCCTGGTGCTCTGCGAGGACAACACCGAGGACAACTACCTGCGCGGCCTGTCCCGTGGCGGCCAGCTGTGGGACATCGCGCTGAACCGGCTTACCAGCAGCACCGGCGTGGACCGGTCCGGCGACGAGTTCGCCGGCTCGACGTTCAGCCCCGACGGACACACCTTGTTCGTCAACATCCAGGCCAGCCGCGGCATGTCGTTCGCGATCTGGGGGCCATGGCAGCGGATCGGCGTCTGACCACTCGGGACCGGTTGGGGAGCGCGCCGCCACAGGCTCCCCGACCTCCTGGGCCGGCACCGGTCTCAGTCGGTGAGCTCGGCGGGCAGCGTGACCACGTCGACGAGGGCACCGTTGCGTACCGCGGTGATCTCCGTCCGACGGCCAATCGCCTCCTCGAAGAGCTGACGCTGGAGCGACTGGGCGTCTCGTAGCGGCGTACCGTCGACGGCCAGCACCAGATCACCCCGGCGCAGCCCGGCCTCGCCCGCGGGGCTGCCCGCGATCACCTCCACCACCCGCAGGGCCGACCGCTGCCCGAACCGCTCGGCCAGTTGTGGCCGCAGCGGCGCAGGCGTCGTCACAAGTCCCAGATAGGCCCGGCGCACCCGACCGTCGTGCAGCAGCGAGTAGATGATTCGCCGCGTCGTCGGATTCACCGGAACGGCCAGGCCCAGACCCATCCCGGCAACAGCGGTGTTGATACCCACCACCCTGCCGCGGCTGTCGGCCAACGCTCCGCCGGAGTTGCCCGGATTCAGGGCGGCATCGGTCTGGATGACATCCTCGATGATCCGGCTCGCAGTGCCCGACCGGACCGGCAGGGCGCGACCCAGCGCACTCACGACACCGGCTGTGACGCTGCCCGCGAGGCCGAGTGGATTGCCGACCGCAACCACCAGGTTCCCGACCCGCAGCCCGTCGGCATCGCCGTACTCTGGCGGGTCCGGGATCTCCCGGTCGGCCCGCAGCACGGCCAGGTCCGACAGCCGGTCCACCCCCGCCACGTGCAGTTGCGCCGTCGTACCGTCGGCGAACTCGGCAGTGCCGCTCCCGGCCCCGCCGACGACATGGGCGTTAGTCAGCAGATGCCCGTCACCGGTGAGCACCACCGCGGAGCCGGAGGACTCGCCACGCCGGTCGGCGCCCCGGACCCGCAGGCTCGCCACCCTTGGAATGAGATGTTCGGCCACTCCCGAGACCACCTGGGAGTAGGCGTCCAGTACGTCGTCGTCTGCCATCAGCTCACCGCCCGCCTCTGATTACAGTATTACAGCTGCAACCAGCGCCGAACGCGAGGATCCCGGGGCGGCTCAGCACCCCGGGACCGCAACCCAGCCGACCGGCTCAGCTTGCGAGGACCGGTAGCAGAGCCGGCTTGTACAACGTCTCCCCCTTCTCCTCGTCGACGATCGCCACGCGGACGTCCTCCGGCTCGTACCGCAACCGCGGCACCGCGAAGACGGCCGTCGCCGAACGACCGTCGTACGTGGCCGTATAGCTGACGAAGCGCCACTCCCCCTCGTCCCAGTGGTCGCGGACATCGGATCGCAGCAGATCGCTCACCGAGCGGTATGCCCCGCTGCGCAGCAGTTGCTGCTGGGTAGACGCCAGTGGAACGTCGAACGAGGCGGTACCCGCAAGTGGATGAGTCAGCCGGACCCGCAGCCGGCGAAGCGGCATCAGCCAGTGCCGATCGAGCTCAGCCGACAAGGCGACGAACAGCGTCGCCTCCAGGAGCACGGCGACGGCAGCGGCCACCGGGCGATCGGCCACGGCCGACCACCAGCCGCCGTCAGCGGTCAACGCGAGGATCGCAGCCGCCAACAGCAGCCCTGCCCTCGAGGTCGAGCGCCATGACACCGGCGCGGCAGCCGAGCCCATGCAGCCGCAGGACGATTCCGGAGCGACGACCAGCGCATAGGTCAGGTAGCCGAGGAACCCGACCGCCAACGCAGTAACCGCAACTGCTTCGATGGTCCACAGTGGCGGCACGAGCAATGCCGCGCCGATCACCCATTCGACACCGCCGACCGTACGGAACGCCGGGGTGGCAAACCGCTCACCGACCAGACTCGCCAGCGCGGTGCGACGTGCCCTCGCGGCGACCAGTGGGCCAACGAGCTTCCCGTACGACGACCAGACCAGGACGACGCCGATCACCAGCGCCTGCAAGGCCGCAACTTGTTCCACCATGGGCGGACCTCCCTGGGGAATTGGGCTAGG
This sequence comes from Kribbella sp., assembly GCA_035759015.1. GTDB lineage: Bacteria > Actinomycetota > Actinomycetes > Propionibacteriales > Kribbellaceae > Kribbella. The sequence goes on from DASTVQ010000133.1 coordinate 77,565, forward strand.
CCGCCGCGTAGATGGTGGCGACGTCGATCTCATTGGTGTCCGGACGCCAGGCGCCGACCACCTGCGCGTGTCTGCCCACCTTCAGCATCGACAGGTCGGAGACCGCGGGCGTGCCGTTGTACACGGCGGCGCTGGTACCGGGGACGACATGACCGACGAACTTCTGGCCGTTGTGGTCCAGGTGCAGCGCGTCCTTGCCGATCGCGGTGAGGTGGACCTTCAGGTTCACGATGTTCACCCAGATCGACTCGGCGGCGAGAACACCGCCCGGCAGCGGCACCCCGCGCGCATACAGGCCGTCGCCGACGTGGACCTGGTCCAGGGTTGTCGGCCGCAGCTTCCACACGCTGGTGCCGCCGGTGAGCTGGATGCGGTGCAACCTGCCGTCCGATCCGGACGCGAGGATCATGCTGCCGTTCCGGGCGGTGACCCGCCCCTCGGCAAAGCTCGGATCGGGTGCGCCCGGTTCGGGCGTCTGGGCGCCGGCCGCGAAGGCAGTCTCCGGCGCCAGCGAACCCATCGCGGTGGCGCCGACGATCGACGCGGTGGTGCCGAGGACGGCGCTGGTCAGCAACGTACGACGGTCGAAGGTGTTCGTCATCGGTCCGCCCCTCAGGCCACGTTCACGGTGCACGGGACGAGACCGGCGCTCAGACTCGCGATGGCGCTGAACGCGGCCGGGGTCAGGTCGATGACCCGGTTCGAGGCGCAGGTGCCGCCGCAGCAGGACCGTTCACCACAGAACAGGTCCGTCTGTGGTCCGCAGTCCGCGATCGAGGTCACGACCCGCTTGCCGTTGCACAGGTTCGTCGTGGAGTGCCTGAACCCGCAGGTCCGACGCGACATCCCACTGATGCCGCACCGGTCCGGCCGGGTGATCGAGTAGCACGCGTCCGAGGTGTTCGGCCAAGCGTGCTGGTAGTTCCCGGAGTTACACGTGCCGCAGGCGCCTTTGCCCGTGCTGGCGCACGGCCCCCACGCATTGCCACAACAGAACCACGAAACCTCGCCGTTCAAGCCTGCCATCGCTCCTCCTAGGTCTCAGGGCGAAATAGACCCATTCCTCGCCAGTCATACCCACGGAGCGTGAAAGCCATACCACTATCAGTCACAGTTCATCAATGCCACAAGTTTGACGTGTCACCGATGCAATACTCCGCATGGCTGTCGATCGCGAGTTGAATATCTCCGCCATTGGTGACCAGAAGGTCGTAGACCTCCGGCTCCGCCGGAGTCGCGACAGGCATTCCCTGCAGTTGCGGGGCGCAATGGAGAGAGCGTCAAACACGGCCCGCTGAGCACTGTCGGTCGACGCATCAGCGCCAGGCTCGTTCGACAGCCGTCGGAGCCGGCAGCCAGGCCGAATTCGACGAGGAAACCGAGTGCCCTGTTGCCACTCCTGAACAGAACAAATCGAGGGGCACCGACAGAATCGGTGCCCCTCGGAAAACGTCGGGCTGGCGAGACTTGAACTCGCGACCCCCGGTCCCCCAGACCGGTGCGCTACCAACTGCGCCACAGCCCGAACCGCTCGCTGACGAGGCGAGCGGGGTAAACCCTACCTCACCTGTTGGGCTTCTTCTTGCGGGGGCGGATCTGGACATGGACCGGGCTGCCGACGAAGCCGAAGTCCTCGCGCAGCCGCCGCTCGATGAAGCGCTGGTACGACGGTTCGAGGGCGCCGGAGGTGAAGACCACGAAGGTCGGGGGCATCGTCGAGGCCTGCGTGCCGAACAGGATCTTCGGCTGCTTGCCGCTGCGCACCGGGTGTGGATGGGCGGCCACCAGCCGGCCCAGGAAGGCGTTCAGCTGACCCGTCGGGACGCGCGTCTGCCAGCCATCCAGCGCCGCCTCGATGGCCGGCACCAACCGATCCATGTGGCGGCCGGTGAAGGCGCTGATGTTGACCCGGGGCGCCCAGCGGAACTGGATCAGGTCGCGGTCGATCTCGCGCTCCAGGTAGTACCGCCGGTCCTCGTCGACCAGGTCCCACTTGTTGTAGGCGATCACGAGCGCCTTGCCGGCCTCCTCGACCGCGCTCATGATCCGCAGGTCCTGCTCGGCCATCGGCTCGGACGCGTCGATCACGACCACGACGACCTCGGCCCGCTCGATCGCCGCGTTGGTCCGCAGCGAGGCGTAGTACTCGTGCCCTTGGGCGCTCTTCACCTTGCGGCGGATGCCGGCGGTGTCGATGAACCGCCACTCCTTGCCGGCCAGCGTGATCAGCTCGTCCACCGGGTCGACCGTCGTACCGGCGACGTCGCTGACGACGACGCGGTCTTCCTTGGCGACCTTGTTCAGCAGGGAGGACTTGCCCACGTTCGGCTTGCCGACGATCGCTACCCGGCGCGGGCCACCGGTCTCGGGGTCGCGCTCCGGCGGCGCCTCGGGCAGGGCGGCCAGTACGGCATCGAGCATGTCGCCGGTGCCGCGGCCGTGCATCGCGGAGACCGGGAACGGCTCGCCGATGCCGAGGCTCCACAGGTTCATCGCCTCGGCCTCGACCCGCTGGTCGTCGACCTTGTTCGCCGCGAGTACGACCGGCTTCCCGGACTTCCGCAGTACCCGTACGACGGCCTCGTCCGCATCCGTGATCCCGACCGTCGCGTCGACCACGAACAGCACCGCGTCGGCCGCGTTGATCGCGACCTCGGCCTGGGCCGCGACCAGAGCCGCCATCCCGACCGCGTCCGGGTCCCAGCCGCCGGTGTCGACGACCGTGAAACCGCGGCCGGCCCAGTTGGCGTCGTACGAGACGCGGTCCCGGGTCACGCCCGGGGTGTCCTCGACGACGGCCTCGCGCCGGCCGATGATGCGGTTGACCAGCGTGGACTTGCCCACGTTCGGCCGGCCGACGATCGCGAGCACGGGCAGCGGCCCGGTGTCCTCACGGTCGTGCGTAGGCTCGGCGAAGTCGTAGCCGGTGGGCAGGTCAGTCATCAGGGTCCTTCTTGTCTGGCCCGCCCGGGAGGGGGTGGCCGGTGGCTTCGACGGCCGCCCTCACATGGGCTCGCAGCACGTCGCCGATCTGGTCGGCAACCGCGCGTACGTCGGGATGCCTCCTGGGAAAGGGTACGCGGTCCACCGTGAACGGTTCGCCATAGACCACGTCGACCCGGCTCCCGGCCGGTGGGAAACCCTCCACGTCGCCGTGCGGCAGCCTGGTCCCGAGCAGGGCCACCGGCAGGATCGGCGCGCCGGTCACCATGGCCAGATACGCAACCCCGGTCCGGATCCGGCTGAAGTCGCCGCGGCCTCGCGTGCCCTCCGGGTAGAGGTTCAGCACCCTGCCGTCGCGCAGCACCTGGATCGACTGCCGGACCGCGAGGACGTCGTACGCCGACCGGTCGACCGGGATCTGGCCGATCAGGCGGAGAATCCGGCCTTGCAGACCGCCGAAGGCCTCGATCTTGCCGAGCTGGTGCAGCATCCGGGGCGCGATCGCTCCGAGCAGCGGCGCGTCGAGCAGGCTCAGATGGTTCGGGGTCATCAGCACCGGACCGGTGCGGGGGAACCGGTCTTCGTGGTGCACGGTCAGGCGGTAGCGGCGGCGGAAGTACGGCCTGGCAATGCTGCGCATCGGCAGCGCGAGCCGATAGGGCAACGGGGGTAGGTCATCGGTGCGGGGCAGCTCCAGGTGACCGGTCAGCTCTGCGGTCATCGGGCCTCCCGCCCTGGACTGAGGAGCGCAGGGAGCCCCATGACCCGCCGTGCCGGAGGCACGGCCAAAAGCACCGTCATGACTCCCGGTCGCGCGGGGCGGCCTCGGCCTCCTTCGCGAGACGGCTGATCACGTCGATGACCTCCTCCAGGGACAGATGCGTCGAATCGATGGTGACCGCGCCGTCGGACGCGACCAGGAACTCCGACACGGTCGCGTCGTCGGCGTCCCGGCGGACGATCTGGTCGCGAAGCTGCTCGGCGGTCACCGCTCCGGCGGCCAGCTCGGCGCCGCGGCGCGCCATCCGGGCGTCCTGGTCGGCGGTGAGCAGCACCTTCAGCTCGGAGTCGGTCGCGACCACGGTGGCGATGTCGCGGCCCTCGACCACGATCCCGCCGGTCGGCTGGGCGTCGTCGATGATCTCGCGCTGGCGCCGGATCAGCTCCTTGCGGACGTCCAGGTTGGTGGCGATCTTGGAGACCGTCTCGCTGATCCGCGGCTCCCGGATCGCGGTCGTGACGTCGGTCCCGTCGGCGATCACGAACTGGTTCGCCGGGTCGGTGCTGACCTCGAGCCGCAGCTCCCGGGCCCGCTGCGCGACCGCCGCGCTGTCGTCCAGGTCGAGGCCGTGCTCGAGCGCCGACCAGGTCACCGCCCGGTAGGTCGCTCCGGTGTCCAGGTAGCGCAGCCCCAGCCGGCCGGCGACACCTCGGGCGGTGCTCGACTTACCGGAGCCGCTCGGGCCGTCCACAGCGATGATCATGCCCAGAGATTACCTTCGGGCGGGGACAACCCGGGCACCTACCGGTGGACGACCCAGCCGCGCTCGGTCAGTACGTCGACCAACTGGTCGACCGAACCGGGTTTGACCGCCAGCTCGACCTCACCGACCGGACGGCCCGGACTGTGGTCGATCCGCAGGTCCTCGACGTTCGCGCCGGACTCGGCCGCGTCCGCGAACAACCGGGCCAACTGCCCGGGCCGGTCGGGGATGGTCACCAGGACGGTGACCAGATCGATGTGCGGCGTACCGTGCTTACCCGGCACCCGGACCGCCCCCGAGACACCCAGTCCGAGGATCGACGTCAGCTCCTCGGCGGCCTCTTCCTTGCCCAAGGCAACGAGTAGGCGGTCGAGCTCGCCGCGGATCTGCTCCAGCAGGCCGGTCAGGGCGGTCGAGTTCGCCGACACGATCTGGGTCCACAGCTTGGGGTCACCGGCCGCGATCCGGGTCACGTCCCGCACGCCCTGGCCGGACAGCTGCAGGTGCGATGCCGGCGCGTCGGCCAGTGTGCCGGCGGCGAGCGCCGACATCAGGTGCGGAAGGTGCGAGACCCGGGCGACGCCCAGGTCGTGGTCCTCGACCGACAGCTCGACGGTCCGTGCCCCGGCCGCCTCGGCGAGCCGCCGTACCAGCTCGATCGCATCGGGTGAGCTCGCGTCGTGCGGTGTGATCGCCCAGGTCGCGCCGTCGAACAGGTCCGCGCGGGCGGCCAGCGGCCCGTTCCGCTCGGAGCCGGCCATCGGGTGGCTACCGACGTACCGGCTGAGGTCGCCGGTGAGCTTGCGCGCATCGGCGAGGGGCTTCGACTTCACACTGGCGGCGTCGGTGACGACCGCGTCGGTCTGCTCGAGCTGCTCGGCGATCACCGCGCCGACGTGATCCGGCGGTACGGCGA
>DASTVQ010000134.1:0-3737 GCA_035759015.1 Kribbella sp.
TGGCGAACCCTGCCGTCGCGGCCAGGAAGCCGGCGTAGGCCTGCGACTTCTCGGCGATGGTGTCCGAGGACACGGCGAAGTTGCGCAGCATCCTGGCCAGGTCCGGCGCGGCGTCGGCGTAGATCCCCGCGACGTCGGCCAGGCCGGTGATGGCCGTCTTGATGGTGTCCAGCCGCGGGTTGAGCTGGGTGAAGTAGCCGTCGACGAGCTCGAGGTTCTCGCCGAGCCGTTCGCCGCGACCCTCGAGCGCGGTCGCGAAGGCGTTCAGCGTCGCGTTGAGCTTCTCCGGCTTGATGGTGCGCAGCAGCGGCAGCAGGTTGTCCAGCACGGTCTCGAGCTCGATCGCGGTGGCGGACCGGTCCTGCGGGATCACGTCGCCCTCGGCGATGCGGTCACCCGACGGACGGGCCGGGACCTGCAGATCGACGTACTTCTCACCGAACAGCGTCTTGGGCAGCAGGCGGGCGCTCACGTCCTGGGGGATCAGCCCGGCTGTCTCCGGCTGCAGGGCGAGCTCGATGGTGGCCTTGTCGCCGTCCGAACGGACCGCACGGACCTCGCCCACGATCATGCCGCGCAGCTTCACGTCGGCCGGCGGGGCCAGCTGGTTGCCGACGCGGTTCGTCTCGAGCGTGACGTTGACGACGTCGACGAAGGCCTTGTTGTAGATGGCCACGCTCAGCCCGACGAGCAGCGCGAGCACGAGCAGGAACACGATGCCGTACGTGCGCAGCAGCACTCCCTGCGCGACTCCCGACCTGGTCGGCGCCTTCATCAGCATGACGTCGTCACCCCGGGACCCCCGCGGAATCGCGAGCGCAGCGAGCGATCTCGTGGGGTGTTCATCCGGCCAGCCGAACCGTGGTGGTGGCGCCCCAGATCGCGAGGCTGAGGAAGAAGTCGACGACGTTGATGGCCACGATCGACGTCCGCACCGCCTTGCCGACGGCCACGCCGACCCCGGCCGGGCCACCGCTCGCGGTGTAGCCGTAGTAGCAGTGGATCAGGATGATCACGACCGCGAAGACCAGCACCTTGCCGAACGACCACAGCACGTCACCCGGTGGCAGGAACAGGTGGAAGTAGTGGTCGTAGGTCCCCTTCGACTGGCCGTAGTAGCCGGTGGCGATCAGCCGGGTCGCTGCGTAGGAGGAGAGCAGCCCGAGGACGTAGAGCGGGATGACCGCGACGAATCCGGCGATCATCCGGGTGGTGACGAGGAAGGGCAGGCTCGGGATGCCCATGACCTCGAGCGCGTCGACCTCCTCGCTGATCCGCATGGCGCCGAGCTGAGCGGTGAACCCGCAGCCCACGGTGGCCGCCAGCGCCAGGCCGGCCACCAGCGGAGCGATCTCGCGGGTGTTGAAGTACGCGGACACGAAGCCGGTGAACGCGGACGAGCCCAGCTGGTTGAGCGCCGAGTAGCCCTGCAGGCCGACCTCGGTACCGGTGAAGAACGCGAGGAAGGCGATGACGCCGACGGTGCCGCCGATGACCGAGAGGGCGCCGGTGCCGAGGCTGACCTCCGCCAGCAGGCGCAGGATCTCCTTCTTGTAGCGGCGGACCGTGCGGCCGCTCCACCCGATCGAGCGCGCGTAGAAGCGCAGCTGCCCACCGAGCCCGACCAGCCCGTCGTCGACCGTCCGGAACGGTTTCCTGCCCCAGGAGATCGCTCTCTGCGCTCGCGATCCCGCGGGGGCGGAGTTGCGGTGGGCGGTCTGGATCGTCATGCCTCAGCCGAGCTTCTGCGGGACGACCTGGAAGTAGATGGCCGTCAGGACGAAGTTGACGACGAACAGCAGCATGAACGTGATCACGACGGACTGGTTGACGGCGTCGCCCACGCCCTTCGGCCCACCACCCGCAGTCAGCCCCTTGTACGAGGCGACGATCGCGGCCAGCGCACCGAAGATCAGCGCCTTGAGCTCTCCGACGTAGAGGTCGGGCAGCTGGGCCAACGCGGTGAACGACGCCAGGTAGGCACCCGGTGTGCCGCCCTGCAGAACCACGTTGAAGAAGTAGCCGCCGCAGACCCCGACGACCGAGACCAGACCGTTGAGGAGGACCGCGACGAGCATCGACGCGAGCACCCGCGGCACCACCAGCCGCTGGATCGGGTCGATGCCGAGCACCTGCATCGCGTCGATCTCCTCACGGATCTTCCGGGCCCCGAGGTCGGCGCAGATCGCGGAGCCGCCCGCGCCGGCGATCAGCAGTGCGGTCACGATGGGGCTCGCCTCGCGGATGACGGCGAGCACGCTGGCCGACCCGGTGAAGGACTGGGCGCCGAGCTGGCGGGTCAGGTTGCCCAGCTGCAGCGCGATGACGGCGCCGAACGGGATGCTGACCAACGCCGTCGGCAGGATCGTCACGCTGGCGATGAACCAGGACTGCTGGATGAACTCCTTGGTCTGGAACGGCCGCCGCGGCAGGGTGCGCATGACGTCCAGGCCGAGCGCGAACAGGTTTCCGCTCTGGCGCAGCGCACCCACCGCCGGGTTGCTCACCGCCGGGCCTCCCACACAGGGACGGGCGACGTCGAGTGCTCGCGCTCGCTGTGGCCGTTCGCCGCCAGCTGCTCCTGGCCGGTGTGCTGCATCGGCTCGAGCGACGGCTGGCCGGACGCCTCGTCACGGTGTACGGCCTCGCCGCCCGGCGTGCGCGACTCGAACGAGCCGGGCGGCGGGGTCACGCCGTGCTCCCGGCACCACGCGCCGGGCTCGCGCGCCGTGGCGCGCCGGGACCCGTCGGTGGGCGTGAGCTGCAGCGGGATCGGGGGCAACGGCGGCAGCTCGTGCCCGGACGCCTGCTCCTGGGCCAGCTCGTCGGCGTCCTTCTCCTCCGCCATGCCGATCGGCCCCTGGCGCTGCGCGTTCAGGAACTGGCGCACGACCGGTTCCTGGCTGGAGAGCAGCATCTCGCGCGGCCCGAACATCGCCAGGTGCTGGTGGTACAGCAGCCCGATGTTGTCCGGCACGGTGCGCGCCGTGTTGATGTCGTGGGTGACGATCAGGAAAGTGGCCTCGATCGCCGCGTTGAGGTCGACGATGAGCTGGTTGAGATAGGCCGTGCGGACCGGGTCGAGGCCGGAGTCCGGCTCGTCGAACAGGATGATCTCGGGGTTCAGCACGAGCGCCCGGGCGAGCCCGGCCCGCTTGCGCATGCCCCCGGAGATCTCGCCCGGGAGCTTGGCCTCGGCGCCGATGAGGCCGACCATGTCCATCTTCTCCAGGACGATCGCCTTGATCTCGGACTCGCTCTTGCGGGTGTGCTCGCGCAGCGGGAAGGCGATGTTGTCGTAGAGGCTCATCGACCCGAAGAGCGCGCCGTCCTGGAACAGCACGCCGAAGAGCTTGCGGACCTCGTACAGGTCGTGCTCGCGCAGCGTGGTGATGTCGCGGCCCTGGATCGTGATCGAGCCGCGGTCGGGCTTGAGGAGGCCGACCAACGTCTTGAGGAAGACCGACTTCCCGGTGCCGGACGGGCCGAGCATGACCGAGATCTCGCCCGCGGGGAGGGTGAGCGACACGTCCTGCCAGATGACCTGGCGGCCGAAGGACTTCGTCAGCCCCTCGACGCCGATCTCGACACCCACGTGGACACACCTCACCGTTCGGCGGACAGCACCTCGCAGGGGTCAACGAGCACGCGTCCGCCGGGTTACGCGGTGGCAACCGTGCCGTCACCAGACATCCGCGACCAGCGCCAGACAGACGAGAGGGGCGGCTGCCCGGGTG
>DASTVQ010000135.1:0-34598 GCA_035759015.1 Kribbella sp.
ACCGGCCGGTCGCGAGGTGCTGGCGAACTACCGGACCCGCCTCTGACCGGGCCGAGTCTGGTGATCCCACGCAGCACGCACGGGATCACCAGACACGGCCTGGTCCGGTCAACACGTCAGCGGCGACCCGCCTTGGGCGACGCGGCCGTTCGGACGAGCCGCAGCCGTAGGACGAACGCGACCATGAGGATCAACGCGATCACACCGAGGGTGACGGGATCACTGGACCGCCCGCCGAGGTCCCGGTCGAGCACATGCGAGACGAAGTGCACGCCCGCGCCGGTCGTGGCGCCCAGCAGGACCACCGTCAAGGCGTCCTGCCAGAACAGCGCGCCGAGCAACGCGACGCCGATGCCGAGCTGGAACGCACCCAGGTCGTGGAACAGGTGCAGGTTGAACGGGTCGAACGAGGCGATGTTGCGGTGGAAGCTCTCCGGCCAGAAGAAGGACCACAGCCCTGGCACAAGGAACACCAGCGCCCCCAGGGCGACTGAGAAGGTGACCACTCGTTGGCGCATCGCATTGCTCCCGCTCCTCTGAAAGAACTCTTGGCAACACCAGGACACGGCGATCTCGTCAGCCGTGACATCAGCGCGGCCGCAGCCTTGGCGCCTGGGCGTTAGGCTCCGGCTGTGGCTGGTCAGGGAGCGGGTCGGTTGCTCGGTGCGAATCTGCGTGCGCGCCGCGACGAGCAGGGCATCTCGTTGTCGGAGCTCGCCCGCCGGTCCGGCATCGCCAAGGGCACGCTGTCCCAGCTGGAGTCCGGATCGGGCAACCCGACGATCGAGACGGTGTTCAGTTTGTCGAACGCTCTGGGAGTGCCGGTGTCGTCCCTGCTGAGCGAGGCGAGCGCCGCCGACCTGATCGTGGTGCGGTCCGATGAGGTGGACGTGCTCAGCGGGAGTGCCGTCGACCTGCGCATGCTGCGCCGGGTCGAGACTGTCGGCGGCCTGTTCGAGGTCTACGACCAGCGCATCCGTCCGGGCGCGGTCCAGCACTCGGACGGACATCCCGGCACCGAGCACACGGTGGTGGTCTCGGGTCTGCTGCGGATCACGGCTCGCGGTGTCAGCCAGGAGATCGGGCCGGGGGATTATGTGTCGTTCCGGGCGGACGGGCCGCATGAGTACGAGGCGGTCGACGGGTTGGTGAAGTCGGTGCTGCTGCTCGAGTACCCGCCGGACGCCCGGATGTTCCCACTCACCTGCGTCCAGCCGACCGGCTCAGAGGACTAGGGGAATCTCCCGGGACTCGAGGTCCGGGTTACCCGTTGACCCGGTCGCACCCGCCGCCGTACGCTCAAGGTGTTCATTTTAGTGAACGAGGATCGGAGCGAGGCGCGGATGGTCCAGCCTGACGTGGTGGTGGTCGGCGCGGGGATCGTCGGTGCCGCCTGCGCCGAGGCCTTGTCGGCGCACGGCCGCCGGGTCCTGGTGATCGACCGCGGCGCTCCAGCAGCTGGGACCACCGCTGCGGGCGAGGGGAATGTGCTGGTCTCGGACAAGGAGCCAGGGCCCGAGCTGGACCTCGCAATGGCGTCGCGTCGCGAGTGGCCCGTCGTACTGGCGAGGCTGCCGGAGGGCATGGCCGACGTGGAGTGGGAGCCGAAGGGTGGCCTGGTGGTCTCGACCACCGAGCCGGGCCCGCTCAAGGACTTCGCGGCCACCCAGCAGAAGGCCGGCGTCGACGCACGCGTGATCACCGCCGCCGAGGCGTGGGAGTTGGAGCCGTTGCTCACTCGTTCGGTGACCTCCGCGGTCCACTACCCGGAGGATGCGCAACTGCAGCCGGTACTGGCCGCCACCGCGCTGCTGGCCGCCGTACGGTTTCGAGGGGGAGAGGTTCGGGGCGGCGTATCGGCTCTGGCGGTACGACGCTCTGCCGGGCGCGTGACGGGTGTGGAGACTGACGCCGGCGTGATCGCGTGTGGTGCGGTGGTCAACGCGTGCGGACCGTGGGCAGGCTCGTTCGGCGAGGTAGCGGGCGCGCCGATCCGGGTGCTGCCGCGTCGGGGGATGGTGCTGGTCACGGCGCCGCTGCCGCTGTGCGTGCGGCACAAGGTGTACGACGCGGACTATGTCGGCGCTGTCGGCAGCGGCGAGGCGGACCTCCAGACGTCGACGGTGGTCGAGTCCACTCGTGCCGGGACCGTGCTGATCGGGTCCAGCCGGGAGCGGATCGGTTTCGACGACACGGTCCGGATCGGGGTGCTGCGGGAACTGGCGCGCAAGGCGATGGGGTTGTTCCCGTTCCTGGGTGACGTGCCGGTGATCCGGGCGTACGGCGGCTTCCGGCCGTACGCGCCGGACCATCTCCCGGTGATCGGGCCGGATCCGCGCCTGCAAGGGCTGTGGCACGCAACCGGTCATGAGGGTGCGGGGATCGGCTTGGCGGCGTCCACGGGCCGCTTGATCGCCGAGTTGTTCGCTGGAGCGGAGCCGCATGTGGACCCGAAGCCGTTCCGCGTCGATCGCCCGGCCGTCGTTGGACCCGACCCGGCCGAGCCTGGGGTGGCGTCGTGAGCCCGTTCCTCAGGTCTGCCGATGACGATCCGGTGCGGCCGCGACTCGAAGCACCGATCCGCGTGGTGGTCGACGGGGTTCCGGTCGAGGCCCTGCCTGGGCAGACGGTGGCGGCCGCACTGCTTGCCGCCGGCCGGGACTCCTGGCGTCGGACTCGGGCGGGCGGACGCCCGCGCGGCGTCTTCTGTGGCATCGGCGCCTGCTTCGACTGCCTGGTCACCGTCGACGGAATCCCCGACGTCCGAGCCTGCCAGCGAGTCCTCACCGACGGCGACGCCATCACGTCCCAGTCAGGTGTGACCCTCCCGAGGCCGTCCGAGCGCGCGGGCGACGGGCGGTCGCCGTTGCTCAGGGGCGGATTCGGACCGATCGACGACAAGTCGAGGGGGCGAGTCGACGACGAGTTGAGGGGGCGGGTCGACGACAAGTCGAGGGGGCGAGTCGATGACAGGTTGAAGGGGGGAGCGGGCGGGGTTGACGTTGTGGTGGTGGGGGCGGGGCCGGCGGGGATGGGGGCTGCGCTGGCGGCGGCTGATGCCGGGGTCGAGGTGTTGCTGGTGGATGCGGCGCCGGGGATCGGTGGGCAGTTCCATCGGCAGTTGCCCGAGGAGTTCCACGCGGAACGGCCGGAGTCGGTACAGCACGAGTGGAGGAGGTTCGCCGACCTGCGGCGTCGGATCGAACAACATGAGCGGATCAGCCACCTCGCCGAGACGTCGGTGTGGGCGATCGAGCCCGTGGCCGGAACGGACGGCATGCGCGCAAGCGGTGCGGAGGTGCATCGGCTGAGGTTGCAGACGGGGCCGGCCGACGCACCTGGGCGGCGGATGTCGACGGTCGATACCCGTGCGCTGGTGCTCGCCACCGGGGCCTATGACCGGGTGCTCCCGTTCCCCGGCTGGGAGCTGCCCGGCGTCTACGCCGCGGGCGCTGCGCAGGCGCTGGCCAAGGGGCAGCGGATCGCGGTCGGGAAGCGTGTGCTCGTGGCCGGTACCGGGCCTTTCCTCCTGCCTGTGGCGGAGTCCCTGGTCGGCGTCGGGGCAGAGGTCGTCGGCCTGCTCGAGGCGAACCGGCCTGCAGGTGTCGTGAGAGGCTGGCTCACCGATCTATCAGTTGCCACCGGCAAGATTCGCGAGGCGGCGGGCTATGCGGCGTTGCTGGCCGAGCGGCGGATCCCGCTGAGATACGGCCGCGCGGTGATCGCTGCTCATGGCACCGACCGGGTGGACGCGGTGACTGTCGCCCGACTCGATCGGGACTGGCAGCCGTTGCCCGGCAGCGAACGGCGGATCGAGGTGGATGCCGTCTGCCTTGGTTTCGGGTTCACCGCGCAGCTCGAGCTGGCCGTGTCGGCGCGTTGTGAGCTCGGCATCGGGCCTGATGGTGGTCCCGCAGTCGTGGTCGACACGCACCAGCGCACGACAGCTCCAGGCGTCTTCGCCGCAGGAGAGCTGACGGGTATCGGAGGCGCGGACCTGGCAGCGGCCGAGGGGCGCGTCGCCGGCGCTGCCGCCGCGAGTGCCGCCCACCAGCTCTCGCACGAGGCCATCGACCCGGCGGACCGGCGTGCCATTGCCAAGGGCAAGCGGTTCGCCCAGGCGCTGGCCAAGGCCTACCCGATCAAGCCCGGCTGGCAGAGTTGGAGCACCGGCACCACACTGGTGTGCCGCTGCGAGGAGGTCAGCCGGGATGACGTGCGCGACGCCGTCGCCGATCGGGACGTGCTCGGCACCCGGAGCCTGAGACTCAGCACCCGTGCAGGGCTGGGTCTGTGCCAAGGCCGAATCTGTTCTCGCACTGTGGCGGAGCTAGCCGCCGCATACCGGCCCGCGATACGGGCCGATCACGCCGCCGGGGCGCGCCGGCCGATCGTCGTACCGGTGCGGCTCCGCGACCTCGCCGAAACACCTGAACCAGCCGACTCCGAGGAGGACCTGTGACCGAGAAGCTCGACGGCGTCATCGTCGCCACCACCCTGCCGTATGCCGAGGACGTCGCCGCACCGGCGGGACTACGACCCGACCTGGACCGGTACGCCGAGCACTGCCGCTGGCTGATCGAGAACGGCTGCCGCGGTGTCGGCCCGAACGGTTCGCTGGGGGAGTACTCCTCTCTCACCGACGACGAGCGCCGGGCCGTGGCGAGGACCGCGATCGATGCTGTAGGCAACGATGGCGTCGTGGTCGTCGGCGTGCACGGTCCGGGCGCACACCAGGCCCGTCGCTGGGCCGAGCTCGCGGCCGAGGACGGGGCCGACGGGGTGCTCTGCCTGCCGCCGACGATGTACCGGGCCAACCGGTCCGAGGTGGTCCACCACTACTCCGAGGTGGCCAAGGCCGGACTGCCGGTAATGGTCTACAACAACCCGCACGACACCAAGGTTGACCTGACCCCGGACCTCCTTGCCGAGCTTGCGCAGATCGAGAACATCGTCGCGGTGAAGGAGTTCTCCGGTGATGTCCGGCGGGTGCTGGAGATCCGTGAGCTGGCACCCGAGCTGACCGTGGTCGCTGGGGCGGACGACCTCACGCTGGAGGCTCTGCTGATGGGTGCAACGGGCTGGTTCGCGGGCTTCCCGAACGTGTTCCCGGCGGCATCCGTGCGGCTGTTCGAGCTCGGTGTACAGGGCCAGGTCGAGGAGGCGCGGACGCTGTACGAGCCGCTGGTGGCCGCCTTCCGATGGGACTCGCGGGTCGAGTTCGTGCAGGCGATCAAGTACGGAATGGACTACATCGGACGGTATGGCGGCCCCTGCCGCCCGCCGCGCGGACCGCTCTCGCCGGAGCAGCTGTCGCAGGTGGAGCAGGACATGAAGAAGGCCGTCGACTCGCTGCACGCGGCAGTGGAGAGCTGAGATGCGATCCGTCCGCACCCTGAGCGCGATCGACTCGCATACCGAGGGCATGCCCACCCGGGTGATCACCGGCGGAGTCGGGGTCATCTCCGGTGCGACGATGGCCGAGCGGCGCGAGCACTTCATGGCGCACGACGACGACCTGCGGCTGTTCCTGATGAACGAGCCTCGCGGCCACTCCGCGATGAGCGGGGCCATCCTCCAGCCACCCACCCGCCCCGACGCCGACTGGGGCGTGCTCTACATCGAGGTTTCGGGCTGTCTGCCGATGTGCGGGCACGGCACGATCGGCGTCGCCACCGTACTGGTCGAGTCCGGGATGGTCGCGGTCACGGAACCCGTCACCCAGGTCCGGCTCGACACACCGGCCGGCCTGGTCGTCGCGGAAGTTGCCGTCAGCAATGGACGGGCAGAGCACGTGACCATCCAGAACGTGCCCGCGTACTCGCACGCGCTGGACGCCACCGTCGACGTACCGGGGCTGGGCAAGGTCACCTACGACCTGGCGTACGGCGGGAACTACTACGCCATCCTGCCGCTCGAACAGCTCGGGATCCCCTTCGACCGAGGAGAGAAGGACCGCATCCTGGCCGCGGGCCTGTCGATCATGGATGCGATCAACGCCGCCGACCGGCCGGTGCATCCGCTCGACCCGGGCATCAGCGGCTGCAAGCACGTCCAGTTCACCGCGCCCGGCGAGAACGGCAGCCACTCGCGCAACGCGATGGCGATCCACCCGGGGTGGTTCGACCGCTCGCCCTGCGGCACCGGCACCTGCGCGCGGATGGCGCAGCTGCACGCCCGCGGTGAGCTCGGCCTCGGCGAGGACTTCGTCAACGAGTCCTTCATCGGCACCCGCTTCACCGGGCGGTTGCTGGCGGAGACCATGGTCGGTGACCGGCACGGTCTGATTCCCACGGTCACCGGCCGCGCCTGGATCACGGGCATGGCCCAGTACCTCCTCGACCCCACGGACCCCTTTCCCACCGGGTTCGTGCTCTGACCCGAGCCGTTCATCCGGGAGGCGATCCGTAACCGCCGCCACCGGGCGTCTCGATGACGAACACGTCCCCGGCGGACACCTCGACGGAGTCGCAACCCGTCATGGCCGTCACCGATCCGTCCTCGTGCTCGACCCAGTGGCGGCCGAGACCACCGGGCCTGCCGCCGGCCATACCGTAGGGCGGCACCCGTCGGTGACTGGCCAGCGTGGTCACCGTCATCGGCTCCAGGAACCGGATCCGGCGGCGGCCACCGTTGCCGCCGCTCCAACGGCCCGCGCCGCCGCTGTCCTCGCGGATCTCGTAGCTCTCCAACCGCACCGGGTAGCGCCACTCCAGCACCTCCGGATCGGTGAGGCGGGAGTTCGTCATGTGGGTCTGCACCACGTCGGCGCCGGCGAAGCCTTCGCCTGCGCCCGAGCCGCTGGCCACGGTCTCGTAGTACTGGTACCGGTCGTTGCCGAACGTGACGTTGTTCATCGTCCCTGAACCCTCCGCCTGGACGTTGAGCGCCGCGTACAGGGCGCCCGTGACCGCCTGGGAGATCTCGACGTTGCCAGCGGCAACCGCCGCCGGGTACTCCGGCGCCAGCATCGAACCCTGCGGGATGATCACGTTCACGGGCTCGAGGCAGCCCGAGTTCAGCGGGATCTCGTCGTCCACCAGCGTGCGGAAGACGTAGAGCACGGCCGCCATCACCACCGACGATGGCGCGTTGCCGTTGCCGGGTTGCTGTGCGGAGGTGCCGGTGAAGTCGATCTCCGCCGTCCGGGCGTCGGCATCCACCCGGACCACCACCTCGATGCGCGCGCCCGAGTCGAGCTCATAGCTGTACCGGCCGTCGTGGAGGGCGGAGATGACTCGCCGGACGGCCTCGGCGGCGTTGCGCCGGACGTGCTCCATGTAGGCCGAGACGACTTCGAGGCCGAAGTGGTCGACCATGGCCAGCAGTTCCTCGACTCCTTTCTCGTTGGCCGCCACCTGGGCGCGCAGGTCGGCGAGGTTCGTGCGGGCGTTGCGGGACGGGTGCAGCGCGGAGCCGAGCAGCTCGACCGTCTCGCGTTCGCGCAGCACGCCGCCGGACACGAGCAGCCAGTTGTCGATCAGCACTCCCTCCTCCTCGATCCGGGTGCTGTTCGCCGGCATCGAACCCGGCGTGATGCCACCGATCTCCGCGTGGTGACCGCGGGACGCGACGTAGAACAAGATGTCCTGGCCGACCCGGTCGAAGACCGGGGTCACCACGGTGATGTCGGGCAGGTGGGTGCCGCCTCGATAAGGGTTGTTGAGCACGTACGCGTCGCCGGGCGCCATCCGGCCCGCGTTTGCGGCGATGACCATCTTGATGCTCTCGCTCATCGAGCCGAGGTGGACCGGGATGTGCGGCGCGTTCGCGATCAGGTTGCCCTCGGCATCGAACAGGGCACAGGAGAAGTCGAGCCTTTCCTTGATGTTGACCGACTGTGCGGTGCTCTGCAGCCGCACTCCCATCTGCTCCGCGATCGACATGAACAGGTTGTTGAAGATCTCCAGCATCACCGGGTCGACCGCGGTCCCGATCGCGCGTCGTTCCGGCCGCGCCTGCACGCGGCTGAGCAGCAGGTGGCCGAGGTCGTTCAGCTCGGCCCGCCAGCCCGGTTCGACCACGGTCGTCGCGTTCGCCTCGCCGATGATCGCCGGCCCGTCGACCTGGTCGCCGGGGCTGAGATCGTCGCGCCGGTAGAGGCCGGCGTCCGTCCAGGTGCCGGCCGCGAACATCGCCACCCGGGCCGCCGCTTTCAGCTCGCCGCCCTGCCGGGCCGGACGGATCCAGGCCTCCTCCCCGATTCCCGCGGCGCCCAGCAGTTCCAGCGTCGCCGCCTCGACGATGATCTGCTTGCCCGGCATCAGGAACGAGAACCGACGGCGGTAGGTGGCCTCGAACTCCGCCACCATGGCGTCCAGCGGGCCTACGGACACGGCGACCGCGCTGTCGGTGCCGTCGTAGCGCAGCAGCGCCCGGTGGACCGCGGTGATCCGGTCGGACGGTATGCCTTCGCGCTCGAGCTCTGCCCCGGCGTCGGCCTGAAGCTCGTCGAGGACCCGCCTGAGCTCCGGCAGAACGGCCTCGCTCAGCGGTGCCTCCACTGCCCGCTCGCGCAAGGCGGCGACGTCTGCGACACCCATGCCGTACGCCGAGAGCACTCCGGCGAGCGGGTGGATCAAGACCTGGGTCATGCCCAGCGCGTCGGCGACCGCACACGCGTGCTGGCCACCCGCGCCGCCGAACGTGGCCAGCACGTACCGGGTGACGTCGTACCCGCGCTGCACCGAGATCCGCTTGATCGCGCCCGCCATGTTGGCGACTGCGATGTCGGCGAAGCCCGCCGCGACCTCGGCAGGGGTGCGCCCGTCCCCGATCACCTCCGCCAGGGCGGCGAACTTCCGTCGGACGACCTCCGCGTCGAGCGGCTGGTCGCCCTTCGCGCCGAAGACAGCCGGAAAGAAGTCCGGCTGGATCCGGCCGAGCATCACGTTCGCATCGGTGACCGTGAGCGGACCTGACTTGCGGTACGACGCCGGACCCGGGTCCGCGCCCGCCGAGCCCGGTCCGACCCGGTACCGGCTCCCGTCGAAGCTCAGGATCGAGCCACCGCCGGCCGCGACGGTGTGGATGTTCATCATCGGCGCCCGCATCCGTACGCCGGCGACGAGAGTCTCCAGCTCTCGCTCGAACTGGCCGGCGTAGTGCGACACGTCGGTGGACGTGCCGCCCATGTCGAAGCCGATCACCCGGCCGAACCCGGCTGCCGTGGTGGTACGCGCCATCCCGACGACTCCCCCGGCCGGCCCGGACAAGATGGCGTCCTTGCCGCGGAACGTGTGCGCCTCCGTGAGCCCGCCGTTCGACTGCATGAACATCAGCCGGACGCCGTCCAGCTCGGCCGCGACCCGGTCGACGTACCGGCGGATGATCGGTGAGAGATAGGCGTCGACCACGGTCGTGTCGCCCCGGGAGACCAGCTTCATCAGCGGGCTGCACTCGTGCGACATCGAGACCTGGGTGAAGCCGATCCGCTGCGCGATCTCGCCGATCGCCACCTCGTGCCGGGCGTGGCGGTAGCCGTGGATACACACCACGGCGACCGATCGCAGGCCGTCGTCATACGCTCGCCGCAGTTCCCTGGTCACGGCCCGTTCGTCGAGGGGGACGAGGACCTCGCCCTGCGCGGTGACCCGCTCGTCCGCCTCGATCACCCGGGAGTACACGAGCTCCGGGAGCACGATCTCCCTGGCGAAGATTCGCGGGCGGTTCTGGTAGGCGATGCGCAGCGCGTCGCGGAAACCCCTGCTGATGACGAGCAAGGTGGGTTCGCCAGTGCGCTCGAGCAGCGCGTTGGTGGCCACGGTGGTGCCCATCTTGACGACATCGATCCGCTCGGTCGGGATACGTTCGGTGGCCGGCACCCGGAGCAGCCTGCGGATACCCTCGACGGCCGCGTCCTGGTACCGGCCGGGGTTCTCAGACAGCAGCTTGTGCGCCACCAGGGTGCCGTCGGGACTCCGCGCGACGACGTCGGTGAAGGTGCCACCGCGGTCGATCCAGAACTCCCAGTTCCGCGCCATCCGCTCCCGCTTCCTCGCTCCGCAGCCGGCGTGCGATGCTTCGCTGCTCCAGGCCTCCACTCTGCCGGACGCGCGGCGAGATCGTGGTCACCGCCGGCCGGCGTAAAACAGGCCTGCGACCGGCGTGACGAAGACATATTGTCGTCACAGACGACCCGACACGGGACTTCCGCAGGTCCAGAAGGAGTACGCCGATGACCGACAGCTTGGCCAAGTACACCCCTGCTCAACGGGATGCGAACCGGCCGATCAACGCCACCGGGTTCCGGGAGTCGATCAGCCGTGGCTGGGGCCCCGTCGATCGCTCGGTCGCCCTGCCGGCCGGCCTGGCCGAGGCAGCCGCAGCGCACCGCCGGAGGCTGACGGACGCCCTGCCGGGCCGGCGGATCGCCGTCGCGGCCGGGCGGGCGCCGGTGCGTTCGAACGACACGGACTACCTGTTCCGCGCGGACAGTGACTTCGTGTGGCTGACCGGCTGTCAGGCGGAGGGCGCCGTGCTGGTGCTGTCTCCCGATGGTGATGCGACGCTCTACCTGCGCGAGGCCGCGGGGCCGGACGAGGTCGACTTCTTCGCCAATGCCCGCGACGGTGAGTTGTGGATCGGCGCGGTCCCGGGCCTGAAGGACTGGTCCGCAGCGCTCGGCCTGCCGTGCCGCCCGATCGAGGAACTACCCTCCGCCGTCCGCGGGGCCGCGCCCGCCATGATGACGTCGTACGGCGTGGAGCCGTTGCTTGACGCTCTCATACGGACCGGTCCGGCCGAGGTCCACGCGCTGCGCCAGACACTGTCGGAGCTGCGGCGGATCAAGGACGACTGGGAGCTCGGGCAGTTGCGCGAGGCGGTCGCGGCCACCGTGCAGGGCTTCGCCGAGGTCGCGGCGGAACTGCCCGCGGCGGTCCGCGGTGGTGGCGAGCGCTGGCTGCAGGGCACCTTCGACCGCCGGGCGCGAACGAGCGGTAACGGCCCGGGCTACGCCTCCATCGTTGCTGCTGGCAACCATGCACCGGTGCTGCACTGGGTGCGCAACGATGGCTTGGTCTCCGAGGGGGACGTGATCCTGCTGGACGCCGGGGTCGAGACCCGCACGCTCTACACCGCCGACGTCACCCGGACCTTCCCGGTGACCGGTGAGTTCAGCCCGGCGCAGCGGCGGGTGCACGACCTGGTCCACTCGGCTCAGCTCGCCGCGCTGGCGCAGGTGCGGGCCGGCTCGCCGTACCGGGCGTTCCACAACGAGGCGATGCGGGTTCTCGCGGAGGGCCTGCGCGACTGGGGGCTGCTGGACGTGTCCGTGGAGGAGGCGCTCGGCCCCGACGGGCAGCAGCACCGCCGGTTCATCGTCTGCGGCACGGGCCATTTCATCGGGCTCGACGTGCACGACTGCGCGTCGTCCAGCGCCGAGGCCTACCACGCGGGCGACCTGGAGCCCGGGATGGCGCTCGCGGTCGAGCCGGGGCTGTACTTCCACCCGAACGACGAGACGGTCCCGCCCGAGCTGCGTGGGATCGGCGTACGGATCGAGGACAACGTGGTGGTCACCGAGGACGATCCGGAGATCCTGACCGAGGCTCTACCGATCACCACCGAAGGGCTGGAGCAGTGGGTCCGCGAACACACCGTAAGTGGTTGAGGGGTCACTCAAAATTACCCGATCACAAGCAGTAACGTTCGCCGCTCCCGTGACGATGTAGGGAGCGGGGGAGGGTCAAAGTCCGGCCCGGCGCGTGGCAGTGGGGGGCCGCGGTACACGCGCCGGCCGGGCTGGCCCCGAACTGGGACGGGGGAGCCCAGGGGTTTCGACGGGGGTGTCGATCGTGAACCTGCGAGTTCGTGTTGTGCACTGCGCCTGTGCCGGCAACTGGCACTGGTTCGCCGACATCGACGACGCCGACGACCCGCAGCCGGACGATCCGTTCTGGTACCTGGACCGGTGCACGAGCCATTCCGCGGCGCTCGCGACGGCCTGCGCCCAGCTCGCCTTCCTGGCCGAACGCACCGACCGCGGCGCTCCCGTGGTCCGCGTGCTCGAAGCCGATCTCGCCCACGTCTGAGGTGGGTCCGCCGAAACCCCCCTTCCCCATGCCCGGGGAAGGGGGGCTCGGCGAGTCCGCCGGGCAACTGCTGCCACGCACCGGCAGGACTTGACCAGGTAGTTCTCGATGGTTGCGCGCACACCCGGGCGGCGGGCCCAGGCACACGAGTCGTGGCGCCCAGACGATCCAACCGGGTCCTGTCGGAGTCACATCCGGCGTCGTCACCGTCGTCATGACCCCGGCCTCACCACCACCGGCCGTCAGCGAATCAGGCCCAGGACCCAAACCCTCATCCAATGTGGTGAGGCCGGCCGCGGCGCCTCGACCAGGGGGCTGCGGTGGGGATGTGCGCGGGCGGGGGAGGACGGGCGGATTGACTCGTGGGGCGGTGCGCCGTAGCGTCGCGGCGTTCGCGTGATTCAACTGAACAACAACAGCCGCATGAACCCGTGCGGGAGAGACCCGGCCCCCCGGGCGCCGTAGGAGCAACTCTCCCCGAGAATCTCTCAGGCACCTTCACCGCACGGGCGAGGCAACTCTGGAGAGCGGCTTGCTCGACAGAGCGGGGAGGTTCACCGACCGGTCAACGACGACCTGAAGGAAGCCCTCCATGGCGATCAGTGTTTTCGACCTCTTCAGTATCGGCATCGGCCCGTCGAGCTCACACACCGTGGGACCGATGCGCGCCGCCCGCACCTTCGTGACGGGCCTTGCCGACGACGAGCTGCTCACCCGTACGACGGCGGTCGAGTCGCAGCTGTTCGGCTCGCTGGGAGCGACCGGCCACGGGCACGGCAGCGACAAGGCCATCCTGCTCGGCCTGGAGGGCGAGGACCCGGAGACAGTCGACACCAACGCGGTCGACGAGCGGGTGGCCGCGATTCGCGCGGCAAGGCGATTGCTACTGGCGGGCCGGCACGAGGTCGCCTTCGACGAGGGCAGCCAGCTGGTGATGCACCGGCGCAAAGCACTGCCCTACCACCCGAACGGGATGAGGTTCGCCGCTCGGTCCGTCGACGGCGCCGTGCTCCGCGAGCGGACCTACTACTCCGTCGGTGGCGGCTTCGTGGTGGACGAGCATGCCGCGGCGGGGGACCGGATCGTGGCGGACCGGACGCCGTTGAAGTATCCCTTCCTGAGCGGTGCCGAGCTGCTCGACCGGTGTCGCGAGTCGCACCTGTCGATCAGCGAGGTGATGCTCGCGAACGAACTGGCCTGGCGGACCGAGTCCGAGATCCACGAGGGCTTGCAGCGGATCTGGCAGGTGATGCAGGAGTGTGTGCAGGAGGGTTGCGAGACCGAGGGTGTGCTGCCGGGCGGCCTGAAGGTGCCGCGGCGCGCGCACGGGCTGTACCGCCGCCTGACCGAGGACCGCTACTCCGTGGACCCGTTGAAGGTGATGGATTGGGTCAACCTGTTCGCCCTGGCCGTGAACGAGCAGAACGCCTCCGGCGGCCGGATCGTCACCGCGCCGACGAACGGGGCCGCGGGCATCATTCCGGCGGTGCTGCACTACTACCGGCGATTCGTGCCGGGAGCAACGGACGACGGCGTCGTACGGTTCCTGCTGGCGGCGGCCGCGATCGGCGTGCTGTACAAGGAGAACGCGTCCATTTCCGGCGCTGAGGTCGGTTGCCAAGGTGAGGTCGGCTCGGCCTGCTCGATGGCCGCGGGCGGGCTGTGCGAGGTGCTCGGTGGCACGCCGGAACAGGTGGAGAACGCTGCCGAGATCGCGATGGAGCACCACCTCGGTCTGACCTGCGACCCGGTCGGCGGGTTGGTCCAGATCCCCTGCATCGAGCGCAACGCGATGGCGTCGGTGAAAGCGATCAACGCCGCGCGGATGGCGATGCACGGCGACGGCAGGCACGTGGTCACCCTGGACAAGGTGATCAAGACGATGCGGGAGACCGGCGCCGACATGAAGGTCAAGTACAAGGAGACCTCGCGCGGCGGCCTCGCTGTCAACGTCATCGAGTGCTGAGGCTGCCGGAAGCGGACCTGCTCGCCGGTTGCGCGCTCGGCAGCGATCTGCGCATCGTGGCCGACACGGCCTCTTCTGGCACCGAGGCGGCCGACAGACTCTGACTGCTGGCTGTCATCGGCACCCTGGCCCTGGCGTGACGCGCGATTCTGCCCGTCGCTTGTTCGCGGGGGCGAACACCCGTTCGCTGACCACGACCATCGCCGCCCATTCGGCGCAAGTCGGGTAATTCCCTGAGGTATCCGGTGTGCCCTTGGGGGTATTCGAGCCATTATGAAGCACATGGGGGAACCGGTTTTCTTCGATTCGTCCGGCGGCCGCGGGCGTAAGTTCCGCCGCATCGCCGTCCTGATCGCCACGCCGACCACCGCCTACCTGGTGATCGTGGTCAACAGCCTGCTCGGCGGCCCACGCATCGACGCACCACTGATCCCGCTACCCGGGACGGGTGAGCCGCGGGCCGTTCGGCCGGTCGCCGATCCGCGACCGATGTCGACGCGGGTCCACGAGCGGACGACCGTTCGCGAACCGCGGGTGACAACGCTTCCGCAGACCGGGCTCAGAGCAGGACCGACAACAACGGGGCCGACGACGGCAGCCGGGATCGTCGCGCCGACCCCGCCCCACACCAACCCGCCACCCCGCTCGCGTGGGAGTCGACCGTCGATCACGGGCGACCACTCGAGCACTCCAGCCACGAGCGCCCGAGGCGGCGCCGCCGCGAAATCACACAGCTCGAAGCCGGTCAAGAAGGCGGAAAAGGTCAAGGAGGTGAAGAAGACAACACCGGCCAAGAAAGCGATGTTCACGCCGGTCAAGAAGGTGAAGGCGCGGACGGTGCCGATCAAGCCGAGTCTCAAGGGTGCAGAACGTTGACCGGCCGTACGACGGTGCTCGGTCATCGCCGGCAGCGGGTTTCCGGCTCCGGCCATCCCGTGGATGCGCCCTTGAACAGCGAACCGGCGTCAGCCGACCCTGCCCGGAGACCACCCCGCGCCTGGTGCTCGACCTCATGGATATCCCAGCACCGGGCCGGCGTACTGGGCGCGGGCGTCTCGTCGCCGTGTGGCGGAATCCTTATCCGCGTTCGCCAGACGGTGTGCAGGACCACATTCTTCGCGGGCAGCGAGGTCCGTGCGTCGGCGTATTCTGTAAGTACTGGGGATTAATCGGGGGAATTTGATGGTGAAGGGTTCGGGGGAACCAATTTTCGTCGACCCGTCCGGCGGCCGCGGTCGCAAGCTCCGCCGCCTTGCCTTACTGGTCGTCGCGCCGTTGTCGGGGTATCTGCTCATGCTGGGCAACAGCCTGCTCGGGCCGCAGGGCGTCGACGCGCCGTCGGTTCCCCCGGCGGAGGCAGAGCGCGGACAGACGATCACCCTGCGCTCGATCCCGGCGCCGGGCGCTGAACGCAGCGATCCGACCAACCCGCGGCAGTCCCTGCCGTCGGCGGCACCCACAACGATCCCCACCAGCGGTTCAACGACCGTGCCGCAGTGGACGCCGTCGGCCGTGCCGACGACCACGCGCAGCGCGCCGCCCTCCACGGCGCCGGGTGGAGGCGACGGTTCGGAGCAGCCAGGCTCGACGGGCCAAACCTCCAGCACCTCCAAACCCACGTCGTCGCGGCCCCCGAGCACCAGCCCGCGCTCGACGGAGACGAGCTCGCCGACCACGGCTCCGCCCACGACCGAGTCGTCCACCACGGCTCCATCCGGAACCTCCGCGCCGGAAGGTGACAGCAGCTCACCAGGCCTCCTGCGGCGTGTGGTGACCGGGCTCGTCGGCGAGGGGGGCTGACGTGCACGCACCGATCGTGTCCCGCCGCCGTCACCGGGCTCCGGATGACCGGAACCCCCCGGTGCCGTTGCGCACCAACTGGCTGGTCCTCACGGTCCTGCTCGTCTTCCTCCTCGGCGCCCTGGTGCTGCACGGCTACACCCATCACCTGTTCGGCTCCGCACCCGATGCCGAGCCACCGCCGCGCAAGTCGCAGCAGGCCGTACCCGCCCAGGTCTCCCAGGGTGGGCCCATCATCGACGCCGACCAGCCGACCGCCCGAACCGCGGCGCCGAAACCGCGCACGATCGCTCTGACCTTCGACGACGGTCCCGACCCGGTGTGGACGCCGCAGGTCCTGGACGTGCTGCGGGACTACAACGTCAAGGCGACCTTCTTCGTCGTCGGTGTCCAGGTCGCGGTTCACCGAGAGCTCACCCGGCGGATCGCCGCGGAGGGGCACCAGCTCGGAGTGCACACCTACACCCACGCCGACCTGGCCTCGCTGCCCGACTGGCGGCGAACCTTCGAGCTGCGGCAGAGCCAGCTGGTGCTCGCCGGCGCCACCGGCATGACCGCCTCGTTGTTGCGTCCGCCGTACTCGTCCAGCGCCGACGCCGTCGCCGACGAGGACTGGGCCGGCATCAAGCAGGCTCGGAAGGCCGGCTACCTCACCGTGTTGACCACCCAGGACAGTGAGGACTGGCGCAGGCCCGGTGTCGCCCGGATCCTGGCGAACTCGCGGCCGGTGGGCGACGACGGTCAGATCCTGCTGATGCACGACGCCGGTGGGGACCGGAGCCAGACCGTCGCCGCGCTGCGGACGCTGATCCCGGAGCTCAAGGCGCAAGGCTTCCGGTTCGACACCGTCAGCCGAGCGGTCGGCCTGCCGGAGCCGGTCAGGCCGGCGACGGCCGCCGAGACCTTGCAGGGGCTCGGGATGATCGCCGCGATCCGGATCAGCGACGGCCTGGTGGCCGTCCTCACGTGGGTTCTCTACCTGGCGGGCGCGCTGAGCCTGCTCCGGGCCGCGATCACCGTGGTGGTAGCGCGTCGGCATGTGCGCAACCAGTCGAGGAAGTGGGGGCCGCCGGTCACCGAGCCGGTCACCGTCGTCGTCCCTGCCTACAACGAGAGCGCGGGCATCGAAGCGACCGTCGGATCGCTGGTCGCCTCGGACCATCCAGTCGAGGTGATCGTGGTCGATGACGGCTCGACCGACGGCACGGCCGACCTGGTGGAGTCGCTGCGACTGCCCGGCGTGCGGGTGATCCGTCAGGCCAACGCCGGCAAGCCGGCCGCCTTGACCACCGGGATCCGGGCGGCTTCGCACGAGCTGGTGGTGCTGATCGACGGCGACACGATCCTCGAGCCGGACGCCGTCCGGATGCTGGTCCAGCCGTTCGCCGAACCCGGCATCGGCGCGGTGTCCGGCAACGCCAAGGTCGGCAACCGGCGCGGCATCCTCGGGAACTGGCAGCACATCGAGTACGTCGTCGGCTTCAACCTGGACCGCCGGCTGTTCGACCTGGCCCAGTGCATGCCGACCGTGCCCGGCGCGATCGGCGCGTTCCGGCGGAGCGCGGTGCTGCGGATCGGCGGCGTCAGCTCGGACACGCTGGCCGAGGACACCGACCTCACGATGTCCCTGTGCCGCGACGGCTGGCGGGTCGTCTTCGAGCAGCGGGCGAAGGCCTGGACCGAGGCGCCCGCCACGCTGAGCGCGTTCTGGCGGCAGCGTTACCGCTGGTGCTACGGCACGCTGCAGGCGATGTGGAAGCACCGCGGCGCCCTCACTCAACGGGGTGTGTCCGGCAGGTTCGGCCGGCGTGCTCTGGGCTTCCTGGTCGTCTTCCAGCTCCTGCTGCCGCTGGTCGCCCCGATCGTCGACGTCTTCGCGCTCTACGGGCTGATCTTCTTGAACCCGCTCGTGATCGGCGGACTCTGGGCAGGCTTCCTGGCCTTGCAGCTGCTGACCAGCTGGTACGCCTTCAAGCTGGACCACGAGTCGGTCGCGCCGCTGTGGACCCTGCCCCTGCAGCAGTTCGTCTACCGCCAGCTGATCTACCTGGTCGTCATCCAGTCGCTGTTCACCGCGACGACCGGGGCGCGGGTGCGCTGGCAGCGGATGGAGCGCTACGGCACGTTCGGGGTGCCGATGCACCACACCCCGGTCGGGCACTGATCCCTCAGGCTCAGCCGCGCGGTGTCGGGCGGACGAAGGGAAAGGCGAGGGTGGCGCGGATGCTCTGGCCGGTCAGCATCATCATCACGCGGTCGACGCCGATGCCGAGCCCACCGGTCGGCGGCATGGCGTACTCCAGCGCGCTGAGGAAGTCCTCGTCCAGCGACATCGCCTCGGGATCCCCGGCAGCGGCTTTCAGGGACTGCTCGGTCAGGCGGCGACGCTGTTCCACCGGGTCCACCAGCTCGGAGTACGCCGTACCGATCTCGGCGCCGAACGCGACCAGATCCCAGCGCTCGGCCAGCCGTGGATCCGTACGGTGCGTCCGCGTCAGCGGCGACGTCTCCACCGGGAAGTCGGTGTAGAAGGTCGGGAACCCGGTCGCCGGCTCCACCAGCTCGTCGTACAGCTCGAGGACCAGCTCACCCGCGGAGTGCTCGAAGCCGGCGTGCACACCGTGCGCCGCGCAGATCTCGCGCAGCCGCTCGGGCGGCGTGCCGGCGTCGATCTGTGTGCCGGTGGCGCGGGAGACGGCTTCGTGCACGGTCATCACCGGCCACTCGCCGGAGATGTCGCTGTCGGTGCCTGACCGCCGCAGGACAGGCTTGCCGAAGACGCCGGTGGCCGTCTCGATCAGCAGCTCGCGGGTCAGCTCGCGCATCACGCCGTAGTCGGCGTACGGCTGGTAGGCCTCGACCGAGGTGAACTCCGGGTTGTGGGAGCCGTCGGCACCTTCGTTGCGGAAGTTGCGGTTCAGCTCGAAGATCTTGCCGGCGCCGCCGACGCCGAGCCGCTTGAGGAACAGCTCGGGAGCGATCCGCAGGAACAGGTCGGTGTCGTAGGCG
Source organism: Kribbella sp. (assembly GCA_035759015.1). Lineage (GTDB taxonomy): Bacteria > Actinomycetota > Actinomycetes > Propionibacteriales > Kribbellaceae > Kribbella. The sequence continues at coordinate 18,811 of DASTVQ010000135.1, forward strand.
TTGATGTGGGTCAGGAACGGCCGGGCGTTCGCGCCACCGTGCACGGCCTGCAGCATCGGGGTCTCGACCTCGATGAAACCGCGCGACTCGAATCCGCCCCGTAACGCCCGTACGGCGGTGCTGCGCTGCCGCACCATCCGCAGCGAGTCCGGGTTCATCACCAGGTCGAGGTGTCGCTGGCGGACCCGGGCCTCCGGATCGGTGAAACCCTTGCGCTTGTCCGGCAGCGGATGCAGGCACTTCGCCGCCATCAACCAGCTGGTCGCGTCGATCGAGATCTCGCCGCGGCGGCTGGTCACGACCTCGCCGGTGACACTCACCTGATCGCCGATGTCGACCAGTCGGCGCCATCGGTCCAGCTGGACGGCACCGCAACGATCAGCCGACACCATCACCTGCAGGGAGGCGGTGCCGTCCTGCAGCCGGGCGAAGTTCAGCCTGCCGTGGTCACGCATCAACATCACCCGGCCGGTGACGGAGACCTGCAGTCCGCTGCGGTGGTCCGGCGGCAGCTGCTGATGCGTTGAGTGGATCCGTTCCACGGTGTCCGTACGCGGCACCTGGGCCGGGTAGGGGTCGATGCCAGCAGCAACTAGCTCGGCCAGCTTGGCGCGCCGGATCTGCTCCTGCTCGGTGAGCCGTCGCTCCGGCAGGGCCGGTCGGAGCAGTTCCTCCTCTTGCGCGAGGACGGCGGCGGCGAAGTGGGGTCCGTCCGTGGCCGTGATGGCATGCCGCTCGGCTTTGCCGGCACTGTCCACGCGAGTCCACGGCCGCGGCGCCGGCAGGAATCCCTCGGCGGTGCCCGCGGCGAGCAGCACGAACGCCAGCGAGCCGCCGCGTGAGTAGCAGATCAGCCTGGGCGACCATCGCGGCAGATACTTCACGTTGGACTGGTAGAGGCTCTCCAGCTGCCAGAATCGCGAGGCCGCGGTCAGCAGCGCGCTGGTGAGCCTCAGTACCGGCCCGGCGCCGACGCGCTCCGCGTCGCTGAAGATCTCCCGGAACATGGCGAAGTTGAGCGAGATGTGGTGCACTCCGAGATCGCCACAGGCGTCGACCAGCGCGGTGATCATGAACTCCATCAAGCCGTTCGCCGACTCGGGGTCACGCCGCATCAGGTCGAGCGAGACACCGCGGACGCCCCACGGAACGAACGACAGCAGCCCGCGGACCGCGCCCCCGGAGTCCCGGGCGACCACCATCACGCAGCGGGCGTCGGTGGGGTCCCCGAGCCGCCCAAGTGCCATCGAGAAACCGCGCTCGGCCCGGGCTCCCCGCCACTTCGCGGCCAGCGCGACGTACTCGGCCAGCTGGTCGGGGGAGAGGTCTCCGTGCCGGACCACCTCGGCGTGGTAGCCGGCCCGCTGGACCCGGGTGACGGCCTGGCGCACCGGTCGCATCGTCCGGCCCTCCAGGCTGAAGTCGGCGACGTCGATGATCGCCTCGTCACCCATCGCCAGGGCCCGCAGCCCGGCGTCGACGTACGCGTGGGCCGCCTCCTCGCCGGCCGAGACCACCGCAGGCGACCAGCCGTACGTGCGAGCCTCGGCGAGCCAGCGTTTGATCGCCCCGGGCCAGGCGGCCGGATCGCCCAGCGGATCACCGCTGGCCAGGCTGACACCGTTGACCACCCGGTAGGCGATGGCTGCGTCCTTGTCGGGCGAGAACACCACGGCCTTGTCCCGCCGGGTCGCGAAGTAGCCGAGCGAGTCGCGCTCGCCGTGCCGAAGCAGCAGCTTGCGGACGTCGAGCTCCTCGAGCTGGCTCAGGTAGCGGACCCGGCGGACCGACCGCAGGAAGATGGCGAACGCGATCACCAGCGAGGCGGCGGAGATGGCGCCGACTGTCAGGCCGACCCAGCTGTGACCCTCGTGGCCGGTCGCCATCTTCTCCCGGCTCTGGCCCAACGTGGCCGCGACCGCCCAGCCGATCTTCTCCCGCTCACCCACCAGGGTGTTCGGGAACAGCTGAGTGAGCGAGATGCTCACCGCGGCGGAGATCAGCAGACCGGTGACCAGCGCGCCGATCGCCAGTCGTCTGGTGCCGGGCGCGAGCCGGGCCGGGAAGGCGGCGCGCACCTTCCACAGCAGGACGATCAGCGAGACGGTGACGACCACCTGGGCGACGCCCAGCTCCACATCGGCGACCGAGCTGGTGCCGAACCTGGCGATCAGCTCGGTGTTCTCCGGGCTCGCGAGCACGGAGCTGCCGATCGCTACCACGGCGAGCCCGGCGATCAGCCAGAGCGCCTCGAAGACCCACAGAACCCACAGCAGAGCGGCCCGCTTGCCCCGCAGCAGCGCACTGCCGACCACGGCCAGATAGACCGCAGAGAAGATGGTGTGACCCGCGGGGATGCCGAGGAAGTCGAAGCCCGCATCGACCTTCTTGACCTGCTCTGGGAGCACGAGGTGCAGCGGGATCGCCAGGAACGACCAGACCGAGGCCAGTACGACGACTCGCCCGATCCAGCCGGCGACCCGATGCTTCCACCTCGGAAGGACCTGTTCGGCTGGCACCTGGTGATCATCCCACCTGGCGCGCAGGAGCCGGACAGACCGACGGGAGGCGGACTACCGGCTCAGGTCTGGGTCGTGCGAGCCGGGGCTGGGAGCTTGCGCTGCCATACCTCGTCGAGCGCCATCCGCATCGCGCCTGTGACCACCGCGTCCTCGGCCAGGGCGGACAGCTCCAGCTTCGGGTGGTTCAGGGTCAGCACCCGCAGCTGTTCCGAGATGGCGTCCAGCAGGACCGAGCCGGCCCGGGCCACACCGCCACCGATCACCACGGCGGTCGGGTCGAGCACGAGCACCGCCGGAGCGAGTGCCCGGGCGAAGTCGCGGGCCACCTGCTGCACCACGGCCAGCGCGACCGGGTCACGGTCGGCGGCGGCGGCGAAGACGTCGGCTGTGTCGAGCTGGTCGCCACCGAGCGCGGCGAGGCGGGACTCCGGGTGGTCCAGGGCGGCCTGGCGACCGAGAGCCGCGATGGCCTCGGAACCGACCGCACGCTCCAGCGGACCCCGGCTGTCCTCGGGGTTGATGACGTCGTCCGGACCGGTCGCGATGAAGCCGATCTCGCCGGCGGCGCCCGTGCCGCGGTGCAGCCGGCCGTCGATCACGATGCCGGCACCGAGCCGCTCACCCCACTGGACCGCCAGCAGCGTGCCGCTACCGCCGCGGGCCGCCGCGATGGCGAGGGCGGCCAGGTTCGCGTCGTTGTCCAGCATCACCGGGCAGTCGAGCAGGCTGCGAACGTGTTTGGTCAGGTCGATCGCCGACCAGCCCGGCACGCTCGGGACCAGCTGGACCCGGCCGGTGTGCTCGTCGACGATGCCAGGACTGGCCGCGACCGCGGCGGCGATGTCCTCAGCCGGGACCTCGGCCGCCGCCAGGGCCTCGGTGATGACCTCGCTGATCACGCCGAGCAGTTCCTGCGCGCTCCAGCCGGGTCCGGAACGCCGTACCAGGGAGAGCTTGCGGCCGGCCAGGTCGGAGACGCCGACGGTGACGCGGTGCGGGCCGACGTCGAGACCGAGCACCGGCGCCGCGCGACCGCGCAGCGAGACCCTGATGGCGGGCCGGCCGAGCGAGCGGTCGGCCGAGTCGGGGCCATGCTGCTGCAGCCAGCCGGCGTCCAGGAGCTCGTCGACGGCCTGCGCGACGGTCGGACGGGCCAGGCCGGTCCGCTCGACCAGCTCGGCGACTCGCAGTGGCGCGGGCGCAGACCGCCGGACCGCGTCCAGCACCGCCGCGACGTTGATCCGTCGCAGCATTGTCGTACCGCCGCCGCCGACCGTCGCCTTGTTCAAGTCCCGTCCCCTGCCTGCCACTCACCCATCCTATATACAAAGCGACTGTTCATAAATTGGCGGTGTCCGTCTCGTGTCCGGCGGTCGACCTAAGGTGGGCTGCAGTGGGTGCAGCCGACCGGAAGGCGGAGCGATGTCGCGGGAGCAGGAAGTCGTCGAGCAGTGTCCGACCAAGCTCTTCGTCGGAGGCGAGTGGCGAGCAGCCGAGGGCGGCAAGACGCTGCCGGTGGAGGATCCCTCCACCGGGACCACGCTCTGCGAGGTGGCCGACGCGAGTCCGACCGACGGTGTGGCAGCGCTCGATGCGGCCGTCACCGCGCAGGCGGGCTGGGCTGCGACCGCGCCGCGGGAGCGAGGCGAGATCCTGCGCCGGACCTTCGAGCTGATGACCGAGCGGACCGACGAGCTGGCGCTGCTGATGACACTGGAGATGGGCAAGCCGGTCGCGGAGTCCAGGGCCGAGATCGCCTACGCGGCGGAGTTCTTCCGCTGGTTCGCGGAGGAGGCGGTCCGGATCGGCGGTGGCTACCAGGTCGCGCCGAACGGCAAGGGGCGGTTCCTGGTGATGCGACAGCCGGTCGGGCCCTGCCTGCTGATCACGCCGTGGAACTTCCCGGCGGCGATGGGCGCGCGCAAGATCGGCCCGGCCGTCGCCGCGGGCTGCACGATGGTGATCAAGCCCGCGTCGCAGACGCCGTTGTCGATGCTGAAGCTGGCCGAGCTTCTCGTCGAGGCAGGCCTGCCGCCAGGCGTGCTGAACGTGGTGACCACCAGCGACTCAGGCGGCGTGATGGAGCCGCTGATCCGGGACGGCCGGGCCCGCAAGTTGTCGTTCACGGGTTCCACCGAGGTCGGCCGCAAGCTGATCGAGCAGGCCGCGGACAAGGTGCTGCGGACGAGCATGGAGCTCGGCGGCAACGCGCCGCTGATCGTGTTCGGGGACGCCGACCTGGACCGGGCGGTCGAGGGCGCGATGCTGGCGAAGATGCGCAACGGCGGCGAGGCTTGTACGGCGGCCAACCGGATGTACGTGCACTCCTCGGTGATGGAGCCGTTCGCCGCGAAGCTGACCGAGCGGATGTCCGCCCTGACGGTCGGCCGCGGCGTGGATGACGGCGTCGACGTCGGTCCCCTGATCGACGCCAAGCAGCGGGACAAGGTCAGCGAGCTGGTCGACGATGCCGTTGCCCAGGGCGCCAGAGTGCTCACCGGAGCGAAGGTTGCCGACGGCAAGGGATACTTCTACCCGCCGACCGTGCTGGCCGACGTACCGGCCGGGGCGCGGGTGCAGAAGGAGGAGATCTTCGGCCCGGTGGCCCCGCTGACCGCGTTCGACGACGAGGACGAGGCGGTGCGGATGGCGAACGATACCGAGTTCGGCTTGGTGTCCTACCTGTTCACCCGCGATCTGAGCCGCGCCCTGCGGGTCAGCGAGAAGCTGGAGACCGGCATGATCGGGCTCAACCAGGGCATCGTGTCGAACCCGGCGGCGCCCTTCGGTGGCGTCAAGCAGTCCGGTCTCGGCCGCGAGGGCAGTGACGTCGGCATCGACGAGTACCTGGAGGTGAAGTACGTCGCGGTCGCCCTGGACTGAGAGCTACTCGGCGAGCCAGCGCTGGATGGTCTCCTCGTCGGGGCGGACCTCCATCGCGATCGCGTGCGGGACGAAGCGGGCGTAGTAGTCGGTGATCGGGCCGTCGGACTCGCGGACCATCATCCCGGCGGCCACGCCGTCGACCAGCCAGCTGCCGATGACCGCGCGATTCCCCTCGTACGAAGGCAGCGGGTGCCACTCCTGGTAGATCATGCTGTCGGTGTCGTACGGCCCGTCCTGCACGTGGTCCTCGGTGGAGGCGATGGTGTGGATGCGGATGTTGCTGCCCTCGCGCCCGTGCAGCGGCTTGGCCACCCACTCCAGCAGATCGCCCGGATCACCGAAGTACGCCGGCAGCAGGTTCGGGTGGTCCGGGTAGAGCTCCCACAGCACCGGCAGGATCGCCTTGGTGGACAGCATCGTCTTCCAGATCGGCTCGATCCACTGCACCGGTTCCCGCTCGACGCCGGCCAGGATGTACCGGCCGAACTCGTCGTCGAGCATGTCCTCCCACGGGTAGAGCTTGAACGCCGTCCGCACGGGCCGGCCGCCCCAGTCGACGAACCGGCGGGCCGCCGAGTCCCAGCCCAGGTCCTCGATCTCGTGGCCGTAGGTCTCCAACCCGGCCATCGCGGCCGTGTCCCGCAGGTAGGCGACCGTCATCGCCTCCTCGCCGGTGGTCTCGGCCGCGGAGTTGAAGAAGTGCGCCTCGTTGCCGGGAAACGCACCGAGCGCGCGCTGTTCGCTCCACCACTTGACCAGCCGGTCGTGCACGGAGTTCCACTGGTCGGCATCGGGAAAGACGTCCTCGAGCCAGTTCCACTGGATCACCGCCGACTCCAGCAGACCCGTCGGGGTGTCGCCGTTGATCTCGAGCATCTTCGGCTCGACGCCGTTCCAAGCGAGGTCGAACCGCGCGTAGACGGACCGGTCCGCCCGCTTGAGCGACTCCCGGACCAGCGGCAGCGTGCCCGGGGCCAGGCCGAGCTGGGCGTCGTTGAAACGGTCGCCCGAGGCCATCACGCCGGCGGCATGCCTGCACATCTCGTACAGCTCCTCGGTGACCTTCTCGAGGTGCAGGACCTCGTCCATCGTCACCTCGTACCAGGCGCTCTCGTTCCAGTACGGCCGCTCGGTGCCGTCGGGCAGGTCCGTCATCGGGAACACCAGGCCCTGGCTGATCACCGTGTCCTTCCAGCCCTTCCGGGGCTTGATCGAGTGGCGCCACATCAGCCGCCCGATCCTCCCTTGCCGGCCTTGCCGAACCCACCGCGGGTGATGGTGCCGATGTCACCGCCCTTGGTGTCGAGGCCACCACGCTGGACGGTCGCCGTACCGCCTTGTGGGTTGCGGGCTCCCGCGACGGAGTAGGTGCCGCTGCCGGTGCTGTACCGGCCGCCGACCGGTGGCACGACGGCGTTGCCGCGGGTGGCCATGTAGAACCAGAAGAAGCCGCCGCCGGAGCCGTGGTACTCGCGGTCGTCCGTGCAGTTGGCGTCGTCGGTGCGCTCCTGGGTCTGCGGGTCGACACAGATGGCGGCGTAGTCGGGGGTGTCCTCGCCGGTGGAGCAGCCGGTCAGCGAGGCCGCGACCAGGGCGGTGAGGCCGAGCGTGATGCCCGCACTCCTCATCCGCCTCCGTGGGCTGGTCATCGATCGGCCTCTCCCCGTGCTGGTGGCTTCATCGAGAACATGATCACGGCACCTATGACCATCGTGACACCCACGACGACCAGCGGCCCGGTCCCGACGTCGAGCAGCGCCATCACCAGGATCGCCACGAACGCCCCGGCGGCCGTGAGGGGGATGATCGCCCGCTGCAGCAGCCGCTCCTTGGCCTCGCCCTGGAAGTACAGCGGTACGGCGACTGCCGTGGCGATGTAGTACAGCGAGACGAGGACCGAGATCGCCGCCACGGAGTCGGCCAGTACGGCGTCCGAGGTGAGCACCAGCGCGACGTAGACCAGGATGCTGGCGGCGGCGAAGGCCCAGGTGGACACCGTGGGCGTCTGGTAGCGGGCGGAGACCCGTGCGAACTGGCCCGGGAAGGCGTCTCGGCGGGCCATCGACAGCATGGTCCGGGCCGTCGGCAGGATCGTCGTCTGGGTCGAGGCCAGTGCTGACACCAGCACGGCGCCGATCAGCACCTTGCCTCCGGTCGTGCCGAGCAGGTCGCGACTCAGAACGGCGAAGAAGTCGTCCTCACCCACCGCGGCGAGCTGGTCGACCCCGGCGTACGCGACGGCGGCCCAGGTGACGACTACGTAGACGACGACCAGCGTGGCGTTGGCCAGCAGAGCCCCGATCGCCGGGGTGCGGCGCGGCTCGCGGCTCTCCTCGTTGACGCTGAACGACGAGTCCCAGCCCCAGTAGAGGAACACGGCGACGAGGAGGGCGGCTGCCCAGGCGCCGTCACCGGTCGACGAGAACGCCGGGATCGCGAACGACCCGGCCACCCAGAACGCGTTGGCAGAGAACCAGAGCAGCGCCGCCAGTTCCACTGTGAGCAGCAGCACCTGGGTCCAGGCGGCGATTCGCACCCCGCGATAGGCCAGGTAGGCCATCGCGGCGATGAACAGCGAGCCCAGGGCTGCCTGAGCGGACCGTGATCCGGCCGCACTGTCGAGGCCGAGCAGCGTGTAGGTGTAGATGGCAGCGACCTGAGCGAGGTTGCTCATCACCAGGACGCAGGCCATCACGGTGGTCCACCCGACCATCCGGCCGGTCGCCAGTCCGAAAGCCTTCTCGGTCCAAGGGAACGTCGTGCCGCAGTCGGGCTCCGCGTGGTTCAGCTCGCGGAAGCACAAGGCGACCAGCACCACCGGGACTGCGCTCGCGGCGAGCAGCAGCGGGGCAGCGGCGCCGACATAGGCGACCAGCAGCCCGACGGACACCGCCAGCGAGTACGCCGGTGCGGTCGAGGCGATACCGATCACCGTCGACGAGCTGACCCCGAGCGCGCCGCGGCGCAGGCTCCGGCCCCGAGAGCGAGAGACGGCAGTCGTGGTCACAGCGATCCATTCGGTCGGCGATATCTGGCCACACAGTGCCATCTCCATCGGTCGGACGACGCCTTGACTCCCCTCGGCGGTCAATTGCTTCTATTCGAAGCATGTTTTCCGAAAGATTCTTACAGATCCGGTGGAGTGAGCATCGACGCGGGTGGCGACGACCTGTGGGGCGGATCCAACGGGTACGCCGCTGTCTACCGGCCGGACGCCGATCACCCTGGTGGCCGCACCCGTGTCGTCAGCCGGGGCCGATCAGCTCGCGGATTCAGCCTCGATCCGGTGGACGGCGGCGGTGATCTTGGTCTGGACCCACAACGTGGCGTCCGGCCAGGTCATGCGGGCGCGGAGCGGCTCGACGGCCCGGCGGTCGCCCAGCGCCGCGAGGCCCTCGATCGCGCCGATCATCGCGCTGAAGTCGTTCGTGTCGAGGGCCTGGACGAGCGGTTCGACCGCGCGTCGGTCGCCGATCCGCCCCAGCGTCTTGCCGGCTCCGACGTGCAGCAGGCACGAATGCTGGCTGATCAGCTCGATCAGCGGTTCGACCGCCCGGACGTCACCGAGATCTCCCAGGGCCTCGAGGTACGGCTCGGCGTCGTTCGCGGACGGCCCGGCCGTGGCGTGACGCAGCGCCTGGACGATGGCGTCCACGGACTCGCTGTCGCGGATCCGGCCGAGCACCTGGGCGGCGTCGGCCGCGCCGGGAAGTGCCTGCCGCAGCGTCTCTCGCAAGACCTCGATGGCCGTCGGGTGTCCGCGGACGGCCAGCCCGAGCGCCGCCTCGAATCGTCGACCGCCTTCGAACCGCTCCCGCAGAGCCCGCTCGGCCCGGGCGTCGTCGATCATGCCCAGCGCACAGCTTGCGCGGGTCGCCATCCAGCCGTTGTCGTCGAGCACCTCCAGCAGCGGATCGATCGCTGCGGGGTCGCCCAGGTTTCCCAGCGCGAAGACCAGATCCGGATCGGGGTCGGCCTGGAACCGTAGAAGCAGCGGTTGCACGGCCCGTCTGTCGCCCAGCTTGCCGAGTGCCTCGGCGGCGTAGGCGGCGGTGACCTCGTCCTCCCCGTCGAGAGCCCGTAGGAGCGCCTCGACCCCGGCTTTGTCGCCGAGGTCGCCGAGATCGCCGAGGTCGCCGAGCAGCCGAGCGGCCTTGCGGCGCACGAACGGCTGCTCGTCGGTAAGGGCCTCGACGAGTGGCGCGACGACGGAGCGGTCCCGGACGGCGACGAGTGCCCCGAGGGCTTCACCGGCGGCCAGGCTCACCTCGGCGTCGTCGTGAGCAAGCGCCGCGATCAGCCCTGGGACGTCCCGGCTGCCCAGTAGTCCCAGTACGTCGGGCTCCTTGCTCAGGCGCTCGGCCCGCTCTGCCCGGACGCTGTCGAGCGTGAGGTCCTTGCCCCTGCCGGCGAGATCCTGCACACCTCCGCCGGCGCTGTGCACCAGCAGCGCGAAGTGGTGAGCGGTGATCTTCGCGATCAGATGGAGGTTCAGTCCGGCCGTCAAGCTCAGCAGGCTGGCGGCCGCCTCACCCCACCCGACGGACGGAGGTCGCTCGAACCTGAACTCGCACCGGGAGTCGCGAGCCTTGGGCGGCGGCTGCACGGCGAGACCCATGAACTCGAAGAGCCGCCGGGCGGTCAGATCCTGATGAGCACAGCGGGCCAGCGTGTCGAGCACCTCCGCCCGCGTTCCGACACCCCAGTCGGAGCCGAAGTCGGAGGCCCAGCTGTCCAGCACCTCCACGAGCTGCTCGGCATCGCCTGCGGGGGCCTGCTCCATCCATTGCCGGATCACGGTCATCGCCAGGGTCAGGTCCGCGCTGAGCTCGTCCTTCACGGTCAGGCCGTCGAGGGACGTGCCGCAGGCGGGGCAGGTCGAGCCCGCGCCGACAGCGAAGGTGGCCTGCTCCCGGCAGTATCGGAAGCCGCAGCCCGGGCAGATCGAGATGGCCGGGTTGTCCGTCATCAGGCCGGCATGGCTCGAGCAGTAGGCCAGGCCGGTCTGATGATCGACCATGGCGGGCTGTGTCGAGAGATCGGCGGCGCAGATGCTGCAGCGATGCGTGGCCAGTAGTCCCGCATGCCGGGTCTCGGTCGACCTCGTCCCGACTGGGGTCCGCTGGGTTCTCCTGCCCGGCTTGAAGATCCTGTCCAGCAGGCGCATGGTGCCCACCCCCCGTTCGTGATCACGGGGCGGCGGCCGTGGGATCACGAACCCAGCCCCACAGTGATCATCCGGGCGGCGCCGTCTGCCAGGTAGGGCCCATGGTCCCCGGCGGATGGGACCCACGACTCCGCGGCAGGTCAGCTCGACCGTTGCAGCCACTCGCTCCGCAGCAGTGACCAGACTTGCACGTCGTGGATCTCACCGCGGTAGGGAAAGGCCTGCCGTAGGGTTCCCTCGCACGCCATCCCCAGGCGTTTCGCGACCGCGATGCTGCGCTCGTTCGTGGGTACGCAACGCCACTCCACCCGGACCATCCCCCGCTCGACGACCGCCCAGTCGATCAGCCGCCGCGCCGCCCGCGTGATCAGGCCACGGCCCTCGGCGGCCGCAGCCAGCCAAACCCCGATCTCGCAACCGCCCGACTTCGCGTCGAAGGTACGGAAAAGCAGGCCGCCGACGAGCTCACCGTTCTGCCAGATGCCGAAGAGCCGGCCCTCGTCGGCCGCCTGCCGCTCGGCGTACTGCTGCAGGAAGGCGCGGGCGGACTGCTCGTCGACGACCACCGCGGACCACGGGATGTACGGCTCCAGGTTGGCCCGCGCCTTCTCCACGTGGGCGAGGAACTCGGGCGCCTGCCAGGGCTCGAGCGGCCGCAGCTCGGCGGTCTCGGTGAGCTTCACAGCGAACATGATGACGGACCTCTCCAAACAAAGTACATAACAAACGTTCGGTATGTACTATAGACACGCGACCACGAGGGAGGGAACGAGGTGCCGGCCAGAACCGATCACGACGCGCGGCGGCGGGAGGTGTCCAAGGCCGTCTGGCGGGTCCTTGCCGCGCAGGGTTTCGGCGGTCTCACGCTGCGCGCGGTGGCGACCGAGATGGGCGCCAGTACCGGACTGCTGACGCACTACTTCCCGTCCAAGCACGCGCTGGTCATGCACGCCTTGGAGGTCGCCGAGGAGCGGACCAGGGCGCGTGACCGTGACCGTGAGCGGCGCGACGGCGAGGGCCTGGCGGCCCTGCGGACGGCACTGGCCGACGTCCTACCGGTGTCGCCGGAGCTGACCGAGATCAACCGGGTCTGGGTGAGTTCCTGGGACGCAGCCTTGGCCGATCCCGACCTGGGGGTGTTGGAGCGGGCACGTTACCGGCGCTGGCGGGCACGGCTTCGGCCACTGGTGGCCGCCGCGCAGGAACGTGACGAGCTGCCGGACGGCGAGCCCGACGACCTGGTCGCCGGACTCGCCGCGTTCACCCACGGACTTGTGGTCCAGGCGCTCTTCGATCCCCGGACCTTCCCGCGCAAGCGCCTGCTCAAGCTGCTGGACGATCACCTCGCCACGCTCGCGGCGGCGCGGCGAGGCTGATCGTCAGTTCAGCAGGTCGTTCACCGACCGCAGCACCGGTACGCCGATGGCGTCGCTCGGCGCGGCTCCACCCGTGACGTGGAACGTGTGGCTCTCGCCCGCGGTCAAGGTGATCAGCCCGCTGTCCACGCGGGCCGCCGAGTCGAGCCGGTCGGGGAACAGCGCCACGTCCTTGACCAGAGCCTTGGCCGTCACCGTCACGTCGTACCCGTCGTCGGTGGACACCGTCTCGACGGTCATGGCCTCCGCGGGCGGTGCGAGCCGCAGCGCGACGTCCTCGACGAAGTACCAGTACGCCGTACTGCCGCCGCCGTCCTCGGCGTCGATGAACTCGGCGCCCTCGTCGGCCGGACCGGTCACACCCGCAGGCAACGCGATGGTGGTGGCGGACCTCGGCGCGACCTCGAGGTCGAGGACCGCCGTCGCCAGGGCCTCGGTGCCTGCCGCCGTGCCGCGGCGGTTGACCGTCACCCGACCGGACCAGGCTTCGTCGGTGTCGTTGTGCGCGACCAGAACAGGCACGCCGTCTCGCGGCTGGATCGTCAGCAACCGGTCGGCGAAGACCCGGCGCAGAGCGAACCAGAGCGGCTTGCGAATGCGACGGTAGTCGACCGCAGCCCAGGAGATCACCGGCCAGTTGTCGTTCAGCTGCCAGACCACGGCGCCGGTGTTGAGCGGGGACAGGCTGCGGAAGTGCTCGATGCCGTAGGCAACCGCCCGGGCCTGGTTCAGCTGGGTCACCCAGTGCCAGTCGTCGATGTCGCGCCACTTCGGAAGGTGGTCACCGAGGCCGCGCTCCAGCTTGAGGTTGCCGTCGTTGGCCTTCTGGTGCACCAGCATCTGCTCGCCGTACGGGTCCAACGGCTCGTCGTGCACGACGGAGGTCAGTGTGGACCAGGCCGGCGGACCCTGGAACCCGAACTCGGTGACGAAGCGTGGCTTGTACTTGCTGTAGGTCGTGTAGTCCACCTGGTTCCAGACGTCCCAGATGTGCATGGTGCCGTTGCGCTCGTCGTTGGGGTGGATGAAGTTGCTGTACGAGAACGGGCTGCCCGCCGAGTACGGCGTCCGCGGGTCCAGCTCGGCGACGATCTTCGGCAACAGGTCGAGGTAGTAGCCCTCGCCCCAGGTGCGCCCGGCCAACGGCGCGCGCCAGCCCCACTCGACGTACCCCCAGATGTTCTCGTTGTTGCCGTTCCACAGCGCGAGGCTGGCGTGAGCGCTCAACCGGGTGACGGCCTGCCGCGCCTCGGCCTCGACCTCGCTGCGCAGCGGCTCCTCCTCGGCGTAGGCCGCGCAGGCGAACAGGAAGTCCTGCCAGACCAGGATGCCGAGCTCGTCGCAGACGTCGTAGAAGTCGTCGCTCTCGTAGATCCCGCCGCCCCAGACCCGAAGCAGGTTCATGCCCGCGTCGACGGCGTCAACGATGCTGAGCCGGTAGCTCTCGCGGTCGAGCCGGGTGACGAACGCGTCGTCGGGGATCCAGTTCGCGCCGCGGACATAGATCGGCCGGTCGTTCACCGACAAGACGAACGGGCCGCCCTGGTCGTCCGGGGCGACGTTCATGGTCACGGTGCGGAACCCGACCCGGGTCTGCCGGCTGTCGCGCTGAGTCCCGTTCTCCGTCAGGCTGACGGAGACGTCGTACAGGGGCTGCTCGCCGTACCCTCGGGGCCACCAGCGGTCGACGGCGTCGATCGTGGAGGTGACGCCGACCGACTCGATGCCGGCGGCAACGGGCATCTCGGTGGTGGTACCGGCCACCTGGACGGTCACGGTCGCGTTCTTCGGGGTGGCGCCCCAGGCGAGGGTCAGGCGGGTGTCCAGGACGCCGCGGTCACGGTCCAGCCTCGCCAGCGGGCGGACGGAATCGATCCGGACCCCGCTCCACGACTCGATCCGGAGCGGCCGCCAGATGCCCGCGGTCGCCACGTCCGGGCCCCAGTCCCAGCCGAAGTTGCTGGCCATCTTGCGGATCGAGTTGTACGGGTGGTGGTTGGTGTGCGGTCGCGGCCCCGACTCTCGCGCGAGCCGCTCCGCGGTCTCCACCGGGGCGGCGAACTCGATCACCAGCTCGTTTCGCTCGGCGACCAGGTGGGCGGTGACGTCGAACCGGTACGACCGGTGCTGGTTCCAGGTGCGGCCCAGCTCCGTGCCGTTCAGGATGATCTGGGCGGCCGTGTCGAGCCCGTCCGCGACCAGCTCCTGGATCTCGTGCCCGTCGGGCGCCCAGTCGAAGACGGTCCGGTAGCTCCAGCTCGTCCGGCCGATCCAGGCAAGCCGGGCCTCGTTGTCGCCGTCGAAGGGGTCCGGGATGACTCCGGCCGTCAGCAGGTCGGTGTGCACCTCACCGGGCACGGTCGCCGGCACGGGCGCGGCGAGCAGGGCGCTGTGCCGGTCGGGCACCGGCCCGTGGACGGCCCGGACGGTCCAGGCGGTGCCGGCGTCGCTGGTCAGCGGGATGGCCCGGAGGGCGCCGTCGAGATCTGTCGAGGGAAGTGCGGAACTCACGAGCGAATCTCTCTTCCGGTGTGTCTGTGGACGGTACTTGACCGGTTCAGTAAGGCTATGCGACATGGATCTGGACGGAAGTCCTCAGGCCGCTGTCGTCCGGGTGATCAGGCCGGTGCCGGACAGGGGGAGGCGACGCTCACCGAGAACTTCTCCGTGAGCCGGCGCCCCGGCGAACACGATGGTCCGCCGGGGATCCGGCAATCTCGTTGCTCATGGCATCTTTCCGGATCGGCTCGGTCAGAGCGTGGCGGCGTGCACGTCCCAGTCCTCGGGCAGCACGGGGGTGACCTCGACCGTGCTGGTGACGTCCACGAAGGCGGCGGTCTCGATCGAGTCGGTGATCGAGGCCATCACGTCCACCACGTGGAAGGCCAGGGCGCCGGTGGCGCGGTGCGGACGGTCCTCGCGGATCGCCCGGGCCATGTCGAGCACGCCGGTACCCCGCTCGGCCGTGGCCTCGGTGGAGGCGGCCGTCGCCCAGTCCTCACTGCCGCGACGGCGGATCAAGACGTCGCCGTCGAAGCGGTTCGGGTCGGGCAGCGAGAGGGTGGCGTCGGCGCCGGTGATCTCGACGAACCCGGCGCGCGGCAGCGGCGAGTCGAAGCTGAAGATGCTCTGCGACGACTGGCCCGACTCGAACCGGGCGATGGCGCTGACGTGCGTCGGCACGGTCACGTCGAAGTCGGTGCCCTGCAGCGGGCCCGACCCGATCGTGCGCTTGTCCCGCGACTTCGAGCCCAGGCCGGCGACGGCCGCGATCGGGCCGAAGGTCTGCACCAGCACGGTCAGGTAGTACGGGCCGATGTCGAACAGCGGCCCGGCGCCCTCCTGGAACAGGAAGGCCGGGTTCGGGTGCCAGGACTCCGGGCCCGGGGACTGCATCAGGGTGAGCGCGGTGAGGGGCTCGCCGATGTCACCCTTCTCGATGATCCGGCGCGCGGTCTGCAGGCCGGGGCCGAGGAACGTGTCCGGCGCGCACCCGAGGCGCAGACCGGCGTCCTGGGCGGTCGCCAGCAGCTTGAGCCCGCTGTCCTGGTCGAGGGAGAACGGCTTCTCGCTCCACACATGCTTCCCCGCGGCCACGGCGGCCAGCGCGACCTCGACGTGGGCGATCGGGATGGTCAGGTTGACCACGATCTCCACATCCGGGTGCGTCAGCACGGCCTCCGGACCGCCGTGGCTCTGGACGCCGTACTCCTCGGCCTTCGCCGCGGCCGCGTCCGCCCGCAGGTCGCCGATCGCGTGCACGACCACGTCGGGGAAGCTCGCCAGGCTCTTCAGGTAGGCGTCGGAGATGGTTCCAGCGCCGATGATGCCCACCCC
>DASTVQ010000136.1:0-4298 GCA_035759015.1 Kribbella sp.
GAGTGTCTCCCCGTCGGTCACTCCGACGCAGACGAAGGAGGCTGAACCGACCGACCTGCGCAGGCTCGCCCGCCTGGTCCGGGAGAGTGCACAGGGTCGTGGCTCGAAGGTGACCAGGGAACCAGCGAGGGACCTGGAGCAGGCGGCGGTGGCGCTCGCCGAGGGAGACACCGAGAAGGCCGCGGAGAAGTTCCAGGAGGCCAGGCAGCGTCTCGGTCAGGCTCAGCGCGACGACCGCTGGGAACCGACGCCCGAGATCAACAACCTGCTGATCAGCCTGAGCCGGAGCCTGCGCGAACCCCAGTAGCGTGCTGGTGACCCACGCGACGACCAGCGGGTGGTCGGCGTCACAGCGGCCGCCGGTGTCCGCCGCGATGCTGGGACGGCGATACTCGGGAGTAGGGCCGAGCGGTCACCGGGTGCGGGAATCGCGCGACAGGAGGAGAGCCGCAGATGAGCAGGTTGCAGCAGACCGAGGGGCTGACCGACGTCCAGGAGGAGATCCTGAAGACCGTCCGGACCTTCGTCGAGGCGGAGATCCTGCCGGTCGCGACCGAGCTGGAGCACAAGGACGAGTACCCGACCGCGATCGTCGAGGGGCTCAAGGAGCTCGGCCTGTTCGGCCTGATGATCCCCGAGGAGTACGGCGGCCTGGGCGAGTCGCTGCTCACCTACGCCCTGTGCGTCGAGGAGATCGCCCGGGGCTGGATGAGTGTCTCCGGCATCATCAACACCCACTTCATCGTGGCGTACATGCTGCTTCAGCACGGCACCGACGAGCAGAAGCGGAAGTACCTGCCGCGGATGGCCACGGGTGACGTACGCGGCGCCTTCTCGATGTCCGAGCCGGGCTGCGGGTCCGACGTCGCGGCGATCAAGACCAAGGCCGTGAAGCACGGCGCCTCGTACACGATCAACGGCCAGAAGATGTGGCTGACGAACGGCGCCACGGCCAACCTGGTCGCCGTCTTGGTGAAGACCGACGAAGGCGCGGACTCGGTCTACCGGAACATGACGACCTTCCTGGTGGACAAGGAGCCGGGCTTCGGCGAGGTCGACAAGGGCCTGATCGTGCCGGGCAAGATCGAGAAGATGGGTTACAAGGGCGTCGACACCACCGAGCTCGTGTTCGACGGGTACGAGATCGGCGAGGCTCAGATCCTCGGCGGCGTACCGGGCAAGGGTTTCTACCAGATGATGGACGGCGTCGAGGTCGGCCGGGTGAACGTGGCCGCGCGCGGCTGCGGGGTCGCCCGGCGGGCCTTCGAGCTGGGCATCTCCTACGCCCAGCAGCGAGAGACCTTCGGTAAGAAGATCGCCGACCACCAGGCCGTGCTGTTCCGCCTGGCCGACATGGCGGTCAAGGTGGAGGCCGCGCACGAGCTGATGGTGAAGGCGGCGCGTAAGAAGGACGCCGGCTCGCGCAACGACTTCGAGGCCGGCGTCGCGAAGTACCTGGCCAGCGAGTACTGCTCGCAGGTGGTGGAGGACTCCTTCCGGATCCACGGCGGGTACGGCTTCTCCAAGGAGTACGAGATCGAGCGGCTCTACCGCGAGGCGCCGATGCTGCTGATCGGCGAGGGCACGGCCGACATCCAGCGGATGATCATCGGCCGCCGCCTGCTGGAGGACTACAAGCTTTGAATCAGCCGGCGTGACCGGGTTGCGAGATCACAGCCAACGGTTGCGCTTGAACAACCGGTAGAGCACAGTGCAGGCGCTCGCCATCACGGCGAGCACCACGAAGTAGCCGTACCGGGTGTGGGTCTCGGGCATGTTCTGGAAGTTCATCCCGTAGACACCGGCGATCATCGTCGGCACGGCGAGGATGGCGACCCAGGCGGAGATCCGGCGCATGTCCTCGTTCTCGGCCACCTGCACCTGGGCCAGCCCGGCCTGCAGAATCGAGCTGAGCAGCTCGTCGAACGAGATGACCTGCTCCTTGACCCGGAGCAGGTGGTCGTCGACGTCGCGGAAATAGGTCCGGGTCTCGTCGGCGATCACCGGGTGCTGAACCGACGCCAGCAGGCGCATCGGCCCGGCCAGCGGCGCGACCGCGCGCTTGAGCTCCAGCACCTCACGCTTCAGCTGGTAGACCCGGTCGATGCTGCGCCAGCCGCGCGGGGTGAACATGTCGGTCTCGATCTGGTCGATGTCGGCCTGGACCCGGGCGGCGACGTCCAGGTAGCTGTCCACCACGAGGTCGGCGATCGCGTGCAGCACGCTGCCCGGACCGATGGCCAGCCGCTTGGGCTCCTGCTCCAGCCGCTGCCGCAGCCCGGTCAGCTCGGTGTGCGCGCCGTGCCGGACGGTGATCACGAAGCCC
The DNA here is from genome assembly GCA_035759015.1 of Kribbella sp. Classification (GTDB taxonomy): domain Bacteria; phylum Actinomycetota; class Actinomycetes; order Propionibacteriales; family Kribbellaceae; genus Kribbella. The sequence continues at coordinate 2,327 of DASTVQ010000136.1, forward strand.
GGCCCGCAGAAGATCATCACCTCGCCCGACTCGACCACCTCCGAGGTCGCCGTCAGGGCGCCGTGCGGGATGTACCGGACCGTCTTCAGGACCGCGAACAGCATCTCGCCGCGATCGCCGTACCGCTCCAGCTTTGGCCGCTGGTGCGCCTCGGTGGCGTCCTCCAGCGCCAGCGCGTGCAGCCCGAACTCGGCGCCGATCACCTCCAGCTGCGCCTCGCTGGGCTGGAACAGACCGATCCAGACGAATCCGTCGCCCCGGCGGGCCCGGGTGAGCGCGTCGGCGTAGGAGGTGACGGCGCGGTCGCGCCGGCCGTCGGCGTAGAAGGCCCAGTCGACGAGGGCGCCGCCCAGTTCCTCGTCGCCGACCACGCCGACCGGTTCGCCGACGGCCGAACGCCGGGCGAAGGCCCGTCCATCGCGGCGTGTCGCGCCCATCTCCCACCTCCTTCCATCCTTCAGCGCGAGGCTACCAACGCGCCGTCACCAGCCGTCGGCAATGATGGTTGTGAGAGCAAGAGGAGAGGAACGACGATGACCACGCAGGGCATGCCCTCGATGGACCCCAGGCCCACCGGCCTGACGATCGGGACCTATGACACGTACCTGGAGGCGCAGCGAGCGGTCGACTACCTCTCGGACGAGAAGTTCCCCGTCGAGCACACCACCATCGTCGGCAACAATCTGCGGCAGGTGGAGAAGATCACCGGCCGGCTGACGTGGGGCCGGGCCATCGCCGCGGGACTGGCCAGCGGTGCATGGTTCGGCTTGTTCGTCGGCGTGCTGCTCGGCATCTTCGCCCCCAAGGGCGGCTGGCTGACCGCGCTTCTCACCGGCCTGGTGCTCGGTGCGCTGTTCGGGATGACCTTCGGCGCGATCGGCTATGGCCAGCTGCGCGGCCGCCGCGACTTCACGTCCAGGACGTCTGTGGTCGCGACCACCTACGAGGTGCTCTGCGACTACAAGTTCGCGGAGGAGGCCCGCAACCACCTGGCCAAGCTCGCGCTCAAGGGCGAGGTCGCGCCGCGCATCCCGCAGACGCCGATGCAGCAGCCCCGGGACTGATCGGCCGACCGTCGATCAGGCGGGTAACGTCCCGCGGATGACGCTGTCGCGGGAGTGCTCCGGCTTGCCGTCGTACGGCTCGAGGGAGATGTCGACGATCGTGTAGCCCTGGGCGGTCAGGTCGGCCGGGACCAGGAACGTGCCGCCGGTGCGCGGGTCGAGAACCCCCAGGGACACCATCCGCTTGCCGTCGGCATTGATCAGCCACAGCTCGTAGAAGCCCTGCGGCGCGGGCAGGCCGCTGACATCCACGCGTAGCTCGGTGTCCGCGCCCACCCGGAGCAGGTCGGCCGTGCCGTCGCCGGTCTTGCCCGCCAGCGGGTCCAGCCGCGTCGATGCCAGCGGCTGCTGCTCGGGCCCGGTGGTGTCGTCGCCGAGGACCCGGACGCCGAGAACGCCCGCGATGAGTCCCAGTGCCGCTGCGACGGCGCCCACCAGGACCATGCGCGTTCGCGCGCTCCGGCGTTCCCGTTGCCGGGCGATCGACGCCTGGTATGACGGTGTGGCCTCGGGCAGTCCCAGCTCCTCGGCGATACGGTTCCACACTTGCTGCGGGGCAGGCTCGAGCCGATCGCCGGACTCCAGCTCGTGTCCGAGCTCGGCCAGCCGGCGTAGCTCGTCCACCTCGGCCCGGCAGACGTCGCAGCCCGCCAGGTGACCGTGCTCGCCGGTGTCAAGGCTGACGTCGTCGCCGAGCGCGTACTGCGCGAGCAGCTCAGGCTCCAGATGTGCCACCGGTCACCTCCTTCAATCGATCCCGCAGGTGCAAGAGGCCGCGGCGGACATGGCTCTTCACCGTGCCGAGCGGCAGGTCGAGCTGCTCGGCGATCTGGCTGTAGGTCTGGTCTTCGTAGAAGGCCAGACCAAGGATGGTCCGGCGTGGGTCGTCCATCCGGCTGATCTCGTCC
>DASTVQ010000137.1:0-5324 GCA_035759015.1 Kribbella sp.
TCGCGAACCGGATCCAGAACAAGACCCACAGCCGGGATACGCTTCACCTACGGAGTGCCTTTCCTCTCGAGCTTCTTCTGACTTCGCAATCACAAGAATCCCAAGCAGGACAGGCACTTCCATGCGTTACACGCCGCCCTAGGCCCAGCGACACGAAATCCCGAGGCTAGGGTATGTCTCCCAATCCTCTGCAGTAGCGAGCAGGTGCTCGACACGGTAGCTCGGTGTGCTGGAGCGAAGGCAGCGATGCGGCGCATCGTGGCCTTTGCGCCAGTGCAGCGAGGTGCCGTGCCGAGTGCCGCGCAGCACCCCCTGTTGCCGCACCCGGCCTGCTTCACCATCCCGCGTCGAGGGCCAGCCGAACCGCCCAAATCCGTATACCTGAAAAGGTCTATTAGTCCTTTTCAGGTATGCGGATTTCTGCGGGGTGGTTCGGGGTGGGTGGATGAGACGGGGCGAGGTCTGGTAGCGGGTGATTGGGTGCCAGGAGAGGGGAATCGGGGAGGGCGGTCACGGGCAGGGTGAGTTGTACGTCGCAGTCCGGGGAGCCGCATTCGCACATGAAGGCGGCTGTGCTGCCGGCGAGGTCGCCGGAGGTCCAAGGCCGCGCGAAGTAGCCCGTGTACTGGGCAACGACCGCCTGGTTGGCATAGCGGAGCAGGTCGCGCCGCTCGGCGCTAGAGGCGGCGACCGGTCCGGCGGTGAGCAGGTCGGCGAAGTGTCGCTCGACGTCGGCTACGGCCTCGTCGATCGTGGCGGTTCCGTCCATGATCAAGGTTGGCGCGCCCGCCGCGACGACCGCGAGCTCTATGACCCGCGCAAGGTGGATGTAGAGCTCTCGGCGGCCGCCGGACATCCCGCGTTCGTCGAGCCGGGCCTCTTGCAGCGCCGCCGTCGGGAGGATCCACAGGGCATGCCGTCCCGCGATGGCCGGCGTCACCGTCGTGCCTTCGACGACGGTAAGCGGGTCCGGCGGCAACGCCCGTACGTCGTCGGCGACCATCGGTCCGCGTTCCTTGTGCAAGGAGAGTGCGAGCATCTCCTCCACCGGCAAGGTCCAGCGATCGGCGGGAGCCAACGCCTCCCAGCGGATCGCGCCTGGGTGGCCCGCGGCAAGGGCGCGATCGCGGTGCTCCCAGGTGTGGGCGTCGGCGTTGTACCAGCGCAGGCCGTGCCGGCGAGCGAGGCGCCTCGCGATCGTCGACTTGCCCGAGCCAGGTGGGCCACCAATCCAGAGCGGTTCCACTCAGCCCTCCGCGGTGGTCGTCTGCATGAACGACAACGCCTGCGGCCAGGAGGTGGCGAAGGCCGCGGCGTTGACGGGAGTGCCGTGCCGTCCACGGTCGGAGAAGCCGTGCTCCGCGCCCGGGTAGAAGTGGGCGATGGTGGCACCGGTTGCCCGATCCTGCAGCGCGGACTGCAACCGTCCGAACACCTCGACGGGTACGACCGAGTCGGCGCTCGGGTAGAGCACCATCACCGGCGCACGGATCCCGGCCACCTCCGCCAGCGGATCCAACGTGTGTTGCGGAGCCAGGGTCGCCGGCACCGTCGGGTGGTAGGCGATCACATTGGCCAGGCGGCTGTCGCGGGCGGCGAGCAGCAGCGCGAAGCGTCCGCCGAGGCACCAGCCGACGACGCCCGCCTTCGTGCAGCCGAGCTGACCCAGCAGGTGATCCAGCAGGACCGTCTGCTCCGCCAGCGCCCTCTCGTCGTCGAGCGTGCCCATCAGCTTCGACAACTCCGGGACGGGGGTGTTGTCGACGCTGCGGCCGTGGAAGGTGTCCCAGACCAGTGCGGTGATCCCTGTCCGCGCAATCGCGTCGGCCCAATCGCGCACCTGCTCTCCGATGCCGGTGACCATCGGGAGCAACAGCATGCCTGAGCGCGGCCGCTCGTCCACCGGGCGGGCGAGGTAGGCGCTCAGGTTCTGGACACGGACGGTCGAGGTCTCGATCGGGGTCATGGTCCGCACCGTAGCCGCCGACGTGCGGCCGCGCGCGATCGGCCGCCAGTCGCCGTGCCCGTTGAAGCGGCGCGGCTGGGTCAAGCCTGAGAGCCGGCCGACCAGCGGCCTACCTCACGGGGGCCAGGGCGGCCGGCGGTCAAACCTCCGGGGCCTGTCCGATCGGATGAACCTCGACCGGCTGGTTGATCAGTATGCCGCCGGGGCCGGGCGTCGCCGAGATCCGGGCCGCGATCTCGAGCGCGCGTTCCTGGGTCGGCACGTCGATCAGCCAGTACCCGGCCAGCACCTCCTTCGTCTCCGAGAACGGCCCGTCGGTGACCACGGGCTCGCCGTCCTCGCCGGCTCGCACAGTCTTGGCCTGCTCCGGACCGGCCAGACCCTGCGCGTCCAGCAGCTCGCCCGACGCCTCGAGATCCCGGTTGATCCCGTGCATGAAGGCGAACATGGCCTGGAGGTCCTCGGCCGGCCATTCCTCCAGCTCGTGCCAGCCCTCCGCGTTGCCGTGGATCAGCAGCATGTACTTCACCGGTGCACACCCCCTCCGTGGGTTCGCCGACTTCGTGGATCCTCCCACTCGGAGCGCCGAGGCGGGAAGCGTAGAGGTCGGCCGGGGCGCGTTGCGCCATCAGGTCGTACCGTGCCCTTGGGCCGTGTCGTGGAGAACCGGCGCGAACCGCGTACGGCAGGTGTCCGAGGCCGGGGCACAGTCTCGACGTCCCTGGTGAGAGGCACCGTAGCGGTGCCCGCGGAGAGGGGAGACATCGTGAAGTACATGATCCTGACCTACGGGTCGCAGCAGGACTACGACGCTCTCGCCGGGAAGGCGGGCGACAGACCGGCCTGGTCGGCGGAGGACTTCGCCGCGATGGGCGAGTTCATGGAGTCGTTCAGCAACGAGCTGATCGAGTCCGGCGAGCTGGTCGAGACCCGCGGACTGACCGCTCCGGTCCACACCCGGCGGGTCCAGCTGCAGGGTGGTGTCCCGGTCGTGACGGACGGGCCATACGCCGAGACGCAGGAGGTGCTGGCCGGCTACTGGGTGGTGGAGTGCGAGAGCTTCGACCGGGCGACCGAGCTCGCCGCGCGGCTGGCGAACTGCCCCGCTCCACCGGGTGCGGCCGAGGCGTACGTGGCCGACGTCCGGCCGATCGCCGAGTCCCGCGGCGAGCTGGACTTCTGACCGGTCCCATGACCGAGAACGAGACCGAGGACCTGCTGCGCCGGTTGGCGCCGCAGGTTCTCGGCGCGGTCGTCCGCCGTTTCGGGCATTTCGACACGGCCGAGGACGCCGTGCAGGAAGCCCTGCTCGTGGCTGCCCGGCGATGGCCGAACGATGGCATCCCGGACAGTCCGCGCGGCTGGCTGATCACGGTCGCCTCGCGTCGGCTGACGGATCTGCTGCGCAGCGAGCAGGCGCGTCGGCGCCGCGAGGATACGGTCGCTCGCTGGACGCTGCCTGACCAGTGGCTGGCGCCCGCTGCCGACCAGCCGGCCCAGGAGTCCGACGACACGCTGGTCCTTGTCTTCCTGTGCTGTCATCCCTCGCTGTCGCCCGCCTCGCAGATCGCGCTGACCTTGCGCGCGGTCGGTGGCCTGACCACCGCCGAGATCGCCCGTGCGTTCCTGGTGCCCGAGCAGACGATGACCCGGCGTATCAGCCGAGCCAAGGAACGCATCAGCGCCAGCGGGATCCCCTTCGGCTTGCCGCCGGGGCCAGAGCGCACCGAGCGGCTCGGCGCGGTGCTCCACGTGCTGTACCTGATCTTCAACGAGGGCTACGCCAGTACGTCAGGCCCCAGCCTGCTGCGTACGGAACTGTCGGTCGAGGCGATCCGGTTGACCCGCATGGTTCACCACCTGCTGCCCGACGACAGCGAGGTCGCGGGGCTGCTTGCTCTGATGCTGCTCACCGATGCACGCCGGCCGGCGCGGACCGGACCGGACGGCGGGCTGGTTCCGATGGCCGAGCAGGACCGGAGTCTCTGGAAGGCCGACCTCATCGCCGAAGGCGTGGCCCTCGTCACCGACGCGCTTCCCCGCGGAGCGATCGGGCCGTACCAGCTGCAGGCGGCGATCGCAGCCGTCCACGACGAGGCACCGACCGCCGCTGCGACCGACTGGCCAGAGATCACCGCGCTGTACGAGTTGCTGATGCAGCTCTCCGACAACCCTATGGTCGCGCTGAGTCACTCCGTGGCCGTGGCCATGGCCCGCGGTCCGCAGGCAGGACTTGACCTGCTCGGAGAGCTCGAGGCCGACGAGCGGATCGCCGACGACCATCGATTCCACGCCGTCCGTGCGCACCTGCTGGAGCTGGCCGGCCATCACCAGGCGGCATACGCGTCGTACGAGGCGGCGGCTCGGCGAGCGACCAGTATCCCCCAACAGCGTTACCTGCACGGCCGAGCAAGTCGCCTCGTGGAGGACGAGAGCTGACCCTCGACACCCGATCCGCTTGCCGAAATGCCTTTGACGCGGCCCGCTGTCACGACGTTTGCTCGCAGCATGACGATCGAGCGAGCCAACCCCGCTGGACTCCACCCCACCCCCGGTTACCACCACGTCACCACGGTGGAGGCGCGGCGGTTGGTCTTCCTGGCCGGCCAGTGCCCGCTCACGTCGGCGGGTGACCTTGTCGCGGGCGGTCTGGTGGGACAGACCGACCAGATCATCCAGAACGTGCTGATCGCGCTGGAGTCCGCCAGGGCGAGACCCGAGGACGTCGTACGGACCGTCATCTACGTCGTCAGCTCGGTCCGCGACGACCTGTCCGTGGTCTGGGACCGGCTCAACAGCTCGCCGCTCGCCCCCGCCTTCAGCACGGCCAGCACCCTGCTCGGGGTCGCCCAGCTCGGCTTCACCGGTCAACTGGTCGAGCTGGACGTGACAGCAGCGCTGTGAGCACCGAGCCGGCCCACTGCTTGCTCGAAGCAACAGCTGGCGAGCCGGTCGTGCGCTGATGACCCGCCCCGACCCCATCTCGCCCGTAAGACCCGATCGGCGGATGTGGCCGCTTTACGCGGCCGGCTTCACCACCGCCTTCGGCGCGCACGCCGTGGCGGCCAGCCTTGGTGGGGCCTCGGAGGACGCCGTGACCTCGCTGTTGACGCTCGGTGCCCTGCTCGCCCTGTACGACGGCGCGGAGGTGGTGTTGAAACCGGTCTTCGGCACCATCGCCGACCGCATCGGTGCACGTCCGGTGCTGCTGGCCGGTCTCGTGGGCTTTGCCGTGGCCTCCGGGCTTTACGTGCTGGGCAACAGCCCAGGCTGGCTGTGGGCGGCCCGGCTTGGCCAAGGTGCTGCGGCGTCGGCCTTCTCACCGGCGGCATCCGCACTCGTCGCCCGGCTGAACCCT
>DASTVQ010000138.1:0-7208 GCA_035759015.1 Kribbella sp.
GGCGCGCGCCTGGGCGGCCCGCTCCTGTCCGGTGATGGTGGTGTCGAGGGTCAGCTCGTCGTCGATCTCGGCGGCGCCGATCCGGCCGAGCCGCGACAGCGCCACGATCAGCGTCCAGCGCAGATCGGTGTCGACGACCAGGCCCGGTGGCAGGTCGCGGTCCTCCAGCCAGGCGGCGAGCCGGTCGGCGCCGGCCGCGGAGAAGACCGCCGAGCTGTACGCGCGGGCGAAGGCGAGCTGGTGGTCACTGCCCGGCTCGGCGTCGGCGAGCAGGCCCGCCACCGCCTCCTCGAACTGTGCCCGCAGGGCCGGCCGGTTGGCGGGAGCGGAGTACAGGTTGATCGCGCTGGTCGCCTGCCCGAGCAGCGACCGTACGCCGGTCAGGTCGGTCTCGGCCCGGATCCCGCGCAGCACGATGCCGACGTACTGGCTGGCCGGCATCTCCGCGTCCCGGGTCATGTCCCAGGCCGCGCCCCAGGCCAGCGCCCTGGGCAACGATTCGGTGAGCTGGTCGATCGACTCGACCAGGGTCGCCCTGGAGCGCTCGTCGAGCCGGATCTTGGCGTAGGTGAGGTCGTCGTCGTTCAGCAGTACGAGATCCGGCTGCGAGGCGCCGGTGAGCTCCGGCAGCTCGGTGCGCGGCCCGTCGATATCCACCTCGAACCGCTCGGTCCGGACCAGGCCTTCGTCGGTACGGCGGTACAGCCCGACGGCGAGCCGGTGCGGCCGCAGGACCGGGAACTTCTCGGTCGCGGTCTGCTCGATCGCGAAGGACGTGAACGCGCCGGAGGAGTCGACGGCGAAGTCGGCCCGCAGCGTGTTGACGCCGGCGGTCCGCAGCCAGCGCTCGGTCCAGTCGTCGAGGTCCCGGCCGGATGCCTTCTCCAGCGGCTTGAGCAGGTCGGTCAGCTCGGTGTTGCCGAACGCGTGGTCGGCGAAGTACTCCTTCAACGCGGTGATGAAGGTGTCCTCACCGACGAACGCGACCAGCTGCCGCAGCGTGGACGCGCCCTTGGCGTAGGTGATGCCGTCGAAGTTCACCTCGACCGCGTGGAAGTCGACCATGTCCGCCGCGATCGGGTGCGTCGAGGGCAGCTGGTCCTGCCGGTAGGCCCAGTTCTTCCGGGCATTGCAGAACGTCGTCCAGGCGCCGGCGTACTTCGTCGTCGCGACCACCTGGGCCCAGTGGCTGGCCCACTCGGCGAACGACTCGTTCAGCCACAGGTCGTCCCACCAGGTCATCGTGACCAGGTCGCCGAACCACATGTGCGCCAGCTCGTGCAGCACCGTGTTGGCGCGGCTCTCCAGCTCGGCGTGCGTCGTACGGCTGCGGAACAGGTACTCGTCCCGCAGCGTCACGCAGCCCGCGTTCTCCATCGCGCCCATGTTGTACTCGGGCACGAACGCCTGGTCGTACTTGTGGAACGGGTACGGCGTACCGAATGCGCTCTCGAACAGCTCGAAGCCCTGCTTGGTCACCTCGAACAGGTCGTCGACGTCCAGCGCCTCCTTCAGCGACGGACGGCACAGCAGCGACAGCGGGTACGACCCGTGTGCGCCTTCGTAGGTGTCCGTGACCACGTGGTACGGCCCGGCCACCACCGCGGTGATGTACGTCGAGATCCGCTCGGTCGGCGGGAACTCCCACCGCGCCAGTTCCTCACCGTTCTCACCCGCGTACGGCGTGGGCTCGGGAGTCGGGGCGTTCGAGATGACGACCCAGCGGGCCGGTGCGGACACCGTGAAGGTGAAGGGGGCCTTGAGGTTGGGCTGCTCGAACGTGGTGAACACCCGGCGGGCGTCCGGCACCTCGAACTGCGTGTAGAGGTAGGTCTCCTTGTCGGCCGGGTCGACCGAGCGGTGGAGTCCCTCACCGGTGCGCGAGTACAGGCAGTCGGCGACCACCCGGAGCTCGTTGCGGTCCGCCAGCCCGTCGAGCTGGATGCGGGCGCCGTCGTACACCGTGTCCGGATCCAGCGCTGTGCCGTTCAGCGTCACTTCGCGGATCCTCTCCGCGATCAGGTCGGCGAAGGTGCTCGCGCCGGCCTCGGCGGCGAAGGTGATGGTGGTCACCGACGGAAACGTCGGGGCGCCGCTCGGGGCAGCGGTCAGGTCCAGCTCGATCGAGTAGCTGACGTCGCTGACCACGCCGGCACGGGTACGCGCCTCGTCGCGCGTCAGGTTGGTTCCAGGCATGTCGGCATCCTATGCACCTGGCTGTGAGCTTCGCTGAGGGTTTCCCCGCGACATTGGGTATTGGATACCAAGCCGGTATCTATAGTTCTTCAACTTTGTATGATGGGGAATATGACTGCCTCTGCCGATTTCTGGTTCGACCCGGCCTGCCCCTGGGCCTGGATGACCTCTCGCTGGATGCTCGAAGTCGAGCAAGTGAGGGATGTGAAGACGACCTGGCACGTGATGAGCCTGGCCGTCCTGAATGACGGACGTGACGAGCTGGACGAGAAGTACAAGCAGAACCTGCGCAACCTGTGGGGCCCGGTCCGGGTCCTGATCGCCGCGGAGCAGGCGCACGGCAACGAGGTGCTGCTGCCGCTCTACACCGCGCTCGGCCGGCGGATCCACGTCGCCGGCCGCGGCATCGGCGACGGCAAGGGCGACGTGGTCAAGGAGGCCCTCGAGGAGGTCGGTCTGCCGGCGTCGCTGATCGAGGCTGCTGACACCGACAACTACGACGACGCCCTGAAGAAGTCACACCACGCCGGCATGGATCTGGTCGGCATGGAGGTCGGCACGCCGGTCATCTCGGTCGAGGGCGCGGCGTTCTTCGGTCCGGTCGTGACGCCCGCGCCCAAGGGGGAGGCGGCCGGCAGGCTCTGGGACGGCGTCCGCCTGGTCGCCGGCACCGAGGGCTTCTTCGAGATCAAGCGCACCCGGGACCGCGGACCGATCTTCGACTGATTCGGTCTGTGGTTCAGGGCTTGAATTCCGCCGTCCCGGCCGGTGAAGGTTGCTCACCAAGGAATCCGTCAATCGGTGAGTAGGTTTCAGATGACCCTGCGTGACGAACTGCCCGCACCCGGTGCGGACGATGTCGCCGTACCTGCGGGTGTGACGGCCGGCATCGCCGTCTTCGACCGCCGGACCGGGCAGTTCGTGCAGCGGTCGTACGCCGATCATCGGTTCCGGTCGGCGTCGGTGGTGAAGCTGCTGATCGTGCTCGACTTCCTCTGGGACCGCGGTCCGGCGTACGCCGTGCCATCCGCGGACCGCACCCGCCTCGAGGTGATGCTGCGCAGCAGTGACGACGACGCCGCGAGCTACTACTGGGATCACCTCGGTGGCGCGGCGATCGTCGACCGGATGGTGGCCCGGCTCGGCCTGACCCACACGGCCGGGCCGCCGGCCACCCATCCGGGCTTCTGGGGATATGTCGCGATCACGGCCGCCGACACGGTCCAGATCTATCGATACATCCTCGACCAGGCTCCGGCGCCGGTGCGCGAGTACGTGATGGGCCTGCTGCACCGGCCGACCCGCCACGGCACCGACGGCTTCGACCAGTACTTCGGGATCGCGTCGGTCTTCGAACGGCAATTCAGCATCAAGCAGGGCTGGTCCGGCTTCCAAGGTTCGAGCGGCTACCGCTCCGACCAGGCCAAGCCGGCGGACGCGCCGGTGGACTTGGTCAGCGAAGCGCTGCACACCACCGGGACCGTCGGGCCGGACGACCGGAGCATCGTCGCCGTGTTCACGCTGCATCCGGCGGGAACGGAGTACGACAAGGCCTACGCGGAGGTCACGCGGCTGACCGCGGCGCTGACTGTGCCCGGCGTGCCGGACCGTCGGTAGGAGGTGCAACACTTCTGGCCATGCGAGTGCACATCGGCTCCGACCACGCCGGCTTCGAACTGAAGAACCACCTGGTCCAGCACCTCACGGCTGCCGGGCACGACGTCGAGGACCACGGCCCGGCCGTGTACGACGCCGTCGACGACTACCCGCCGTACTGCCTGCGGACCGGTGAGGCGGTGATCCAGGAGCCGGGCAGCCTCGGCATCGTGATCGGTGGCTCCGGGAACGGTGAGCAGATCGCCGCCAACAAGGTGGAGGGGGTCCGGGCGATCCTGGCCTGGAGCACCGACACCGCGCGGCTCGGCCGCGAGCACAACAACGCCAACGTGATCAGCGTCGGAGCGCGGATGCACTCCGCCGAGGAGGCGACCGGTTTCGTCGACACGTTCCTGGCCACCGAGTACTCCGGCGAGGAGCGGCACACCCGCCGGATCGACATGCTGTCGGCCTACGAGTCGACCGGCGAGCTCCCGCCGCTCTCCTGACCCTCCGGCTCGTCGGTGTCCGCCTCTTTCTGCGGTTGCACCGGCCGGCGGTTGACCGGCTGGTGCGGGCGGGAGACGTCGCGGGCCCGCATCGACCGGCCGATGCCGACCACCGCCGGCGTGGGCGGACCACTCCGGCCCTTGGCTCCACCAGTTATCCCCATATGAGGAATCATGCCTGAAGGTCACACCCTGCACCGGCTGGCGAACGACGTCTGGAACGCTTTCGGCGGCCGTCCGGTCCAGACGTCCAGCCCGCAGGGCCGGTTCGTCGAAGGCGCCGCGCTGCTGAACGGACACCTGCTCCGACAGACCGAGGCGCACGGCAAGCACTTCCTCGCCGACTTCGAGGGCGCCGGCTGGCTGCACGTCCACCTCGGCCTGATCGGCAAGATGGACATCTTCGCGGCGCCGGTACCCGAACCGGTCGGCCAGGTCCGCCTCCGCCTGCAGAACGCCACGTCGTACGCCGATCTGCGCGGAGCGACCGTGGTCGAGGTGCTGACCGACGGCGAGCGTGAGAGCCTGATCGCCCGGCTCGGTCCGGACCCGCTCCGCGACGACGCGGACCCGGAGCCGGCCTGGAAGCGGATCCATCGCAGCAAGCTGCCGATCGGCCGGCTGCTGATGGACCAGGAGGTGCTGAGCGGCGTCGGCAACGTCTACCGGGCCGAGGTGCTCTTCCGGGCGAAGCTGCACCCGATGACCCCGGGCCACCTGGTCAAGAAGCGTGAGTGGCAGGGGATGTGGGACGACCTGCTCGAGCTGATGAAGTACGGCGTCGAGACCGGGCGGATCGACACCGTGACGGACGACCACACCCCGGAGGCCATGGGCCGTGACCCGCGCCGCGACGATCATGGTGGCGAGGTGTACGTGTATCGCCGGCAGGGGCAGCGGTGCTACGTGTGCCAGTCAGTGATCCGGACCGAGATCCTGGCCGGGCGCAACCTGTTCTGGTGCCCCAAGTGCCAGCGAACAGGACTCACACGCAAGAGCTGACATCCATCAGTTGGGTTACGACTTTATGCGCGGACCGGGCAGTGCCGTTATCTTCTTCACACCATGAGGAGGATCGGCGGTCTCGCTGACTTACGACGACGGGTTGGCCGCCGGGCCGTCGCGTTGGTTCGGCGCGCCCGCCGATCCCATCGGCTCGCGTTCGCCGCGCTGCTGCTGCTGACGGCTGTGTTCGCGGTCTCCAGCCTGATCTGGTCGCATCACGTTCCCGCATCCTTGCTCGTTATTCCGATCCTGGTCGGCGGCCTGCTGCTGCGATTCCGTCAGCTGGTCTGGCTGACGGTGATCACCGTGGCCCTCGGCTCGTACGTCGTACTGTCGCGTCCGCCGGACCTGCCGAAGACCGGCTTCGTCGTGGTCCTCGCCATCGTCGGCTGGATCGTGCTCACCAGCTCCAAGGTGCGCAGCCAGCTGGGTGTTCCGGGGAACCGCGGCGAGTCGATGCTGATGGAGCTGCGCGACATCCTCACCGCGCAGGGAGAGCTGCCGGAGCTGCCGGCCGGGTGGCTGGTCGACGTGGCGATCCGGTCCGCCGGTGGGTCGACGTTCTCCGGGGACTTCGTGGTGTCGACGATCCACGGTGACGTGCTCGAGGTCGCGCTGGTCGATGTCTCGGGCAAGGGAATCGACGCGGGGACGCGGGCGCTGCTGTTGTCGGGTGCATTCGGTGGTCTGCTCGGCGTCGTACCGGTCGAGGAGTTCCTGCCGTCGGCGAACCGGTACATCCGCCGGCAGGAGTGGGACCACGACTTCGCCACGGTCGTCCATGTCGTGATCGACCTGCGGACCGGCGACTTCGACGTCCGCACAGCCGGACATCCGCCGGCGATCCAGTTCGACGCGTGGTCGGGGCGATGGCAGACGCGCGACGCGGACGGGCCGTTGCTCGGGTTGATGGAGGCGCCGGACTTCCCGGCGAACCACGGGCAGCTGAAACTCGGCGACGCGCTCTTCCTGTACAGCGACGGCATGGTCGAGACCCCGCTACGCGACATCGGCCGCGGCACCGACCGCCTCGTGGGACACGCGGAACGTCTTGTGGCACAGGGCTTCCAGGGCGGTGCGGGCGAGCTGGTCGCATCCGCCGGCGGCCCCGGCGACGACTCCGCGATCGTCATCATCCACCGCATGGCACATGCCTGAGGCAAGTAGTCCGACGTTGTCAGGAGTTCTTGGCGCAGAGGTTGTTGACTGAGGCAACAGAAGCGTCATACTGCAGGTGAGATGTCCGCCCGGATGATGACACGCGTGGTCAGACAGGGGGACGGGTATGGACGTCAAGGGGATACGCCCGCAGGTCGCGGGTGCGGTCGTCGCGGCTGGGGCGCTGATGGTTCTGATCGGAGCCGCTGCGCTGGTCGTACGGCCTACGGGTGACGCCGGGCCGGCTGCCGAGCTGGCGGCTCCGCCGGGGAACAACGGCACCATCAAGATCGAGGGTGTGGACATCGGCAGCGGTCCGCCCGACAACAACCCGCATCAGGGCTGCACGTTCACCGTGGAGTTCTACGACTACGAGCAGGGTCCTTACAACGCCCAGGTGATCTTCGAGGATCAGCCACCGACAGCAGACGGCGGGCTGCAGGTGGTGTCGGGCGATCTGAACCCGTTCATCGGGGAGGACCCGGCCGGCGGTGGTACCGACCTGGACGCCAAGGTGACGTACACCCTGAAGTTCACCGGCCAGCCACAGCCGCAGCAGGGATACCACGTCAAGATCACCGTGCACGCTGCCGGCTCCCAGGGCGGGGACGTCAAACACAAGGTCTTCTGGGTCGAGGGCTGCGACGCCCCACCCACCACACCCCCACCGACGCCACCTACCACTCCACCCACCACGCCACCGACCACGCCACCGACCACGCCACCGACCACGCCGCCCACGAC
>DASTVQ010000139.1:0-6304 GCA_035759015.1 Kribbella sp.
CCGGTGGGCGGGGGCGGGGGTTTCAGACAGGTGGGCTGGGGCCGGGGGTTGGGACAGGTTGTGGTGGGTCGGGACAAGGAATTGCCTGTCTCAGCCCACCACGACCTGTCCCAGGTCACCAGACGTGGACCAATCCGCGCAGAACAAGCCCGCCGGAACCGGCCAGGCCCAGCCTGGCTACACCCTCCACCCCACCCGGCCCAGCCTCGCCACACCCTCCATCCCGCCCGCTCCGGACACGCCCCTATCCCGACCAGCACACCCCGTTGACGATCACCCCACACATCCAGCAGGAGAGCCGGATATCCCCCTCGAACGGGAGTAGCGGCGGGCGGCTGGGATTAGGCGCACTTCCCGGGATGGCACGGTTCGCCCTCGGCGGTGACCAGTCGCTGCGGACCCGAGCCCTTCGCGGCCAGGGCGTCGTACGGATTGGCGAGGGCGCAGCGGTCGAGGGACAGGCAGCCGCAGCCGACGCAGTCCTTGAAGTCGTCGCGCAGTTGCTCCAGGTGCAGGATCCGTCGATCGAGCTCGGCCTGCCAGCATTCGGAGATGCGCTCCCAGTCCGCGCGCGTCGGCGTCCGGTTGTCCGGCAGCAACGCGAGGATCGCGGCCACCTCCGCGAGCGGGATCCCGACCCGCTGCGCGATCCGGATCAACGCGACCCGGCGGAGGGTGTCCCGCCGGTACCGGCGCTGGTTTCCCGACGTCCGACGGCTCACGATCAGGTTCTGGCGCTCGTAGAAGTGCAGGGCCGAGATCGCTACGCCACTGCGCTGCGACAACTGCCCGACCGTCAGCTCACCCGGCTCGATGTCCATCGTCCATCCCTCCAACCTCAACCTAGATCGAGGCTAGCGGACCGAAGGACTCAGGCGGTCACGAGGCGGCGGCCGATGCTCGCCGACATCAGGGCTGCGGCGGCGCACAACCCACCGGCCAGATACCAGGCGAGGTTGTAGCTGCCCTGTGCGTCCCGGATCCAGCCGGCACCCGTCGCCGCCAGCGCGGCGCCGATCTGGTGCGACGCGAACACCCAGCCGAACACGATCGGCCCGTCCACTCCGAACCACTCCCGGCACAGCGCTACGGTCGGCGGAACGGTCGCGACCCAGTCCAACCCGTAGAAGATGATGAACACCCAGACACTCGGCTGAGCCGTCGGACCGAGCAACGAGGGCAGCACCAGCAGCGAAAGCCCACGCAGCGAGTAGTAGGCGATGAGCAGGTACCGCGGATCCCACCGGTCGGTCAGCCAGCCGGATGCGATCGTCCCGCCGACATCGAACACACCCACCAGCGCCAGTAGCGACGCCGCGGTCGTGGCCGGCATGCCATGGTCATGCGCAGCCGTCACGAAGTGCGTGCCGATCAGTCCGTTGGTCGACGCACCACAGATCGCGAAACCACCGGCAAGCAACCAGAACGCAGGCCGACGCATGGCCGTCTGCAACGCCTTCAGCGCCCGCACAGCACTACTCCCGGACGACTCGACTCGCTGACCGGCCGTGCTGCCCTCCGGAGCGCCGTACGCGCGCAGTCCGACATCGCTCGGGTAGTCCCGCAAGAAGACCAGCACCAGCGGTACGACGGCCAACGCGGAGCCGGCCGCAACCAGCGCCGGAACACGCCAGCCATAGTGGCCGGCCAGACTCGCGATGAGCGGCAGGAAGATGAGCTGCCCGGTCGCACCGGCGGCCGTGAGGATCCCGGTGACCAGACCGCGGCGGTGCACGAACCAGCGTCCGGTGATCGTCGCGACGAACGTCATCGACATCGACCCGGCGCCGACACCTACCAAGAGCCCCCAGCAGAGCAGCAGCTGCCAGGAAGCGGTCATGAAGACGGTCAGTCCGCTGCCGAGCGCGATCAGCACAAGCGCTCCGCTGACCACGCGACGCAGACCCAGCCGATCCATCAGAGCGGCGGCGAACGGCGAGATCAGGCCGAAGAGCAGCAGGTTGATCGACACCGCCGACGAGATCGTCGCATGCGACCACCCGAACTCGTCGTGCAGCGGATCCAGCAGCACCCCCGGCACCGACCGGAAGCCGGCCGCACCGATCAACGTCACGAATCCCACGGCGGCGACCGCCCAGGCCAGATGGACCCGGGAAGCCTTCTTCGTCTCCAGAATCTGCGTCACCCGGCCAAGTCTGCCGGTTCGACCAGCGTCGAACTAGTGGCCAGAATGCCAGCATGTGTCAAGATATGGCCATGACCTCTGCTCGTCGCAAGCGGCACCTCTCCGCGGTCGGTCCGCACCGGATCGCCGTCCTGGCCCTCGCGCCGGTCGTCGGGTTCGACCTGACCATCCCGCCGACGGTCTTCGGCGCGGCCACGCAGGCCGACGGCACCCCGCTGTACGACGTCCGCATCTGTGGACTCGAGATCGCGCCGATCCGGGCGAGCGCCGGCTTCAGCTTGATCCCGGACTACGGACCCGAGGCGCTGGCCGACGCGGACACCGTGATCATCCCGGGCACGTACATCGCGCAGCCGCGCTACGAAGGCACGCTGCCCGACGACCTGGCCGAGGCGCTCGCGACCATCCGGCCGGGCACCCGCATCGCGTCGATCTGCACTGGAGCGTTCGTCCTCGGCGCGGCCGGGCTCCTCGACGGACGGCCGGCCACCACGCACTGGCAACGCGCCGAGCTGTTCCGCAGCGTCTACCCGCAGGTGCAGCTCGACGAGGACCGGTTGTTCATCGACGACGGCGACATCCTCACCTCCGCCGGTCTCGCGGCGGGCGTGGACCTCTGCCTGCACCTGATCCGCCGCGACTTCGGCAGTGAGGTCGCCAACCGCGCCGCGCGGCACTGCGTCGTACCGCCGTGGCGGGACGGTGGCCAGTCACAGTTCATCGAACGCGTCGTACCGGAAGAGGGCAGCGAAGGCACCGCGCCGACGCGCGCGTGGGCACTCGAGCGGCTGGGCCGGGAGATCAGTCTGCCGACGATGGCCGCGCATGCCCAGATGAGCGTGCGCACCTTCAGCCGGCGCTTCAAGGCCGAGACCGGGCAATCCCCGGGCACGTGGCTGTTGCAGCAACGCGTGCGCCACGCGTGCCATCTGCTGGAGACAACCGACCTGACTGTGGATCGCGTCGCCGAGTCGGCCGGCCTCGGTACCGCTGCTTCCCTGCGCCATCACCTCCGTTCCGAGCTCGGGGTCTCTCCCCTCACCTACCGCAAGACCTTCCGCGCGGGCTGAGTCTCAGAGCACGACCAGCTCGTGCGGCTGGTTGTTCATCGACTCGACGCCGTCCGCGGTGACCACCACGATGTCCTCGATCCGCGCACCCCAGCGACCCGGCTGATAGATGCCCGGCTCGATGCTGAACGCCATCCCCGGCTCCAGCGGCAACCCGTTCCCACTGACAATGTATGGCTCTTCGTGTACGTCGAGCCCGATCCCATGTCCGGTCCTGTGGATGAACAGGTCGCCGAAGCCGGCCGCCGCGATCACGTCCCGGGCCGCGGCGTCGACCGACTCGGCCGACACGCCCGGTCGCACCGCATCCACCGCCGCTTGCTGCGCCTGCCGCAGTACGGCGTACGTCGCGGCGACGTCCGCGTCCCGGGGTTCGCCGACGGCGTACGTCCGGGTCGAGTCCGAGTTGTAGCCCTCGGCAACGGGTCCACCGATGTCGACGACCACCACGTCACCCGCCTCGATCACCCGGTCGGACAAAGCGTGGTGCGGGCTCGCGCCGTTCGGGCCGCTGCCGACGATGACGAAGTCGGCCAGGACGTGGCCCTCCTCGACGATCGCGGCCGCGATGTCGGCGCCGACCTCCGCCTCGGTCCGGCCGGGCCGCAGCCACTCGCCGACCCGCGCATGCACCCGGTCGATCGCTGCGCCGGCCTTCCGCAACGCGTCGATCTCGGCCGCGTCCTTCCGCATCCGCAGTTCACGCACGATCGGCCCGGCCAGCACCTGCTCAGCCTTCGGCAACGCATCCCGCACCGCGAGCACGTGCAACGCCGGCGTGAAGTCGCTCACCGCGACCCGGTCCGCGCCCCGCAGCCGATCCGCGGCGACGCCGTACGGATCGTCGCCGTCCACCCAGGTGACGACCTCGACGCCGAGCTCGTCCAGCGGCGAGCCGGCGAACCCGGGCGCCTCCAGCTTCGGTACGACGAGCGCGACCGGGCCGTCAGCCGGGATCACCAGCGCGGTCAACCGCTCGAACGAGCCACCGGCCTGACCGATCAGGTAGCGCAGATCGGACCCCGGGGCGATCAGCAGGCCGGTGCCGGCGGCCGCCTCACGGGCGCGCTCCAGGCGAGCGCGAAGGATGGAAGCTTCGGGTGCGGGACCTTGAGGTGTGCGACTCGACATGAGGCGACTCTAAGACTGTCGGTGCCGGTTGCTACAACTTGTTCGCTCGAATCGGGCTCGGCGAAAGGTAACCACGATGACACTGCACTACGTGTCCTACGGCGACGGCGTTCCAGTACTGGCGCTGCACGGCTGGACCCCCGATCACCGCTTGATGACCGGATGCCTGGAGCCGATCTTCGCCGAACTGCCCGGCTACCGGCGGCTCTACCCCGACCTGCCCGGAATGGGCCAGAGCCCGGCCGGCGACATCGACAGCTCCGACGGCATCCAGGCCGCCGTCCGGGCGTTCATCGACGAGGAGATCGGCAGCGAGCCGTTCATCGTGATCGGCGAGTCGTACGGCGGCTACCTCGCGCGCGGCCTGGTCGCGGAGAGACCGGAGCAGATCCTCGGTCTTGGCCTGGTCTGCCCCGTCGGCGAGCTCGTCCACAGCAAGCGGACCCTGCCCGAACACGTCGTCCTGCGCACTGAGCCAGGCGTCCTCGAGTCACTCACCGAGGGCGAGGACTTCACCGACCTCGCCGTGGCCCAGACGGCGGCCGCCCTGGCCGCGTATCGCTCCGACGTGGCATCCGGCCTCGCCGTCGCCGACACCGAGGCGCTCGATCGCATCCAGCGGAACTGGGCATTGTCGATCGGACCGGAGAGCGGACCTGTCTACACCGGACCGACGCTGATCGTGTGCGGCAGGCAAGACTCAGTGACCGGATACGCCGATCAGTACGCGCTCCTCCCGCACTATCCTCGCGCCACCTTCGCCGCTCTCGACGTCGCCGGGCACAACCTGCAGCTCGAGCAGCCCGAGTTGTTCGGCGCCCTGATCCGCGAATGGCTGCAACGCCTGCCATCGGCGGCTACCAGCGGGTAATGTCAGGCGCATGGTGACTGGGAAGCGTCCGATCGGGTGGTCGTTGCTTGTCGCGTTGACCAATGGCCGGACGGGGATCGCCGACGATCGGCTGGCGGCGGCCGTTCGCGATCAGGTGATCCTGGTGACCGGTGCGTCGTACGGGATCGGCGAGGCGACCGCGCGGCGGTTGGCCAGGGCCGGGGCGACCGTGCTGCTCGTCGCGAGGACGGCGGATCAGCTGGACGTCGTAGCGGGTGAGATCCGGGCCGCCGGTGGTGCGGCGTTCGTCTACCCGGCGAACCTGGCCGATCCGAAGGCGGTCGAGGAGCTGGCTCGCACTGTGCTGGCCGAGCACGGCCGCGTCGACGTACTGGTCAGCAACGCGGGCAAGTCGATCCGCCGGTCCGTCGCGGACTCGTACCAGCGCTTCCACGACATCGAGCGGACGAACGCGGTCAACTACCTCGGCCCGGCCAAGCTCGTGCTCGAGTTGCTCCCGTCGATGCGCGAGCGTCGCTCGGGACACATCGTCAACGTGTCGACCGCCGGCGTGCGGACCCCGCCGATGGCGCGGTGGTCGGCGTACCTGGCGTCGAAGAGCGCGTTCGACGTCTGGCTGCGCTGCGTCGCGCAGGAGATCCGTGGCGACGGTGTGACCACGTCGACCGTCTACATGGGCCTCGTGCACACGCGGATGAGTGAGCCGACGCCGTTGCTGAACAAGATGCCCGGGCTTACACCGGAGCAGGCCGCCGATCAGGTCTGTACGGCGGTCGCCGAGCGGCCACACAACATCACGCCTCCGATCGTCCGTCCGGCCGATGCCCTGGGCAACCTGTTGCGGGTCCCCACCGACCGCTTGCTCGAGCAGTACTTCCGTCGTACCGGAGGCGGGACCAAGCGAGGTAAGCCATGAGGACGCCCCGCCCGATCGCGCCGATGCGGCCACCGGACTGGCTGGTCCAAGGTGCGGCCGAGGTCGGCGCGCTGTCGGTCGCGCTGATCAAGTCCGGCGTGTGGCGCTCGGCCCGGCCGTCGCAACTGATCGGCATCGAGCGAGCGTTGCGCACCTGGGGTCAATCGATGGCCGCGCTCGGCGCGATC
>DASTVQ010000140.1:0-36763 GCA_035759015.1 Kribbella sp.
CGTCGAGTCCTGAGCCCGCGCTGTGACACGGGTTCTGCTGTACACGGGTAAAGGCGGCGTGGGCAAGACCACGTCCGCGGCCGGCACCGCTACGCTGGCCGCACTGCGCGGGCTGCGCACGCTGGTGCTTTCCACCGATGCCGCGCACTCGCTGTCGGACGCGTTCGACGCGGCGGTGGGCGGCGAGCCGACCGAGGTGGACGACCGGCTCTTTGTCCAGCAGATCGACGCGCAGCGCCGGTTCGAGCGGTCCTGGGGTGACATTCAGGCCTACCTGCGCTCGGTGCTGCACGTGGTCGGCGTGGACCCGATCGAGGCCGAGGAGTTGACCGTGCTGCCGGGCGCGGAGGAGGTGCTCGCGCTGCTGGAGGTGCGCGACCACGTGCGCTCCGGCCGCTGGGACGTGATCGTGGTCGACTGCGCGCCGACGGCCGAGACCCTCCGGCTGCTGGCCCTGCCGGAGGCACTGAACTGGTACATGGACCGGATCTTCAACGTCGAGCGACGGGTGGTCCGTGCGTTCAAACCGCTGCTCAGCAGGGCGGCCGGGATCCCGATGCCCGACGACAGCGTGTTCGACGCGCTGCGCCGGCTGCACAGTGACCTTGCCGACGTCCGCTCGCTCCTGGCCGGCCCCGACGCCTCGGTACGACTTGTGCTGACGCCGGAGGCAGTCGTGGTCGCCGAGGCCCGCCGCAGCCTCACCACGTTGTCCCTGTACGGCTATCGAGTCGATGGCGTTGTCGCCAACCGTGTGTTCCCAGCAGCCGGCGCGGACAACTGGCGGCGCCAGTGGGTCGCCGCGCAGCGCGGGATCCTGGACGACGTCGCCGACTCGTTCCGCCCGCTGCCGATCTGGGAGTCGCCGTACCGGGCGTGCGAGCCGGTCGGCGTCGAGGAGCTCGCGGCCTTCGCGGTCGAGATGTACGGCGGCCATGACCCGTTCGCCCGCGCCACCGACGAGACCTCGCTGTGGGTGGACCGTCACATCGACACCGACGGCCGGACGTACACGCTCACCATGCCGTTGCCGTTGGCATCGGCCGACGACCTCGAGCTGGCCCGGCATGGCGACGAGCTGATCGTCACGGTCGGCTCGTACCGTCGGGTGCTGCCCCTCCCGGCCGCTTTGGCCCGGCGCGTCGTGGCCGGTGCCCGGCTGGCCGACGGTCGCCTGCAGGTGCGGTTCGCGCCGCGCGAGCCACGACCGGCCGAGCCCGAGCCGGTCGAACCGCCCGGGCCGGCGGCAGGTCGACGTACCGGGCGGCAGGATGGGCATGCGAACGGTCAGGTGGCCGATCACGAGGTCGGTCGCGACGTCGTCATGACGGAGGGCAACAGGTGAGCAAGGAGCCCGTGGGTTCGGTCGCGCAGGAGGCGGCGAAGCTGTTCGCGGTGCTGCAGCAGGCGGCCGCCGACGCCCGGGGCGCGGACCACAGCGCCGATCCGACACCCGATACCGGCGAGGCGGACCCCGCCGAAGCGGCTGCGCAGGAGGAATCGGGCGAGCACGACCACGGTACGGCGCGCAGTGGCGGGCCCGAGTGTCAGTGGTGCCCGATCTGCCAGCTGGTGTCGCGTGTGCGCCACACCAGCCCGGAGGCGGTCGAGCAGCTCGCCACGACGGCGGCCGGCGTGCTCGGCTCTGTACGGTCGTTGTTGGAGGCCGCGGCCGAGTCGGCCCGGCAGGCGCGGGCGGACGCGGAGGCGCGGACCGCCGACCAGGGGCGGCGGAAGGACACCGGCCGGCCGGCCCGGAGCGGTGTGGACAGGATCGACGTGAGCGAGGACCCGGAACCATGGGACTGACCATCGGCATCGACATCGGCGGTACCAAGATCGCCGCGGGAATCGTCGGCGCCGACGGCCGGATCGGGGCCCGCACGCATCGCGTGACCCCGGCCGACTCCACCGACGCGACCGCCGTGGCCATCATCGACGCGGCAGCCGAGCTGATCGCCGGCCATGAGGTCGAGGCCGTCGGCATCGGTGCGGCGGGCTTCGTCTCCTCCGACCGGTCGACCGTGCTGTTCGCACCGAACCTTGCGTGGCGAGACGAACCGCTCGGCGCCCGCGTCGGCGACGGCCTGAAGCTGCCTGTGGTGGTCGAGAACGACGCCAACGCGGCGGCCTGGGGCGAGTTCGCCTTCGGTGCCGCGAAGGACGCCGAGCACATGATCTGCGTGACGGTCGGCACCGGCATCGGCGGTGGTGTGGTGATCGACGGAGAGCTGCTCCGGGGCGCGCACGGTGTCGCGGCAGAGCTGGGACACATGCGAGTGGTGCCCGGCGGACATCGCTGCGGCTGTGGCGCTCGGGGCTGCTGGGAGCAGTACGCGTCGGGCCGGGCCCTGGTCCGCGAGGGTCGGGCGCAGGCCGAGTCCGGCTCGCTGAGCGCGGCGCAGATGCTGAGCGTGTGCGGCATCGAGGACGCGGCCGAGCTGACCGGGCCGATGATCACCGAGGCGGCGGCCGCGGGTGACCCGTGCGCCCGCGAGCTGTTGGAAGACCTGGGCCGCTGGCTGGGCGAGGGCCTGGCCAGCATCGCCACGCTGTTCGACCCGAGCGTGATCGTGATCGGTGGAGGTGTCAGCGCGGCCAAGGACCTGCTGCTGGGGTCGGCCGAGCGGGCGTTCGAGCGCAACCTGCCGGCCCGGGCGAACCGCCCGCACCCCCGGTTCGGACTGGCCGAGCTGGGCAACGACGCAGGCATCATCGGAGCGGCGGACCTGGCCCGGCGTCCGGCCGCCGCCGCACCGAAGCTGACCGCGTCCGGGACGGCGACCTGATGACCGTGTCGGACAGGGCGACGAGAAAGGCCGGGCGATGGCACTGACGCAGGCGCTCACCATCGGCATCGACATCGGCGGCACCAAGGTGGCTGCCGGCGTGGTCGACCCCGAGGGGAACATCCTGGACCGGTTGCGCCGGGACACGCCGACCAAGGACCCGCGCGAGACCGAGGACGCGATCGCCGACATCGTGCGCCACCTCGAAGCGCGGCACGACGTGATCGCGGTCGGGATCGGTGCGGCCGGGTTCGTCGACGGCACCCGGTCCTCGGTGCTGTTCGCCCCCCACCTCGCCTGGCGGCACGAGCCGCTGCGCGACGCGGTGGAGCGACGGCTCGGCCTGCCGGTCGTGGTCGAGAACGATGCCAACGCGGCGGCCTGGTCGGAGTGGCGGTTCGGCGGCGGCCAGGGGGAGAGCCACCTCGTGTGCGTCACCCTCGGCACCGGCATCGGCGGCGCCATCCTCATCGACGGCGCCCTGCAGCGGGGTAAGTACGGCATCGCCGGCGAGTTCGGCCACATGCAGGTCGTCCCCGGCGGTCATCGCTGCGAGTGCGGCAACCGCGGCTGCTGGGAGCAGTACGCCTCGGGCAACGCACTGGTCCGAGAGGCCCGTGAGCTGGCCCTGTCCGGCTCCCCGGTGGCGCACAACCTGCTCCGCGCGGTGAACGGCGACCCTGGCCAGATCACGGGGCCACTCGTCACCGAGCTGGCCAAGGACGGCGACCCGGTTGCGGTCGAACTACTCGAGGACGTCGGCCGCTGGCTCGGTATCGGCCTGGCCAACATCGCCGCGGCCCTCGACCCCGGCACCTTCGTGATCGGCGGCGGGGTCTGCGACGCGGGGGAGCTGCTGCTCGCACCCGCCCGCGAAGCCTTCCGCCGAACCCTGACCGGTCGAGGTTTCCGCCCCGAAGCAAGGGTCGTCCGCGCGGTCCTGGGGCCCGAGGCCGGCATGGTGGGCGCGGCTGACCTGGCCCGCGAGGAGGCGACCTGGCTGCGCCGGGTCCGGGTCAAGACCACGGCCGTGACGGCCAAGACCGCGGCAAGAAGCGGGCGCTCCGCCCGGCAGGAGCGCGCCGCCCGGAAATCAGTCGGCCGCCGGACCGGGATGCGTACCGTGGCCGAGCCCGATCTGCGGCTCGACCAGCCGTCGGAGGTCGGGGCCGAACGGCCCGGCTTGCGTGCCGGTACACGAGCCGGCTCGCGTCGCGCCGAGCGGGCGGCCGAGCGATCAAGAGAGCAGGCGGGCGAGCCAGCGACCGAGCGCTTTGGCGAGCCAGCGACAGAGCAGGTGAGCGAGCGAGCGACCGAGCGCCTTGGCGAGCCAGCGACAGGGCAGGCTGAGAGGTCAGGGCAACCGGGCTCATGGCCGACCGAGCGCTCGGCGCCGACCGAGCACTCGGGGTCGACTGGGCGCTCGGGTGAGCCAGGCAAGCCGTCGGGTGACCAAGAGGCATGAGCGAAGGGCCGGCCGGTCCATGTCTGCGGGTGCTGTCGTACAACGTTCATCGCTGGGGCGACGACCGCGAAGCACTGGCCCGGGTTGTGCGGGCCTGCGCGCCCGACGTCGTGCTGATCCAGGAGGCGCCCACCTGGTGGGGCACGCGCAGCAGGCGTGAGGCGATGGCCGCGACCTTCGGCCTCCGGTACGTCGCCGGTGCCGCGCGCAACGCCATCCTCGTTGCCGACGGCACCGATGTCGCCGAACCGCGCGGCTGGCGCGTCTGGCGTCCTTTCGTCCGGCGACGGCTTCGGCTGGTCGCCACCCAGTTGCCCGGGGGCGCGGCGGGCGCCGGGATGATCGTCGGCGGCACGGCCCTGGCGCTGGTCGTCTGCCATCTCGGACTCCACATCGGCGGCCGCCGGCGCGAGCTCGACCAGGTCCTGGCGGGCTGTCGCTCCTTCGGCACGCCGTACCTGCTGGCGGGTGACCTGAACGAGGAGCCGGACGGCTGGGTATGGTCCCGCCTGGCCGCCGAAGGCCTGACCGATCTCGGCGCCGACTCCGGGCCGACGTACCGGTCGGACAACCCCCACAAGCGCATCGACGGCGCACACCTCTCCCCGGGCCTCGCCGGTCGGCTGATCCCGCTCGACGAGGTCGACGGCGTCACCCGCACCGACCTGGTTGCCGCCTCCGACCACCTCCCGCTCCTCCTCGAGATCGGGCCACCCACCTAACCCAACCCCCGGGTCACCGCTCCGCCGCTCGTCGCAGCCCAGACCTCCCGCCGAAATCCGTATACCTCAAAAGGACTTACATACCTTTTCAGGTATACGGATTCCCGGCCCTCCTTTCGCTCCCACCCCCGCGGCGCGTAGGCACCGTTCGACGTTCGCGCGTCGACCAGCCGGCGCTTAACCGTGGCCCCCTTCCATCGCCCCGCCTCGCCGTCACCCGTCCTGCGCACCCCCGGCACCACGACGAACCATCGCTAACCAGCACCACTCGCGGGGACCCATCGCCGATACCCAGCCCTGGGTCGAGCGCTCCACCCACGCCGCCGCCACAGCACCAACCCACGAGACCCGGCCTGGCTTGTGGAAAACCTTCCGGCGATTCGTCGCATCTGGGGCACCAACCCGGTGTGTCCGCACCAGACCCGACGAATCGGCAGGAGGCTGTCCACAGCTAGCGGACCGAGCGCCCTTGCCCCGACTCCGGGGCGCGCCCGGGCGTTGCCTGGTGAGTTCTCACCTGGCTGGCGGCGGGGCAGGCAATCTACGGGTCTGACAGGTGAGCGGGGACTCTCGACAAGCTCGGTGGTCCCGGGGGTCAGGGCTTCTTGCGGTTGAGGAAGGCGAGCATGGCCTCGCGCGCGACGTCGGAGCCGAACAGGCTCGCGGAGAGCTCGGCGAGGTCGGTGCCGCGGGCATCGATATCGGCGAGCAGCTCACGGTTGAGCAGCTTCTTGGTCTCGCGCATGCCCTGAGGCAATCCCTTCAGCAGCGAGGCCAGTACGGCGTCGACCGCCGTCTGCAGCTCGTAGTCCGGGACGCTGCGGGTGACCAGTCCGAACTCCGCGGCCTCGACGCCGCCGAAGCTGTCGCCGGTCAGGAACGCGAGCGAGGCGGCTCGGTCGTGGAGGCGCGGCATGACGGTCAGCGAGATGGTCGCTGCGGCGAGCCCCAGCCGCACCTCGGTGAGCGCGAAGGTCGCGCTGTGACCGGAGATGCTGATGTCCGCGGCGGCGACGATCCCGACACCGCCGGCCCGGACGGGCCCGGCGACTTGCGCCACAACGGGCTTGGGGTTGGCGACGATCGCGCGCTGGACGTCGACCATCCGCCGCGCGCCGACGCCCATGCCGACGGTGGTCGCCTCGGACAGGTCGGCCCCGGAGCAGAACACGTCGCTCGCCGATCGGATCACGATCACCCGGACCGCATCGTCGGCGGCCGCGGCACCCAAGTGCGCGAGCAGCTCGCCGGTCAGCTGCTGGGAGAGCGCGTTCCGGTTGTGCGGCGAGTCGAGCGTGATGGCCGCGAGGCCTTCGTCCGTGTCCAGGTGCACCAGTTCCGTCATGCCCACATCCTGCCCTTCGTCGTCGCCGGCTGCCGTAACCCGCCCCACACCGAGTACGCCGCCGCGGCGGCGTACTCGTCAGTTGGCTTCGTCGAAGCCCGGGGCGAGCTCGTGGGCGAGGTGCTCGATGAACAGGCCGACGTCGGTGACGATGCCACGGGCCTGGGAGGAACCGCGGTCCGCGAGCTTCGTGACGGTGGCGGGGTTGATATCGACGCAGGTGAGCGGGACGGATGCGGGCAGGATGTTGCCCGTGGCCACGGAGTGCAGCATGGTCGCTGCCATCAGGCAGTAACCGACGTCCGCCAGCTCGGCCCGCATCGCGCGCTGGCCCTCCAGCACGTCGGTATAGACGTCCGGCAGTGGACCGTCATCGCGCACTGAACCGACCAGGACGAACCGCTTGCCGTTCTTCACCAGCGCGTGCATCACCCCGGAGGTGAGCACACCCTGCTTCACCGCGTCCGCGATCGAGCCGGCCTTGCGGATCGTGTTGATCGCGCGGATGTGGTGCTCGTGGCCGTGTTCGACACCATGTCCGTGGGACAGGTCGACGCCCAGCGACGTGCCGTACAGGGACGACTCGATGTCGTGGGTGGCGAGCGCGTTGCCGGCGAAGAGGACGTCCACGAACCCGGCCTCGACGAGCGCGACCATCGCCGGGGCGGCGCCGGTGTGCACGATGCCGGGACCCCCGACCCAGAGCACCTTCTTGCCGGCCTGCTTGGCCTCGCGCATGCCGTCGGCCACCTGCCGCACCAGCACCCGTTGCGGCTTCTCGGTGGACACTTCGGACTCCATGAAGCCGAAGGATTCCTCGACGTCGGCGACGATCGGGGGAGTGACCTTGACGCCCTGCGCGCTGGTGATGATCCGCATCCCGATCCGTACGTCGGACATCGGGATGGTGCGGACCGTCTTGCCCTCCACCAGCAGGCCGCAGTCCATCTCCGGGTTCTCCACGGTGACCCAGCGGCCCTCGAGCCGCACGCTGGTCGGCAGGTTCGTGGTGGAGTAGAAGCCGTCGGGGAAGACGCCGTCCAGGGTGACCTCGCTGATCTCCGGCTCGCCCGGGTGCACCAGGTTCGCGCCCTTGGTCTGGATCCGCATCAGCAGCCGCTGCAGGGCTTCCTCGTCGGCCGCGCCCACGGTCATCCGGACGGTCGACGGATCTTCCTTGTCGTAGCCGAGGTCGAACTTGTCGAGCTTGTAGTCGCCGCCGTACTCGCGGACGTCGTCGAGGACCCGGGACAGCAGCCCGGAGTCCATCAGATGGCCGGTGATCTCGACCGTCTCGGTGACCTGCACGGCTGCCTCCTCAGTGATCGTCGGATTGTCCGACGATCAGCACTCTAGTACGACCGTCCGGCCGCCTACACGACGGCGCCGTCGTCCCCGCTGTCGTCGCCCGGCAGCCGGTCCTTCATCCGGATCACCAGCGTGAGGAAGCCGGCGGCGAAGCCCAGTACGGCGAGCACCGTGATCCGGCTGGCGCCGAAGTTGAAGATCGCCGCCAGCAGCACCAGGACCGGGCCACCGATGACGCCCAGCCAGGCCGCCCGGCTGATCCAGTCCAGGCGCGGGCCGCGGGGCGGTTCCGGCGGGATGTAGTGGTCGTGCGGGTCGTGGACGCGGGCAGGGCGCTGCTCCTCTTCCTCCTCCTCGTCCACCGGGTCGTCGCCGACGATCAGCCCGGACGGCACGTCGATGAGCGGCTCGTAGGCGGTCTCGTCGACGTCCTCGCTGGCCGGCCACGCAGGCACCGGGCTCTCGGCGTGGCCGGGGGCCGAGGGTGCGTTGAACTGCTCGACGAGGGACTTCCACTCGGCGTCCTCGGTGCTGCGCTCGATCACCGCGCGGGCGCGCTCGGCCGAGGCGGAGTCGACGAACATCTCCTCCCGGACCTGGCCCGGGACCTGGCCTTGGCCATCGCCCTCGCCCTCGCCCGTGCCGTCTGTGGCGTCCGGCGCGGCGGCGTACGCGGCGATGCCCGCCTCGGCCAGTGCGGCCAGTACCGGTTCGGCGACGAGCGGGTCGATCCCGCCCATCGACGTGTACTCCGCAGCGGTCAGGCCGTTGTCACGCATCGGCTGTGATCCGGCGGATGAATGCGGTGGTGTCCGCGAAGATCCGCGGTGCGTCGTTGTCCAGGGTGGCCACGTGGTAGCTGTCCTCGAGCAGCGTCTCGGTGACGTCGCGCGAGGAGATCGAGGACAGGATCTTGAGGCCCGAGCTCGCTTCCACCACGTGATCGACCGTACTCCGGAACAGCAGCACCGGCTGCGTCACCTTCGCCAGATCCTCCCTGGTGATCCGCCACAGCTGGGACAGCGAGTGGAGCCCGCGCAGAGGCAGCCGGTCGTACGCCCCCTCGTCCACGCCAGGCTTCTTGATGTCGTTGCAGATGCCGGGGAACGCCGGTACGAGGCGCTGCAACACGGGCAGCAGCACCAGCCGCTTGTCGTCGGTCTGCACGGACGGGTTGACCAGGATCAGGCCGGCGATGTCGGCACCGTGCTCCTCCGCCAGCCGCAGGGCCAGGCAGCCGCCCATCGACAGGCCCGCGACGAATACCTGTTCGTGCTCCTTGCCGAGACGCTTGAGCTCCTCGTCCAAGACGGCGTACCAGTCCTGCCAGCGGGTGGTGTTGAGCTCGCGCCACTCGGTGCCGTGACCCGGCAGCCGCGGCAGGGCGACGCCGAAGCCCTCCGCGGCCAGGTGCTCGGCGAAGGGCCGCAGCGACTTCGGCGAACCGGTGAAGCCATGGCACAGCAGGACGCCGGTGGCGGCGCTCGCGCCGGAGCCGGGACTGCGGAAGTCCTCCGCATGAGCTTGCACTGGCACGGTGGCTCCTCCAGCGGTACGGGCAGAACTGGGTGATACTGAGAACGCCATGGTCGCAGGCTCCGGGCCTGGGGCCCAGCCCGGATCCGGGTGTCGTGACCGACGTCGCACCCAGTCTGCAACAGCTCGTCAACACTTCTCGTCACACGCCCACGACGAGCGGTGACATTGCCCATGGCGCAGAGTGGAACGTAGGGTTGCGGCCGAGTGACGGAGGTGAGGGCGTTGCTGTACCTGTTCCTCAGGCGGTTCATCGTCGGACCGATCGTGAAGCTGATCTTCCGTCCGTGGGTCAAGGGGCTGGAGAACATCCCCGACGACGGCCCGGCGTTGCTGGTCAGCAACCACTTGGCGTTCTGCGACTCGGTCTTCCTGCCGGTGGCCGTGCCTCGGCAGATCATTTTCCCTGCCAAGTCCGAGTACTTCACCGCGCCCGGCCTGAAGGGCCGGCTGGTGGCGACCTTCTTCCGCTCCGTCGGGCAGATCCCGATCGACCGTTCCGGCGGCCGGGCCTCGCTGGCGGCGCTCAACACGGGCCTGGAGATCCTGCAGAAGGGCGAGCTCTTCGGCATCTACCCCGAGGGCACCCGCTCACCAGACGGCCGGCTCTACAAGGGCAAGACCGGCGTCGCCCGGATGGCCATCGTGGCCGGCGTCCCGGTGATCCCGGTGGCCATGATCGACACCGAGAAGCTCCAGCCGCCCGGCACGCTGATGCCGCACTGGGTGGTCCGCGAACCCGGCCGCCGCCTCCCGCGCGTCGTGCGCCCCGGCGTGGTGATCGGCAAGCCGCTCGACTTCTCCCGGTACGAGGGCATGGAGCGCGACCGTTTCGTGCTGCGTTCGGTCACCGACGAGATCATGTACGCCCTGATGAACCTGTCCGGCCAGGAGTACGTCGACATGTACGCCGACAAGGCCAAGGAGCTGATCAGGGCCGGCAAGGTGCCGGACAACCACGTGAACCCGCGGATCGACCCGGACACCAAAGCCTCCTGACCCAAGCCTCCGTACGAGAGGATGGCCTGGTGGACAGCGAGCTGAACGTACTGGGTGAACCTCTGCAGGAGTGCGGCACAGACCCGGTCACGGGATTCTTCCGTGACGGCTGCTGCAACACCGCACCCGAGGACCTGGGCAGCCACACCATCTGCGCCGTGATGACGGCCGAGTTCCTCGCCCACCAGTCGTCTGTCGGTAACGACCTCACCACCGCCCGGCCGGAGCTCAGCTTCCCGGGCCTGCGTCCGGGCGATCGGTGGTGCGTGGTCGCGGTCCGCTGGCTGCAGGCCTACCACGCAGGCGTCGCCGCTCCGGTAGTCCTCGCCTCGACCCACCTCCGGGCCCTGGAAGCAGTACCGCTGGACCTCCTCCGCCGCCACGCAGTCGACGTACCAGCCGACCCCAGCTCCCTCGGCTGAGGGCGCCGGGAGGTGGGTGAGACGCGGGGGCGGGGGTGTGGGGCGCTGGCCTAGGCTTGGGCCATGCAATTCGCGACCCTGAGCTCACCGCTCGTGCCCGGCGTTCCCAGTCTTGACGAACTGCGCGCGCTCAAGCCGCTGCAGCAGCCGGAGTGGCCGGACCCCGTCGCGCTGGAGCAGGTGATCGGGCAGTTGCGGACGTTGCCGCCGCTGGTCTTTGCCGGCGAGTGCGACGACCTCACCACCAAGATCGGCGCCGTCGCCCGGGGTGAGGCGTTCATCCTGCAGGGCGGCGACTGCGCCGAGACGTTCGAAGGCGTCACCGCCGAGAACATCCGGGCCAAGCTGCGCGTCCTGCTGCAGATGGCGGTCGTCCTGCAGTACGCCGCCAGCGTGCCTGTGGTGAAGGTGGGCCGGATCGCGGGGCAGTACGCGAAGCCCCGCAGCAGTGGCGACGAGACCCGCAACGGCGTCACGCTCCCCTCGTACCGGGGCGATGCGGTGAACGGGCTGGAGTTCACCGAGGAGGCGCGGATCCCCGATCCCCAGCGGCTGCGCGGCGTCTACAACGCGGCTGCCGCGACGCTGAACCTGACTCGCGCGTTCACGACCGGCGGGTACGCCGACCTGCACCAGGTGCACGCATGGAACACCGACTTCGTGAAGTCGTCGCCGGTCGGTCAGAAGTACGAGCAGCTGGCCACCGAGATCGAGCGCGCGCTCGCCTTCATGCGGGCATGCGGCGCGAACTCGGAGGAGTTCCGGACGGTCGACTTCTACGCCAGCCACGAGGCGTTGATCCTCGAGTACGAGCACGCGCTGACACGGATCGACTCGCGCACGGACCAGCCGTACGACGTGTCCGGGCACCTGCTCTGGGTGGGGGAGCGGACGCGACAGCTGGACGGTGCCCATGTCGAGTTCCTCGCCTCGTTGCGCAACCCGCTCGGCGTGAAGATCGGGCCGTCCACGACGCCGGCCTACATCCGCGCGCTGATCGACAAGCTCAACCCCAAGGGCGAGGAGGGCCGTCTCACCTTCATCACCCGGATGGGCGCCGCCAGGATTCGCAACGGTCTGCCGCCGCTGCTGGAGGCGGTGCGCGACCACGGTTCCCCGATCGCCTGGGTGTGCGACCCGATGCACGGCAACACCTACGAGACGCCGAACGGCTACAAGACGCGCAACTTCGACGACGTGATCACCGAGGTGCAGGGCTTCTTCGACGCCCACGAAGAGGTCGGCACGTGGCCGGGTGGCATGCACATCGAGCTGACCGGTGACGACGTCACCGAGTGTCTCGGCGGCGGCGAGGAACTGGTCGCGGAGGATCTGGTGAGCCGGTACGAGACGGCCTGCGACCCCCGGCTGAACCGGCACCAGTCGCTGGAGCTCGCCTTCCTGGTCGCGGAGCGGCTGCGCGGGGCGCGGGCATGACGATCGATCTCCGTTCCGACACGGTCACCCGCCCCTCCGCGGCGATGCTGGCAGCGATGACCAGCGCGCCGGTCGGCGATGACGTGTACGGCGAGGACCCGACCGTGGCCGAGCTGGAGGCTGAGGTCGCAGGCCTGCTCGGCCACGAAGCCGCCCTGTTCACGGTCACGGGCTCGCTCGCCAACATCCTCGGCGTCCGGTCGCTCGTCTCACCCGGCAGCGAGGTGCTCTGCGAGGCCGGCGCGCACATCGCTCGCGCCGAGCTCGGCGCTCACGCCGCGGTCAGCGGTATCACCACCCGGACCTGGAGCGCCCCGGGCGGACAGATCGACCTGGAGCAGATCCGCGCGCTGATCGCCCCGGACCTCGGTCCGTACTTCGTGACGACCTCGGCCGTGTCGATCGAGAACACCCACAACTTCGGCGGCGGCACGATCCAGCCCAAAGCCGCGTACGACGTGCTGGCGGACGAGTTGGACGCCCGCGGCTTGCCGCTGCACCTGGACGGCGCCCGGCTGTGGAACGCCTCGGTCGCCACTGGTGTACCGGTGGATGGTTATGCAGCCCGGGCCAAGGCGGTGAGCGTGTGCCTGTCGAAGGGGCTTGGCGCTCCCGTGGGGTCGGTGCTGGCCGGTTCTGCCGACCTGATCCGGGATGCGCGGGTCTGGCGCAAGCGGCTTGGCGCCGGCTGGCGCCAAGCGGGAGTGCTCGCGGCGGCCGGGCTGTACGCCGTACGGAACAACGTCGAGCGGCTGGCCGACGACCACGCGAACGCCCGGGCTGTCGCGGAGTTGCTCGCTGACGCCGTACCCGGCTCTGTGAAGCCGGACCAGGTGGAGACCAACATCGTGGTCGCCGACCTCGCAGGGACGGGCAAGTCCGTGGCGCAGGTGGTCGAGGCGGCTAAGGCCGAAGGGGTCCTGGTGGGTGGAGTCGGAGCCACCACACTGCGGCTGGTCACCCACCTGGACGTCTCCGCAGCCGACTGCCGCCAGGGCGCCGAGGTGATCGCTCGGATCGTCCGCTGACCGCCCCCCGCAGTGCCGGCCAAGGGCGTCGGAAACAGACGAGTCACGGGCGCCATGGCCCGGGAGGGTAGGCTCGCCAGCGTCTGGTCGGAACGTCGGGGAGTGACCGTGCGAGAGATCGTCGTGTTCAGCGGTAGTGCCCATCACAGTTTGGCCGATCAGATTTGCGCCGACCTCGGCGTGGACCTGTCGCCGGTGGAGATCAGCCGCTTCAGCAACGACTGCCTGCAGGCCCAGCTGCAGGTTAACTGCCGCCAGCGGGACGTCTACATCGTCCAGCCGCTGGTTCCGCCGACGCAGGAGCACCTGATGGAGCTGCTGCTGATGATCGATGCCGCCCGAGGCGCGTCGGCGGCCCAGATCACCGCGGTGATGCCGCACTACGCGTACGCGCGCTCGGACAAGAAGGACGCCTCCCGCATCTCGATCGGTGGTCGCCTGGTGGCCGACCTGCTGGTCGCCGCAGGGGTCGACCGGATCCTGACGATGGCCCTGCACGCGCCGCAGGTGCACGGCTTCTTCTCCGTGCCGGTGGACCACCTGACCGCAATCGGCGTCCTGGCCGAGCACTTCCGCGGCAGCGACCTGACCGACACCGTGGTGGTCAGCCCGGACCTCGGCAACGCCAAGACGGCCACCCAGTTCGCCCGCCTGCTCGGCCTTCCGGTGGCGGCGGGCAGCAAGCAGCGGCTGGCCGACGACACGGTGGTGATCGACGCGATCGTGGGTGACGTGAGTGGCAAGCGGGCCATCGTGCTGGACGACGAGATCGCCACCGGCGGATCGATCGTCGAGCTGCTCGACAAGCTGGAGGCACTCGGCTGCACGCAGGCCGCGATCGCCTGTACGCACGGGTTGTTCGCCGGAAAGGCTGTCGAGCGCCTCCGCTCCCACCCGTCCATCACCGAGGTGGTCACCACGGACACGGTGCCGAGGCCAGACGGGTTTCCCGAGCTGCAGGTCCGCTCGGTGGCCGGGTTGTTCGCCGAGGCGATCTCCCGCATCCACGCCGGCGAGTCCGTCAGCAGCCTCTTCGACGGTGTCGACCCCACCCACGGCCCACCCCAGCCGAGGCTCCCTTTCCCCGGTTGACCTAGCACCACCCACGTTCGCGTCCGTCGAAGCGTGGGGCAACTGGTGTGTCGAGGCGGGCGGAATCCTTCCTGCGCATAAGAGGCAGATGACATGCCGCGGTAGCTGTCGCAGAACCGGTGGAGCGGAGGCGGTGCCCTTCCAGGTAGCGCCACCCGGTACGGCCTACTTCGTCCACCGGCCGCGGAACTCGCCCGATGCCTGGACGTGGTCGCCCTCCGGGCCATGCTGAGCAGAACGGGGATCGTGCTGGTCCAGCGTGATGGCCAGCGGGCCGGGGATCGTGCTGGTCGAGCGTGATGGCCAGCGGGCCGGGATCGTGCTGGTCCAGGGTGATGCCCAGCGGAACGGCGGGTTCGCTGTGACGAACGGCTGGGCCCTATCGTCGGCGCCATGAAAGTCAGGCCCAACCTCGCGGCCGCGGCCGGTGCCGTCTTCGCCTGTATCGTGATCGCGATCGTTGCGGGTTTTGCCGTCGACGGCCGCCTGGACCGGCACTGGATGCTGCGGGGCTTCTCCTTGGTACTCGCCGTGCTGTGCGCAGGCATCCTCGTCGCCGACCAGGGGCGCACAGTACGACGCGCGATCGGTCTGTTCGGCGTGTTGCTCTGGGGCCTGGTCGTACCGGTCTCGACGACCACCTGGTCGACCCCGCCGGAGGTCGACTTCGCGCTGGCCGTCGCCGACGACGCGACCACCGCGGCAGTGAAAGGCGCACGCAGCGTCGTCACGGTCGAGGACGTCAAGGCCGCGACTCGGGCCAGGGGAGGAGCGGTGGGCACGCTCAAGACGGAGCGGACTCCGCAGGTCCAGGGGGCGGACGCCTTCCCCCTGATCGTGCGACCGCACCCGGATCAGGGCCGGCCTCGCATCTGCCTGTCGTTTGCGAACGGCCTCGACGCCAGGATCCGCTCCTGCTGAGCAATTCGGACGATCCTGGTTGCATCACTGACCAAGGGTGAGAAATCGATTCCTGATACCGCTGTCCGGGCCGCGGCCCCGAGGCTCGCCGGCATGACATGGCTGGCGGGGTGCCCAAGGTGGAGCCCGCTTCGACTTTGTGCGCCCGCCGGTCGCTGCGCGGCGATTCCGATGGCTGGCGGGTGCCTAACGTGGTGGCCCGCCGCGACCTTTGTGTACGGGCTGGCCGTCTCGGCGCGGTGTTGGTGGCTGGTCGGTGCTCAAAGTGGCGCCGTGCGAGCCGGTCGGCATCAGGCCTGTCGCGCCGGTGTCTCCCGCGTCAGTCGCGGCCTCGTGTCAGTCGCGGCCTCGGGTGAGACGCGGCCGGCCCGACGCTCGGTCGACTTTGTGCACCCGCCAGTCACGCCGCGACGGTCACCATGGCTGGCGGGTGCTCAAGGTGGGCACTGGTCTCGACTTTGTGCACGGGCTGGTGGCGCCGGCGCGGTGTTGGTGGCTAGTGGGTGCACAAGGGGAGCGGCGGCGCGAGCCGGCCAGGGCTAGGTACGTTGAGCCGCTGCCTCCGGCGTCAACTGTGGACTCGGGCGGCCGAGGCCGGCCCGGCGCCCGGTCGACTTTGCGCACGAGCTGGTCGTCCCGTGCGGTGTTCGTACCTGGTGGGTGCTCAAAGTGGCGCGGCGTGAGCCGGTCGGAGTCACGTACGTGAGTCGCGGTGGGCGTCAGCTGCGGCCTCGAGGCTGGGCGTGGGCTGGGAACTTTGTGCACCGGCCAGTCATGCCAAGGTGGTGGGCATGGCTGGCGGGTGCTCAAGGTGGGCGGTCGCTTCGACTTTGTGCACTGGCCAGTCACGCCGGTGCGGTGTCGATGGCTGGTGGGTGCTCAAAGTGGGTGGTGACCTCGACTTTGTGCACTGGCCAGTCACGCCGGCGCGGTGTTCGTGGCTGGCGGGTGCTCGAAGTGGCGCAGCGTGGGGCGGAAATGGTCGGGTCAGCCGGCGGGGGTGGGGAGGGGCGTGTCGAGGGCGGCGGCGGTGAGGATGACGAGGGCGCAGGTCCAGCCGAGAGGGGCTTCGCCTGCGAGGCGGTTCTCGCGGTTGACCTTCTCGGGAAGCGCGCCGGTCGAGGTGCGGTGGGTATCGAGCCAGGTAAGAACGGACTCGGCGGTGGCGCGGTCACCACGAGCAGCGGCGCTCAGGCCGAACAGGGCGGTCTGCGGGGTCCAGGCGACTCCATCGGCGCGCCAGTCCTGGCCGGGGGTGACACCCCCGTTGGGCAGGGTCAACAGGTCGTGACTGCGTTCGATCGCGGCGCTGATGTCGGCGCGAGGTGGGGCGAAGGGCGGCCCGAGAACGGTCACGATCGCGTCCGCCCCGCCTGCGATACCCACACTGCCGCCGCCCGCTGGACGAGCCACGCCGCCGATCCCGAGCGTGTCGCGGAGTCCGGTCGTGTCGTGGAGTCCCGCTGTGTTGTCGAGGCCGGTCTGGGCAGCGACGCCGACCGGGACGCCGACCGGGTTGTCGACGCGGACCGGGTCGACGCCGACCTGGTTGTCGACGCCGACCGGGTTGTCGAGGCCGGCCGTTTGGCGGGGGGTGGTGGGGGTGCGGAGTTGGGTGGCTCCGCCGAGCTCGCTGTTGGTACTGGTCGCTTGTGCTGGTGTGCGTGGGTAGTCCGGGCCGAAGGTGCGATCGGTGGCAGTCGACAGCCTTGACAGGGCGGCGCGCCACCGGTCGGCTTCGCCGTTGCGACCGAGGAGATCGGCGGTCGCGATTCCCGCGCGGAGGCCGGCCAGCAGTGGCGCGATGGTGCCGAGTGTGACCTCGGGCTCGTGCCGCTCCCAGTAGTCGGGCGACGCCTGGGGGAGACCGTCGGTACCGAGTTCGGCGACGATCTGGTCCCCGGACTGCTTCAGCATCGGCCAGCCGGCCCGCAACCCGACAAGTGCTGC
The DNA here is from genome assembly GCA_035759015.1 of Kribbella sp. Classification (GTDB taxonomy): domain Bacteria; phylum Actinomycetota; class Actinomycetes; order Propionibacteriales; family Kribbellaceae; genus Kribbella. Next base: position 17,015 of record DASTVQ010000140.1, read on the forward strand.
GGCGGTGTCGGGACGGCTGACCGCGCAGAACCAGGTCGCCCACAGCACCCAGCCGGAGCCGTCCGACTGCGCTTCGCGGCCGTCTGGGACGGGGGACCCGCTGTCGGCCAGATAGCGCGCCGCCCAGCGGCCGGAGGTCGGGCGGATCCTGGTCAGGTAGGCCAGCACCCGGTCGGCTTCGGCGTACTGGCCCACTGAGCAACGGGCCGCCGCGACGAAGGACGCGTCACGCGGCCAGACGAACCGCCAGGGTCCGTCCCAGCCGGCGAGGGTGGCGCCGCTGGGCAAGGTGAGCGCGTCCAGGTCGGCGAGGGCGTGCCGGACCAGGTCGGGGTGTACGGACGGCAGCCGGGCGGTCGTCGTCGCCGGCACCTTTCGCCCGGGGATGCCTTCGGCGACGAGCTCCGGTTGTGGGTTGCGGGACAGGTTGGACATCGTGCCGACGGCGAGGACGGCTATCAGTACGACGATCACGACGACCGGGTAGAGCCTGATCCGGCGTGCACTGTCGTCCCGCACCCCCAACCTCCCTACTGCGCGAGGTGCTGGACCTCGGCCTCGATCTTGCGCCGTGGTGCGAGCTCGACCAGGAACATCGCCGAGAGCACCAGCGCCCCACCGATCAGCATCCGCCCGGTGACGCTCTCCGAACCGAACAGTACGGCGAATGCGGACGCGAACACCGGCTCCATCGTCATCGCGATCGCTGCCCGGGTCGGGGTGAGGTGGGCCTGGGCCCAGGTCTGCACGATCAGCGCGAACGCACCGGCGACCAGAGCCATGTAGACCACTCGGGTCCAGTCGCCGGTGCCGCTCGGCAGGGTGAAGCCGCCGGGGATCGCGCCGATCGCGCACACCACCACGATCACGACCATCTGCAGGCTGGACAGCCCGAACGCGTTGGACGGGGTCGACCAGGCGCCGAGCCCGATGATGTGTAGGGCATAGAGCGCGGCCGAGGCCAGGGTCAGCAGCTCGCCCGTACCCATGCTGAACCCGCGTAATGACAAGACGCCGAGCCCGATCGTGGCCAGGGCCACGGCGATCCAGGCCCATCGTCCGATCCGCTGGCGCAGGATCAGTGCGGCCAGCAGCGGGGTGAACACGACGTACATGCCGGTGACGAAGCCGGAGATGCTGGCGGACGTGTGCCGCAGTCCCTCGGTCTGCACCAGCTGGGCGATCCCGTAGATGACGCCGAGGACGATGCCCCGGCGCCGGTCGAGCCTGCTGAGCCTGCTGATCGCCGGCGGGTGGACCAGGATCAGCGCGATCGCGGCGATCGCGAACCTCAGGGCCAGGTAGTCGGCTACGTCCATCCGCAGCAGCAGATCCTTGGTGAGGAAGAACGTCGAGCCCCACGCCGCCGCCACCGCGAGCAGGGCAAGGACGGCGATGCGGGGGTGGTTCACCGGCAAAGCCTCTCAGACACCTGACACCGTGACCGCCGACGGGTGGGTCAGAGGACGGTGACGACGACCGTGCTCCCCGCCTTCGCCTTCTGGCCGGCCTTCGGGTTCTGCCCGGCGACCAGGTTCAGCCCGAGGTGGAACGGCGCCTGCTCGACCTCCACGACGAAGCCGGCCTCGGCCAGGACCTTCTGTGCCTCGCCCAACGGCTTGCGCACGACGTTCGGTACGTCGCGCACCGTCGGCCCCTTCGACACCACCAGCTGGATGGTGTCCTTGGCGAACCGGGTCCCGGAGCTCGGGTTCTGGCTGATCACCCTGCCCTCGGCGACCGTGTCGCTGAACTCCCCGCGGCGCTGGACCTGGAAGCCGGCCTTGCGCAGCGTCCGCGAAGCCTGCGCGGCCGTCTTGCCGGTCAGGTCCGGCACCTGGATCGGTCGCTTGCCGAGGCTGACCCAGAGGTTCACGGAGTTGCCGCGCCTCATCACTGTGTCGAACTTCGGCAGGTAGCTGATCACCCGGCCCTGCGGCACGGCCTCGTGGTAGACCTCGGTGATCTTGCCGGTGACCAGGTTGGTGCCCTCGATCGCCCGTTTGGCGGCCTCGAGCTCGAGACCGGCGAGCTGTGGCACCCGGTAGCGCTCGGGCCCCTTCGACACGATCAGGCCGACCGTGCCCTCCTTGTGGATCCGATCGCCCGGCGCCGGCTCGGTATCGACCACCATCCCCCTGGGCACGTCCTCGGAGAACGCTTGGTCGAGCAGCTTGGTCGAGAGGCCGACCTCGCCGGCCTTTGCCCCCGCCTGCTGGGCGGTCAAGCGCACCAGGCTCGGGGTCGAGGTGTACCGATGGATGCCGTAGTACCAGGCGGCTGTGCCGACACCGACCGCCAGAGCGAGCACAGCGATCAACGAGACCAGCCTGCGCCACCGGGACCGCGGCCGCGTCGGTGTGACGGCCGAGCCGGTACGACGCGGTGCTGGTTCGTCCGGCCCGGGTTGGAACGGTACGACGATGGTGTCGGCCCGCGGCTCCTGGGTGTAGCCGGGCCGCGTATAGCCGTCGTCGTACTCGCTGTCTTGGCGGATGGCCTGGATCGGGACGGTCAGGTCACCAGTCAGCTCCGGATCATCCTGCAGGCCTTCGTCGAGCGCGCTGCGCACGCGCCGCACCTGTCGGCTCAACACCCGCGCATCCGCCGGTCTCAAGTCCCGGTCCCGCGCGGTCGCCCGCTGCACCAGCGCATCGACGTACGGGGGGATTTCGGGGCGGAGCAGCGACGGCGCCGGTACGTCGGTGTGGACGTGCCGGTACGCCACCTGGATCGGCGTGTCGCCACTGTGCGGCTTGACGCCGGTAAGGAGTTCGTACAGCAGGATGCCGGCGGAGTAGACGTCGGAACGGGCGTCGGCACTACCGTCGGTGACCAGCTCCGGTGCGAGGTAGGACACGGTGCCCATCAGCAGGCCCTGGGTGGCCGTGTTGCCGGTCGTGGTGACGGCTCGGGCGAGTCCGAAGTCGGCGACCTTGATCGTGCCGTCGTCGGCGATCAGGACGTTCTCGGGCTTGATGTCGCGGTGCACGATGCCGGCGTCGTGCGCGGCGCACAGCGCCGACAGGATCGGCGTGAGGAGGTCGAGGGCCCGCGCAGGCGGCAGCGGCGCCTGCTGGCGTACGACGTCGCGCAGCGTCCGGCCCGGCACGTACTCCATCGCGAGGAACAAGGTGCCGTCGTCGTCGCCCTGGTCGAAGACGGCCACCACGTTCGGGTGGGACAGCCGGGCAGAAGCCCGGGCCTCGGCCACGAACCGGCGGCCGAACTCGGCGTCGTCACCCAGCCCGAGGTGCATCACCTTGAGCGCGACGATCCGGTCCAACCTGGTGTCCAGCGCCTCGTACACCGTCGCCATGCCGCCCCGGGCGATGCGCGCACCCACGCGGTACCGCCCGTCGAGCAGTCGCCCGACGAGGTGATCGCTGGTCTGCGTCTCCACGTCGTCCGTCACGTGCGGTGAGCCACCTCTCGAAGCCTGTCTGCTCTGAGAGTGTAAAGAGGCGGTCCTCGGGCGGCTCCCTCGCCGCGCCGGACCACCGTTGCTCGCGGGTCTGCTACGCGGTCGCCGGGACATGGCTCAGCGGGCAGGGTTCCAGCCGGCCTCGAGCTGAGCCTTGATCCGAAGGACGTTCTTCACATAGACCTTCGTGTCCGCGTACATGCCGTGTTTGCGCACGGCTCCCAACCCCTGGTAATACCCAGCCACGGCGAGGTCCAGCTTTGCGGAGGCGGTCAGGCGGTCCAGCAGCACCACGCCGGCGGTGACGTTGTCGGCCGGTTTGAGCAGATCCAGCCGGCGGCCGACGATGCCGGACACGAAGCGGCCGGTGGAGGGGATCACCTGCATCGCGCCGATCGCGTTGGCGGGGGAGACGGCCCGTTGCTTCCAGCCCGACTCCTGCCAGGAAACGGCCAGGGCCAGTTCCGGGTCGACGCCGTACCGCCTCGAGGTGGAGATGATCAAGGTACGCAACTGGGCACGGCCGGGGAGCTTCCGCTTCCGCAGTGCGGCTCGGTTCCTGTCGGCCGCCAGGACGATGTCATCGGGATAAGTACGGCCCGCGAAGGTGTTGTTCTTCCTCTTCGGCGCCGGGCGGACGGGTACCTTGAGCGGGCGTCCGGCGAAGATCCGCGAACTGGGTCGCAACCCGTTGGCCGCGAGCAGGGCCCGCTGGGTGACTTTGTACCGCTTGGCGATGGCGCTGATCGTGTCGCCACGCTTCACCAGGTGGGTGACGGTGTGGACCGGCGGCCGGGGCGCCGTGCCCCTGCCGGGGATCTTCAGCGTCTCGCCCGCATAGATGGTGTCGCCGTTGCCGGGCAGTTTGTTCAGAGCGACCAGCGTCTTCACGGTGGTTCCGTACCGCTGGGCGATGTGGCTGAGCGTGTCGCCGTGCTTCACCTTGTACTGGCCGAAACCAGGCGAGCCGGCCGTGATCACGCCCGCCGCGACGAGCGGGACGGCGAACCCCTTCAGAATCCGTCCGGCGGTCCGGTGGCGGTTGCGCTCCGGCCCGGGGACTTGGATCTTCGGGCCCGGCGTCGTCTGTTCGCACTCACCGTTCATCGTCCATCTCCCCGCGTAAATGTCCCTCGACGGTAAACATGGTGCAGATGTGACAATAGATGCGAATGGGTCGGATGTTACAGCTGTTATCCAATGTTTATCATTTGCGCCTGAACTACATGAATGTGATTCACAATCAGTGAGCCGATCACCGGATGACCGGGTACGGATGGAGCGCAGACAGCGCAACGTGGGCCAACCCGGCCTTTGCCAGTGGCAACTGGTGCCGGCGGCAACGGGGCCGGGGCAGCAGGCGCAGCGGCCGCGGGAGTCAGCCTGGCAGCGTGATCAGAAGGCGGCGCGGTCGGTGAGGGGGGAGGATGCCTGAGCGGAGTGCCAGCGGCGGGGGATCCGGCCGGCCAGGCGCGCGCTTCGGCCGGCGCTTACGGCCTCCCGCATCGCTGCGGCCATCAGGGCGGGTCGCTCGGCTCGGGTGACGGCACTGGCCAGCAGGACGGCGTCACAGCCGAGCTCCATCGCCAGGGCGGCGTCACTGGCCGTACCGATGCCGGCGTCGAGCACAACCGGGACGCCGGCCTGCTCGACGATCATGCTGATGTTGTGGGGGTTGCGGATGCCGAGGCCGGAGCCGATCGGCGATCCCAGCGGCATCACCGCGGCGCATCCGGCCTGCTCCAGGCGACGCGCCAGGATCGGGTCGTCGTTGGTGTAGGCGAGCACCGAGAAGCCGTCCGCGGCCAGGGTCTCGGCGGCATCCAGCAGCTCCACCGGGTCCGGCAGCAGGGTGTGGTCGTCGGCGACCACCTCGAGCTTGATGAGGTCGGTCTGCAGTGCCTCCCGAGCCAGCCGCGCGGTCAGTACCGCTTCGCCCGCGGTGAAACACCCCGCGGTGTTGGGCAGGACGGCGATGTCGTGCTTGCGGAGCACGTCCAGGACTGAGCCCTGCTGGTGCGGATCGAGCCGGCGGAGCGCGACGGTGGTGAGCTGCGTGCCGGACGCGACGAGTGCCTCCTCGAGCACCTCGAGGCTGGGCGCGCCGCCGGTACCCATCACCAGCCGGGACGTCAACTCCCGTCCGGCGATCACCAGGGTGTCGTCGCTCATCGGCTCCTCCTCGGCGTCACAACCATGCTCAACCGCCCTGGACCGCGGTGAGGATCTCCACCCGATCCCCTTCTGCAAGGGTGGTTCCGGGCCAGTCGGCGCGGGTCACGACGGTCTCGTTCACCGCGACGGCCACCCCGACCGGGCTGCGCGCCCAGCGGCTCACTACATCCGCGACGGTCGTGCCAGGGTCGAGCTGTTCGGTCGCTCCGTTCACCAGAACCTTCAGGGCCTCACTCACGTCGCTACCTTAGGCACGTCGTCCGCTCTGCCTGACGGCAAGGTCGACGAAGCGGCCGGCCTGGAAGGGCGCAGCGAGGTCAGGCAGGGTTCCGGTGAGGATCGTGTCGGCAATCAGCTGAGCCGTGATCGGAGTCAGCAGCACGCCGTTGCGGTAGTGCCCTGTCGCCCAGATCAACCCGTCCAATCCCGACAGCCCCAGTACTGGTGCGTTGTCGGGAGTGGCAGGACGCAGCCCCGCCATCGTCTCCACAAGCTCCAGCTCGTCGGTGATCGGCAGTACAGTCCGCGCATCGCGCAGGAGGGCGAACACCCCGCCGGCCAGGACGCGAGTGTCGTACCCAAGCTCGGAAGTGGTCGCACCGACCACTAGCTCACCACCTGGCCGTGGAACCAGGTAGACGGAGAATCCGCGGGCGGTGGCGCGCACTGTGTGCTGCAGCGCGGGCCGATAGGCCTCGGGCACCCGCAACCGCAGGACCTCGCCTTTCACCGGCCGTACCGGTGGAAGCAGCTCCTGCGGCACCCCGGCCAGCTGACTCGTCCAGGGCCCGGCGGCAGCCACGATGGTGCGAGCATGGATCGACGACCCGTCCTGCAGCTCGACCCCGGTTGCTGTCTTACCGCTGACCAGGACGCGGGCCACTCGCTGTCGCACGGTCTGCACACCTGCCAGCTCGGCGGCGCGCAGCAGCGCAGCGACTGCCTGGCGGTTGTCGACCGAGTGGTCGCCCGCCACCCACACGCCACCCGAGACACCCGCGGCCAGGAGAGGCTCGCGCTTGCGTGCGTCCCGCCCGGTCAGCTCCTCCACCTCCAGGCCGAGGCGACGCTGGTAATCGGCCAGCCGGCGGAGCGCCGTGGCGTCGTCGACGTCGTACGCGACCGACAACGTGCCTGTGCGGTTGAGGCCCGCGGGGAGGCCGGAGGCAGCCTCGACCTCGTCGGCGAAGGCAGGCCAGGCGGCGGCGCTCGCCAGGTTCAACGCGAGCAGGTCGTCCTCGCCGTACTCGACCTCGGTCACGGGCGCGAGCATGCCCGCTGCGACTGCGGACGTCTGGGTGCCCGGCGTCGGGTCGCACATCGTCACCTTGGCGCCGGCGGCAGCCAGACGCCACGCGATGGCCGAGCCGATCAGCCCGGCGCCGATGACGACGATGTCGGAGGGTTGATCTGGCATGGCCCCAACAGTACGACCGTGTCGACATGGCAGGCTGGGCGCGTGACCGAGCACACCGCCGACCGGCGCGACCGCCTCTCCGAGGCCCGGCTCTACCTCTGCGTGGACGCGCGCGACAAGCAGGACGATCTGGAGCAGTTCCTCGACGCCGCACTGGCCGGTGGAGTCGACATCGTCCAACTACGCCAGAAGGGCCTTGAAGCGTCCGACGAGTTGGCAGCGCTGGAGAAGTTCGCCGCTGCCTGCAAGCGGCACGGCAAACTTCTCGCGGTCAACGATCGGGCAGACATCGCCTTCGCCGCCGGCGCCGACGTCTTGCATCTCGGTCAACGAGACCTGCCCGTCCACGCCGCGAGGGCCGTCATCGGCCCCGAGCCGCTGATCGGCCGGTCGACGCACACCTTCAGCCAGGTCAACGCGGCTGTCACCGAGGTCGGGTCGGACTACTTCTGCGTCGGCCCGTGCTGGGAGACGCCGACCAAACCGGGACGCGCCGCCGCCGGCCTGGAACTCGTCTCGTACGCCGCCGCCAGGCAGCCGGCCAAGCCTTGGTTCGCCATCGGCGGGATCAACCTCGACCGGCTGGACCAGGTGCTCGAAGCCGGCGCCACCCGGGTGGTCGTCGTCCGGGCGATCACCGACGCGGACGACCCGGGTGCCGCGGCAGCCGAGTTCAGCCGCAGACTGCGGGAGGTCGGGTGATGAACAACCCCAGGACTGTCCGCCTGGTCGCCGCCGTCATCGTCGCCATGCTGGTCCTGACGCTGGCAGCATCGTTGCTGGGCTGAGTCCCCCGGCGACTGCGACCACATCTACGAGCGAGGAGTGAGGGCCGGCACGGGCCTGCCGAAGATGGCCGGCACACCGTCGCTGAAGGCCAGGTGGTCCGGCGGACGGTCGGCCAGGTCGCCCAGCCCGACGGAGGCCAGCAGGCCGTCGTCGAAGGCCACAAGCTCGGCGGTGCGCAACGTCCAGGCGGGATGAGCGTTCGGCAAGTACCAGGTCCGGCCGAGGCGGGCGATGTGCAGTCCCCACCGCGCGGTGAGGAACAACTCCAGCGGTCCCAGGGCGGTGCGGCCACCGGCCCTGACGGAGATCCGACTGCTCGCCGAGACCCCCGGCCAGCGCAGGTGCGCGGTGTAGGTGTGCAGCTCGCCGGTCGCCTGGTGGCGCATTCTTGCCCACCGGTAGGGGAGTCCGAACGCCGCGCGGGCGCCCGCGACGGTCAGGGCGCGATCCGCGTCCAGACTGAGGAAGACCACGCCGCGTCTGCCCGTGCTGTCGACCGAGTAGAGCCGCACGTTGGTCTCCAGGAAGGTGCCGAGCCACGGCACCGCGGGACCGCGCGACAGTCCCGTCCCGACCATCCGGAAGGGGACCAGCCCGACGTAGGTACGACCATCGAGGACGTCGGGTCGCACCCCGGGCGGGAAGTAGTGGGCGACCTCTCGGGGATCGACCGCCCAGTGCAGGAAGGAGAGGTCGCACCAGAACTGGCGGAGCAGGTGCGGCTTGGCGAGCGGGGGTGCCACTGCGGTCAGCGGCTCGGCGCCGTTCGTCATGCTGGAAATGTAGCGCCGCGCTGCGATGTGTACGGCGCAGCTCAACCGCGAAGTCGGCCGGGCGCGTGCGAGTTGAGACGGTGTACGACGATGACCGCGCCACTCTGAAGGTGATCCTGCTCGGCGACCTCATCGGGTGCGCCGACCTGCTCCGGCTGATCGCGATGCTCGCCGAGGCCGACCGCTGAGCCTGCCACGCTCGTGGCACTCGGTCGGCGGTCGGAAGGGTCACACCCTGCGGTCGGTGGCGGCGACAGCCAGGTCGGCGAGGGCCTTGCGGGCGGCCTCCGCCTCGATCGGAGCCCGGTCCAGCGCGTCCAGGGCGTCCTCGGTCCGATCCGCGATCAGGTCCTCGCAGGCTTGCACCGCGCGGCTGTCCTGCAGGATCTCGCGCAGCAGCTGGATCTCGTCGTCGTCCAGGTCGCGCCGTCCGAACAACCGGTCGAACTCGGCCAGCTGGACCTCCGACGCGTGCTCCACGGCGTACGCGGTGAGCACGGTCCGCTTGCCCTCACGGAGGTCGTCGCCGGCAGGCTTACCCGTCACGGCCGGGTCGCCGAAGACGCCGAGCAGGTCGTCGCGCAACTGGAACGCCTCACCGAGCGGGAGCCCGTACGCCGACAACCCGTCGATCAGGTGCTGCCTGCCATCACCCAGGGCGGCGCCGATGTGCAGTGGCCGTTCCACGGTGTAGGTGGCCGACTTGTATCGCAGCACCCGCAGGGCGCGGTCCATGTCGGCCTCGCCGCTGGCCTGCGCGACCAGGTCCAGGTACTGCCCGGCCGTCACCTCCACCCGGACGGCGTCGAAGAACTGCGCCGCACGACCGAGCGCCGCGTCGTCGAAGCCGGAGGTGTGCATCATCTCGTCGGCCCAGATCAGGCACAGGTCGCCGAGCAGGATGGCCGCACCGACGCCGAAGCCGACGGGATCGCCGCCGCGGCCGCTCACCTCGGTCCGGGCCCGCTGCAGGGCTTCGAACCGCCGGTGTGCGGACGGGGCACCGCGCCGTACGTCGGAGGAATCCATCACGTCGTCGTGCACCAGGGCGCTGACGTGGAGCATCTCCAGGCTGGCCGCGGCGCGCAGGATCGGCTTGCTCGGATCACCCCCGGCGGCCCGGAAACCCCAGTAGCAGAAGGCCGGCCGGAGCCGTTTGCCGCCACTGGTCGCGTCACGCGCGGCCTGGACCTGTTCGGTCAGCTCAGGGCCGATGGCGGCCAGGCGTTCCTGCTGGATGTCCAGGAAGCTGGTCAGCGCGCGCTGGATGTCGGTCGGGATGTCTGCGTCGGCATACACGTCTCGGAGCGTAGTCGCTCCGGGCGGCGGCGCCCACGGGCCGCTAGTCTTGGTGAATGGTCAACGGTTTTCCTTCGGTGCGCGCCGGCGGTGCGCCGACGATCCGTGAGCTGCTCGCCGCCGGGGACCGCTCCTTCTCGTTCGAGTTCTTCCCGCCGAAGACACCCGAGGCCGAAGAGACTCTCTGGCGGGCCATCCGCGAGATCGAGCAGCTCCGGCCGACCTTCGTGTCCATCACCTACGGCGCCGGCGGCAGCACCCGCGACGGAACGATCCGGGTCACCGAGCGGGTCGCGCAGGACACCTCGCTCACCCCGCTGGGGCACTTGACCTGCGTGTCCCACTCGCACGACGAGCTGCGCTCGGTCATCGGCGCGTACGCCGGAGCCGGCGTACGCAACGTGCTGGCGCTGCGGGGAGACCCGCCGGGCGGACCGACCCAGCCGTGGGTCGCGCACCCGGAGGGCATGAATCACGCGATCGAGCTGGTCGAGCTCGTCCGCTCGCTCGGTGACTTCTGCGTGGGGGTCGCGGCCTTCCCGGACAAGCACCCGGAGGCGGCCGACCTGGAGTCCGACGCCCGCGTCCTGGCGGCGAAGGCCAAGGCCGGGGCCGACTTCGCCATCACCCAGATGTTCTTCGGCGCGGACGACTACTTCCGGCTCGTCGAGCGGGCCGCGGCGCTGGGCTGCGACATCCCGATCCTGCCAGGCGTCATGCCGGTCACGAACATCAAGCAGATCCAGCGGATGGCCGAGCTGACCGGGATGGCGTTGCCGACCGCGGTCACGGACCGGCTGCTGGCGGTCGAGGCCGAGCCGGCACAGGTGCGCAAGGTCGGGGTCGAGATCGCAACCGAGCTGTGCGACCGGCTGCTGGCCGGCGGCGCGCCCGGCATCCACTTCATCACCCTGAACCGCTCGACCGCGACCCGCGAGGTCTACGCGAACCTGCAGACCAACGTGCCGGCCTGAGCGTCCGGACACAGCCTCGGACCTCAGCGCAACGTTCCGCTGAGACACTCGACGCGGCGTCCCGACCGGCGACTCCGGCGCAGGTGCCCGTCCGGGCCGGCGGCGCTATGGTGGCCGAATGGCTGATCCGTCGGACCTGCTGATCGATCGCACGCTTGTACTGCTGCGCCACGCGAAGGCTGTACCGGCCGAGTCGATGCCCGACTTCGAGCGCCCGCTGGCCGATCGCGGCCGTGCGGACGCCGCCGCGGCCGGCCGCTGGCTCGTTGCCCAGGGCATCGAGGCCGACCTGGTGCTGTGCTCGCCGGCCCAGCGCACCCGCGAGACCTGGGAGTACGCCGCCTCCGGCGGTGCGGTCGCGGCAGACGTCTGGTACGACCGGCGGATGTACTACGGCCCGACCGAAGAACTGCTCGCCGTCATCCACGAGACGCCGAGCGACAGCCGTACCGTGGTCCTCGTGGGCCATGCGCCGGGCGTACCTTGGCTGGCCGACGAGCTGGCCCTGGACGGCACCAGCCCGCAGCGAGTCGAGCTCACCCGGAAGTACCCCACCTGTGGCCTGGCAGTCCTCCACACCACCAGCCGCTGGGCCGACCTCGGCGCCGACGACGCCGACCTCGTCGACTTCGTGATCCCCCGCGGCTGACCCTCCGCCCCACACAGGCCCCGCCCCACATCCACAGTTGTGGACGATACGGCGGCCATTCGCCGGTTCCGGTGCGGTTGCAGCCAGGCCCCGACCGACCCGGGATGGCTGGTCTCAGGGCAGCCAGTGGGTGGTGCTGTTGACGGTGATCATGCGCTGGGTGGCCCGGGTGAGTACCACATACAGGGCACGGACGCCGCCGAGGGTGTCGCTGACGATGCGGTCCGGCTCCACCACGACCACCGCGTCGTACTCGAGACCCTTGGAGTCCAGCGGGCTGAGCGGGACCACTCGCGGATCGCGGATCGCCGCCAGTACTGCCTCCACCCCCGGCCGCAGCTTGGGCGGCACGATCACTCCCACGGTCCCCTCGACGAGCTGGAGCAGCTCGGCCGCCGCGTCCGCGGCCGCCTGCGCGATCTTGCCGGCGTCGAAGACCCGGTGCTCGGGCTCGACCCCGGTACGGCGTACTGCGTCGGGCAGATCCGCATCGGGGAGCTGCCGGCGGATCACCTCGCCGGCGAAGGAGTAGATCTCCGCCGAGTTGCGGTAGTTCGTCGACAGCCGGAAGCTGTGCCGCTGCAGGTGCTGCAGCATCGAGTCCATCGCGGCGCGGGCCTCGGCCGGGTCCGGCCAGGAACTCTGCGCCGGGTCGCCGACGATGGTCCAGCTCGCTTGCGGCCCGCGGCGCGTGACCATCCGCCACTGCATCGGGGAGAGGTCCTGGGCCTCGTCGACCAGGACGTGCGCGTACTCCTCCTGCTCGTCCGCATCGGCGGCCGCAGCGGACCGGGCGCGGCGCTCGGAGGTGGTGAGGACCTCGTTCACACCGTCGGACAGGCCTTCCAGCCAGTCGAACTCCTCGTCCCGGCCGGCCTCGACGATCGGTGGCCGGCCGAGCTGGGTGCCGAGCTCGTCCAGCAACGCGACGTCGGCGACGGTGAACTCGTCCGTGCCCCGGATCGCCTCGGACAGCCGGTCGACCTCGGTGGCGGTGAACTCCCCGCGCGCCCAGCGGTTCACCCGCCGGGTGTCGCCCAGCCAGCGCAGCACCGCGCCTGGGGTCAGCATCGGCCACCACGCGGTGAAGAACGAGGTGAACGCGGGCAGCTCGGTGACGATGTCGCCGAAGGACTCGCGATCGGCGTACCGGCCGTGGCGCAGGTCATCGGGGAAGCGCTGCCACAGCGCGGCGACCAGCCCCTTGCGTGCCTCGGCGGCCGCCCGGTTGCGGGGGGTGCGGCGCAGGGCGTTGCGCCGCACGTTGTCGAGCCGGTTCGCGTCCAGCTCCAGGGTCGCCCCGCCGACGAAGAGCCGAACGGTCGTCGGCGCACCGGGCACCCGGTCGCGGGTCGCCCGCGACAACAGTCCGCGCATCCGCAACGAGCCCTTGATCGCGGCGACGTCCGCCTCGTCGACGGCCGTCGCCTTCACTCCGTCGACCAGCTCGCCGACGGCGCGCAGGGAAACGGTGTTCTCGCCGAGGCTGGGCAGCACCCGCTCGATGTACGCCATGAACGCGGCCGACGGTCCGACGACCAGCACGCCGCCTCGCTCGAACCGCCGCCGGTCCGAGTACAGCAGGTATGCCGCGCGGTGGAGCGCCACCACCGTCTTGCCGGTGCCTGGACCGCCACCGATCACCGTGACACCGCGGGCAGGGGCGCGGATGGCCATGTCCTGCTCGGCCTGGATAGTGGCGACGATGTCGCGCATGGTGTGCCCGCGGGCCCGGGACAAGGAGGCCATGAGGGCGCCCTCGCCCATCACCGGCAGGTCCTGCGGCGCTCGCTCGGGGGCGAGCAGATCGTCCTCCAGCCCGACGATCCGGGGGCCCTTGTTGCGCAGCACCCGTCGCCGTACGACGCGGAGGCGGTCGGTCGAGGTGGCCCGGTAGAACGGCTCGGCGGCCGGCGCCCGCCAGTCGATCACGAGCGGCTCGTACTCCTCGTCGCGAACGCCGATCCGGCCGACGTACAGCCTGTCCAGGTCGTCCGCACGGTTGACGGGCCCATCGTCGTCGCCGTGGTCGGAGTCGAGCCGGCCGAACACCAGGCCTTCGTGCTCGGCGTCCAGCTCGGCGATCCGGCGGGCTGCCGCGAACACCAGGACGTCTCGCTCGTACAGGCCGGTCTGCTCCTCGTCGCGGACCCGGCCGACGTTCTGCGCCTGGCCGCGCTGGTGACCTTCGACAGCGATGCGGGAGGCGGAACGGGCGGCCTCCGCGACCCGGGTGTACACCAGGTCGACATGCAGTTGCTCGGCCTCGAGCTCGGCTCGTTCGACGGTCTCGAGGTCGATCGACTTGGGGGGGTGATCCACCAGGGTCCTCTCTGCTGCCGGCCGACGCGACGTTCGGGCCGGCACGGAACACGTGAACCATCAATCGTAGTGCCCCGCGACGGTAGATCCACGCACCTGGTCAAGCCTTGCCGATCGCCTCCGCCACGATGGCCGCACCAAGGGCCGCCGCCGGTACGCCGGCACCGGGGTGCGCGCCTGCTCCCACGCAGTACAGGCCCTTCACCGGCGACAGGTTCGACGCCCGCCGGCCGGCAGTGCGGGCACCCTCCCAGGCGACTCCGGCCGACCATGCCGGAGAGATGTGCCGCGCCACGATCTTGTCGCGCACGGGTAGACCTCGGTCCACCAGCAGGTCGAGAACATCGTCGGTGGGGGAGCCGTGCACGAGCACAGACCAGGCCTGATGCCCTGGTGGAGCTTGGCCGCCGGTTCGCACCAGGACAGTCGGGCTGCCGTGCAACACCGTCTCGAAGGGGAGTTCCGGCAGCGGATCCCGCATTGCGAGATGCACGACATACGCGGATCGAGCCGGGTGTGTGCTGAGCATGCGACGCCGTTCCCGGCCGGCGGCCGGGTCATCCACCAAGTGCCCGTACAACTCGCGCGGATCGATGTCGCTGACGACGATCTCGGCCGGCAGCGCGGTGCCGTCGGACAACCGGACCCCGGTGACCCGTCCCGCCTCGGTGGCCACGCCTGCCACCTCTGTGCCGGTGCGGACCTCCACCTTGCGTTCGGTCGCCCGCTGGGCCAGCGCGTCCGCGAGGACCCCGAAGCCGCCCTGGAAGCTCCACCTCCCGAAGGTTCGCTCGACGTACGACCAGACGCCGACGAAACCGGGCGTCCGCCTCGGCTCGGACCCCTCCCGCGTCGCGTAGTAGTTCAGTACGGCGCGCGCCCGAGCGTCGTCGAGGCGTCGCCGCGAGATCCGGTCGAGGGTCTGCCATGGCTTGAGCGCGAGCTGTGCACGCCGGGGGATCCGGTCCGGCAACGGCGGCTCCAGCCAGTTCTTGCGCAGCAGCTGCCAGGTCTCGCCGTAGCTGTCCACCAGCTCGGTCCAGTGCCTCGCGGTGCTGTCGCCCGCGAGGTCCGCCCAGGCCTTCGACTGCTTGGCCCGGTCGCCCACCGGCAGGTCCAGCATCGAGCCGTCGGTGAAGTAATGACGGCGCGGCTCGGTGATGGGATCGAGCTGGGCCAGGTGCTCGAGCGGCCGACCGGATTTGCGGAACAGGTCGCGCAGGGCCGCCGGCAGCGTCGTACTGGCGGGTCCCGCGTCCCAGCCGAAGCCGTCCGCCTCGATCCGGCCGATCGCCCCGCCGAGGCGCTCGCTCCGCTCGCAGACGACGACCTGGTGCCCGAGCTTCGCCAGCCGCACGGCGGCGGCGAGACCGGCGAGCCCGGCCCCGATGACGATCACGCGTGCCATCAGGCGGCCCGGCCTCCGGCCACCTGGCCGTGCCGTGTCTCGCGCCAGGCTCTGAACCGCGCACGGCCACGGCGGATCGCGCGGATGGCCAGGTAGACCGAAGCCGGCCCGGCGAAACGGCCCGGCAGACCCAGGATCAGGACGCAGGCGTAGGCGCTGATCCCGCTCGCCCAGCCGGTCGTGAACGCCAGCGGCAATGCTTCCATCCGGTGCTCCGTAACCCGCTCGCGCCGCCCCGTCGGTGACGCTGTCCGGTCAGCATTGAACCTCGTGCTCCCCAGTTTCCGTTAACCGTTGACATCAGGGCCACCGGCGACCGAAAGTGAACGGGCCGGTGGTCCGGGTGACCGCCGACCGGAGCGCCCCGTTCGGGTCAGGGAGATCAACCATGCGTCGTCATCCGAAGATTCTCGCCGTCCTGGCAGCGGTCGCGCTGCCCCTGTCCGTGATCGGCGTGTCGTCCGCCGATCCGCCATCGGCCGTGGCAACAGCCGCCACGGCCTCGCCCGGTGCGGCTGCCGAGGCGTTCCGCGCCGCTTCCCAGCAATACGGCGTCCCCGAGTCGGTGCTGCTTGCTGTCTCCTATGCGGAGACCCGTTGGGACGACCACCAGGGCCAGCCCAGTACGTCCGGCGGGTACGGTCCCATGCATCTGACCTCGGTAGACCCGGCCGAGACGGCGGACCTGGCCGATGGTCCGAGGGCGGTCACGGCCGACTCGCTGCGCACGCTGGACCGCGCGGCGGAGCTGACCGGGCTCGACCCGGCCGCACTGCGCACCGACGCCACGGCGAACATCGCCGGTGGTGCTGCCCTGCTGGCCGATCACCAGCGCTCGCTCGGTCTCGCCGTCGGCGCCGAGACGTCGCCCGCCGACTGGTTCGCCGCCGTCGGTGAGTACGCCGGGGCTGACGACCAGGCCGGAGCCGCTGCCTTCGCGGACGACGTCTACGCGATCCTCGCGCGTGGCGCGGCCCGGACCACCAATACCGGTCAGCAACTGGCGATGGCACCGCTGAAGGTCACCCCGCAGCGCGCCCAGCTGGCCCGGACCGACCTGCCGGTCGGCGCGGCGTCGACAGGTCCCGTCGAGTGTCCGGACGAGCTCGCCTGCGAGTGGCTGCCCGCGCCGTACGCGAAGACCGGCACGGCGCCCACGGCCTACGGCAACCACGACACGGCGAATCGGCCCGAGACCGGGAAGATCGACTACATCGTCATCCACGACACCGAGGTTGGCTGGCAGGGCACGCTGAACCTGGTTCAGAACCCCTCCTACCTCGCCTGGCAGTACACGATGCGATCGTCCGACGGGAAGACTTGGCAGCATCTGGCCGCCAAGGACGTCGGCTGGCAGGCCGGCAACTGGTACGTGAACATGCACAGCATCGGGATCGAGCACGAGGGCTTCGCCGCCCAGGGCGCGACCTGGTTCACCGAGGCGCTCTACCGCAACTCGGCCCGGCTGGTCAGGTACCTGGCCGAGAAGAACGACATCCCGCTGGACCGGGCGCACATCATCGGCCACGACCAGGTGCCGGGCACGGTGCCGTCCACGGTCGCCGGCATGCACTGGGACCCGGGACCGTACTGGGACTGGGAGCACTACTTCGACCTGCTCGGCGCGCCGATTCACCAGTCCAGCATGCCGGTGCATGTCGGGTCCGTCGTCACGGTGAAGCCCGGCTTCGACGACAACATCCAGCTGGTGACCCGCTGCAACGCCGACGGCACCTGCGCCCCGCAGGGCACCAACTTCGTCTACCTGCGCCAGGCGCCGGATGACGCCGCGCCGCTGGTCAAGGACATCGGCCTTCGCCCGAGCGGTGCGGCCAGCACCACCCAGGTGTCGGACATCGGGGCTCGGGCCGCGGCCGGCTCCCGGTACGTGATCGCCGATCAGTCCGGCGACTGGCTTGCGATCTGGTATCTCGGTGCCAAGGGCTGGTTCCGCAGCCCGGAGGCGGCGCCGGACGCCTTTGCCAAGCCGGGCTTCGTAGTGACGCCGAAGGCTGGTCTGGCGTCTGTGCCGGTGTACGGCCGGGCCTACCCCGAGCGGGACGCTTACCCGGCGGGTATCCCGTACCAGACGGTCACGCCGCTGCAGTACTCGATCGGTGCCGGTCAGTCCTACCCCGTGGGTGATAGGGACATCGAGACCGACTACTACCGCGCAGTGACCTTCGACGGTGTCCCGCCGACCGATCACGTGCAGGTGCTCGGCCAGGACCGGTACTACCAGATCTGGTTCGGCCACCGGATGGCATACGTCCGGGCAGCTGACGTGGACGTGAGCCTGGCGCACTAGCCGTCGGAACCGCCCGGGTGCTGATCACAGCGCCCGGGCGGTCTCGTCCATCAGTTGACTGTGACCGGCGTGCCTTCAGTGATCCGCAGCAGCTCCGCATAGGTCGTCGGGAACACCGAGTGTGCGACGCCGCCCGCGGCCCACACCTCGTCGTACTGCTCGAGGCTGGTGTCGACCAGGGTGCGAACGCGCTCCGGATGGCCGACCGGCGCGACGCCGCCGATCGTCTGACCGGTGTGCACCCGAACGAAGTCGGGCGAGGCGCGGCGCAGTCTGCCGATCCCCAGCTCGGCGGCGACCTTCGCGGTGTCGACCCGGTGCGCGCCGGAGGTGAGGATCAGGACCGGTACACCGTCTGCGTCGAAGATCAGGCTGTTGGCGATCGCGCCGACCTCGCAGCCGAGCTGCTCGGCCGCGGCCGCTGCCGTCGTCACGGCTTCCGCCAGGATTCGGATCTGCCCGGTGGCGCCGGCCGCGGCCAGATCCGCCGCGACCCGCTGGACATTGGGATGTGTGCTCACTCTTGAAACCCTATTCCTCGTAGACAGCCATCAACCGTCGATATGTCGGGGGATCACTCAGCAGGTCGGAGTTGTCAGCGAACTGGTCGATCGCGCCGAGCCTGACGAGCTCCCGGAGCCACGGGTCCTGAACCTTCGCCAGCCAGGCGTCGGCAAACCGTGCGGCTCCAAGCACCATGGCCGGGCGGTCGTGGAACTGCCGCACCGACTCGTCGACCGGTCCAGTGAGACCCAGGGCATTGTGCCGCCGTGCCAGGGCCTTGTAGGCGCGGCTCAGCGCCTGCTCGCGGTCGGCGAGGGTCTGAGCCGCCATAGCTTGCAGTAGCGCCTGGTCGAGTCTGTCGGAGTTGTCGAGCCGCGCGAACGCCGCACCCAGCCATTTCGTGTACGGCGCATAGCGGCGTGCCGTCAACAGGGCCAGCCGCATCATGTCGCGGGCGAGGCGGGCTGCGACGACGGCCGAGCCCAGTTCGTCACCGACCTCGGCCGTGCGTTGTACGAACGGCTCCTCTTGGGCGAGGCGCTGCCACTGGCACGCCAACATCCAGTACCAGACGTCATCCGGGTACCAGCGAAGTGCGTCGCGGACGCGCGCAAGCCTGCCGTCGTCGGCATACACCTCACCGGCGACAACACCGAGCAATTGCTGCTGTGGCGTTGTCAGCCAGTCTCTGGTCGTCATGCCGGCTTCGGCGTCGACACCAAGGTGACCGATCAGCCATTGCCCGAGGGTGCTTACAGAGATGTGGTGGGTCGGTTCCTGGGTGTCCCAGCCGAACCGCACCTCGTGGCCTCGGTACTGCTCGGGCAACCCGGCGTCAACGAGCTTCGTGATCCGCTCGACCTCGTCAGCATCGACGAAGATGCTCAGCCGCGGGCCCCAGCCATGATCCATCGACCGGTCCGTGTCGTAGCCCAGCACATCGGATCCCCAACCCAGCAACCCGGCCGCGTACGACACGGAACCGAGCAGCGGGCGGATCACATCCTGGTGGAAACCCGCACTCAGGACTCGCGCGGGGGTGAAGGCCGGCATGTCCGCGAGCCTAGGGCATGTCTCCCAATCCCCTGGGTGCTGCGCGACACTCGGCACGGCACCTCGCTGCACTGGCGCAAAGGCCACGATGCGCCGCATCGCTGCCTTCGCTCCAGCACACCGAGCTACCGTGCCGAGCACCTGCTCGCTACTGCAGAGGATTGGGAGACATACCCTAGGTCGGACGTCGCCCGGGCGACACCGGTTTTGGGCCCTCACCTCGGCCGGGGCGTCGGCAGGATCGTCGCCTACGACGCACCCCGCCATCGGGTGCGACCCCGGCCGGCGTAGCCCTCAGACAGGCGTGAGTGGGGCGGCGCCGAAGGACACGTTGAAGCGGTTGCACCAGATCGACACGCTCCGGAACCCGGCGAGGTCGACGCCGGCCGGGATCGCGTAGCGCTGGCTGCCCTTGAACGAGCGCAGGCGCCCGAGATCGACGAACATCACGTCCTTCATATCGGACGACGAGCGGATCGACGCCTTCGGCACCAGGTAAACGTGGAACGCCGGCCCGGGCCCGACCTCGAAATCCGGCTCCAGGAACACCGTGCGCTCATAGACGCTGACCCTGCCCTGGCCGTAGTGGATCGGGTCGGAGGGATTGGCGTGGATGAAGGTTCCGGTGGCGACCAGCCGCGTGCGGTCGGCTTC
>DASTVQ010000141.1:0-5710 GCA_035759015.1 Kribbella sp.
CAAGGAGCAGGTCACCCACTCGCTCGTCTACGCCTACCGGGACCGCAAGGCGCGCAAGGGCGACTTCCGCAAGCTGTGGATCCAGCGGATCAACGCCGCGGTCCGCGCCGAGGACCTGACCTACAACCGGTTCATCCAGGGTCTGCGGCTGGCCGAGGTCGAGGTCGACCGGAAGATCCTCGCCGACCTCGCCGTCAACGACCCGGCCGCGTTCTCCGCGCTGGTGCAGGTGGCCAAGACCGCCCTCCCGGCCGACGTGAACGCGCCGAAGTCCGACGCCTCCGCGGCCTGAGCACCACCCTTCCGGTAAGCACTCGAAGTGGCGAGCCCTCGTCTGCTGACCGCACAGTCCGTGCGGTTCAAGCAGGCCCGGCGGCTCGCCACTCGTGCGTTCCGGCGCAAGACCGGCCGCTTCCTGGTCGAGGGGCCGCAGGCGGTCCGCGAGGCTCTCGAGCACCGCGAACTCGTCGTCGAGGTGTACGCCGAACCCGCTGTCGCCACCCGTCACCGTGACCTCCGCGACCTGGCCGAGGCCGCCGGCGTGCCCTGGTTCGAGGTCAACCGCGCCGCCGTCGAGGCGCTCAGTGAGACCGTCACGTCGCAAGGCGTCGTCGCCGTCTGCTCCCTCGTCGACACACCGTTGGACGAGGCCGTACGCCGTACCGCCAAGCTGGTGGCCGTCGGCGTCCAGGTCCGGGATCCCGGCAACGTCGGCACCTTGATCCGTACGGCGGACGCCGCCGGCGCGGACGCGGTCGTCCTGTCGTCGGAGTCCGTGGACCCGCACAACCCGAAGGCCGTCCGGGCCAGCGTGGGCAGCATCTTCCACGTGCCGATCGCCGTCGACGTGGACATCGCCGCGGCCGCCAAGTCCTGGCGGGACCAGGGCCTGCAGGTCCTTGCCGCCGACGGGTACGGCTCCTCCGACCTGGACAGCTGCATCGACGACGGCACCCTCACGCGGCCGACCGTCTGGCTGTTCGGCAACGAGGCCCATGGTCTCCCGGACGGATTCGACGCCATCGTCGACCGCTCGGTGAAGGTCCCCATCTACGGCCGTGCCGAGTCCCTCAACCTCGCGACCGCCGCCGCGATCTGCCTGTACGCGTCCGCCCGGGCTCAGCGCCGTACCAGTTGACGACGCCGCCGCGTGCGTGTCAGCGTTGGCGCAGCGCGCGCCAGGGCGCCACCTCTCCGCGGCAAGCACCGAGTGCACCTGGATCGAACAGCGGGACTCACGACGGCCGGTGAACCCTTCGGGACGGCCTGATTCAGCGGAGCGGGCTGCCCTGGAAGGATCGTCGATGTCGACCACACCGCTGCCCGCCAAAGCCAGCCTCAGCCAGCTGCGCACGCAGGCGAAGGATCTCCGCAAGGCCGTGGCCAAGGGACGTCCGGACGCGATCGAGCGGGTCCGCGCCCACCACCCCGCGTACGGCGGCGATCCGGCCGGATTCACCCTGCGGGACGCGCAGCTGACCATCGCCCGTGAGTACGGGCTGGCGAGTTGGCCGGAGCTGATGGCGAAGGTGGCCACCGAACTGGTCGAGGGCCGCGAGCTGCACCGCTACTTCGGCGTCGAGCTGAACAACGAGACCTGGGATCTGCTCGAGGAGATCGACGAGACCAGTCCGCTCCTCGACCAGGAACGCGTCCTGTACGGCGCGTACGCCGCCTGCCTGCACTGGCTCGAAGCCGGCAACGAAGCGAACCACGCCCGCGGCGAGCACCTGATCGCCCGGGTCGCCCTCCGGATCGGGCGCGTAGAGCTCGGCCTGGACCACGCGCGGCGTTGTCTGCAGCTCGTCCAGGACCATCCGGATCAGATGTCCGACTGGGACGAACCGTTCGCCCGTGAAGCGCTCGCCCGCGCGCTCGCGGCGACCGGCTCGCCCGACCAGGCGCGAGCCGAACTCCGCCGGGCTGAGGAGCTCACCGAGCGGGTCGCGGGTCCCGGTGATCGCGAGGTGCTGCTGACCGAGCTCGGCAAGGAGCCGTGGTTCGGCCTTACTTCTTGAGGCGGGCTTCGAGGCCGTCGAGCAGGGTGTCGAGGCCGAACACGAAGGACTCGGTGTGCACCCTGCTCACGTCGTGGCCGGCGCGACGGCGCAGGGACTCCTGCATGACCGGGTGGTCGGCGACGGTGGCCTGCGCCAGCCGCACCATCTCGGCCGCCCACTCGTCGAGCGTTTGGCCCGCCTTGCGGACCTCACCCTGGACCGCGACCTCGGCGCTCGCCGTGCCGAGGACGTACGACATCACGCAGGACATCGCGTAGTCGATGTCGAGGCCGGTGAAGCCGGCGGCGCCGAACAGCACCAGGCCGCGGGAGCCGAGCGTCATCGCGTTCGGCCCGAGGCTCGGCCTGGTGTACATGACCTCGGGCAGCCACGGGTGCCGGAGCACCGCCGAGCGGAGGCTGTGCCCGAACAGCAGGGCGCCGTTCCGCCAGCCGGCCAGCTCCGGGTCCGGTACGTCGATCTCGCCCCAGACCTCGTCGATCAGCAGGTCGATCAGGTCGACCTTGGTCGGGACGTGCCAGTAGAGGCTGGTCGCCCCCGCGCCGAGCTTGGCGGCCAGCTTCCGCATGCTCAGCCCGGCCAGACCCTCGGTGTCGAGCGTGGTCATCGCCATCTGCACGATCTGTTCCCGGGTCAGCGTCTCGCGCGCGGGCGCGGCGTCCCGGGGCCTGCTCCAGATCGACTCCATGCACCCATCGTAGCTAATCGACTAGAACAGTGTGCGAGTCCTGTCGTACAGTGTGCGAGTGACTAGCACACCGTTCGAGTCTCCCGTTTCTGATTCTTCGGCGACCGGCCATCCGCGACGCTGGTGGATCCTGCTGATCCTGTGCCTGAGCCTGATGGTGCTGGTCGTCGACAACACCGTGCTCAACCTGGCGATCCCGTCGCTGATGCGGGACCTGGACGCGACGCCGGCGGACATCCAGTGGGTCATCGACGCGTACATCCTGGCGTTCGCCGGCCTGTTGCTGACCGCGGGCAGCCTGTCCGACCGGTTCGGGCGGCGGAAGATGCTGCTCCTCGGGCTGGTGATCTTCGGGGCGGCCTCGCTGCTGGCGACGCTGGCCCAGAGCCCAGGGCAGCTGATCGCCTGCCGCGGGCTGATGGGTGTCGGCGGGTCGCTGCTGATGCCGAGCACGCTGTCGCTGCTGTTCACGGTGTTCCCGCCGCAGGAGCAGCGCAAGGCGATGGCCGGCTGGTCGATGGTCGCGATGGTCGGCGTGGTCGCCGGCCCGACCGTGGGCGGCGTACTGCTGAACCACTTCTGGTGGGGCTCGATCTTCTGGCTGAATGTGCCGATCGCCGTCCTCGCGATCATCGGCACGCTGGCGCTGATCCCGGAGTCGAAGGGGCCGGCGCGAGACGTCGACCCGGCCGGCGCGGTGCTGTCGATCGTCGGTATGGCGGCGGTCGTGTGGGCGATCATCTCGATCCCGGCCGACGGTCTGGGGTCGGCCAAGGTGCTCGGCGGGCTGGCCGTCGGGGTGGTGGCGCTGGCCGGATTCGCCCTGTGGGAGAAGCGCAGTGAGCACCCGATGGTGCCGCTCGCGCTGTTCCGGGACCGGAACTTCAGTGGGACGAGCTTCTCGATCGTGTTGCTGTCCTTCACCGCCGGTGGGCTCTTGCTGGCGCTGACGCAGTACCTGCAGTTCGTGCTCGGGTACACGCCGCTGAAGGCGGGCCTGGCGTTGATCCCGTACGCCGTGGCCGCCACGGTGTTCAACGCTCTCGGGGCGACACTCGGCAAGAAGATGGCCGATCGCACGCTGATCGTGCTCGGGCTGGTGATCATCGCCGGCAGCTTCGGCATCCTGACCCAGGTCTCCGACTCGACCGGGTACGGCCTGCTGATCATCGGCCTGATGGTGATGGGTGTCGGCGGCGGTCTGGCCGGCCCCGCGGCGTACACGTTGCTGATGCAGGCGGTTCCGCCGGACCACCGCGGTGTCGGCTCGGCGATGAACGACACCGTCCAGCAAACCGGTGCCGCGCTGTCGGTCGCCGTACTGGGCAGTGTGCTCGCCGCGGCCTACTCCTCGTCGCTGCCGGACTCTGTCCCCGAACCGGCCCGCAAGTCGATCGCGGACACGCTCGCCCTCGGACCGGACTTCGTGGCCGCCGCCCGGACCGCCTTCACCGACGCCATGTCGATCTCGATGACGGTCGGCCTGGTCGGCGCTCTGGCCGGTGCGCTGGTCGCTCTGCTGGTGCTGCCGCGCCGGCAGGCGGAGGAGGCATCAGAGGAAGCTGTCCAGGCGGCGGACGACCCAGTGCGCTGACACGATGCGGTGATGACGCGACGGTGGCTGATCGATGCGGTGCCGGAGCGAGGTCCGTCGCACTGATCCGCCTGCGCCGGAGGCGCTGGCCGGCTTTGTGGTAACAAAATCGCGGTAGGTGACTGGGATGTTCCACAAAGCGGGTGCTGGGGACGTGGCAGGCGGGTTGTGGACGGCCGATTCACGCTCTCGGGGTTTCGGTTTCTAGACTGCAATCCGCAGAAGTTCCGAAACCGAGAGCGAGCCATGTCCGGTCCCAACACTGATTACGACCCGGTCGAAGTGACGCCGCTGCATGCCGAAGAGGTGGAGCGGACCCGCGACGAGGCGCTGAAGGCGTTTACCGAGGCGGCCGACCTGGCCGCCCTCCAGGAGGCGAAGGGCGCGCATCTCGGCGAGAAGTCGCCGATCGCGCTGGCCAACCGGGAGATCGGCGCGCTGCCCCCGCAAGGCCGCAAGGAGGCCGGGCAGCGGATCGGTGCGGCCCGGAAGGCGATCAACGAGGCCTTCGCGGCCCGGCTGGCCGTCCTGGAGACCGAGCACGAGGAGCGGATGCTGGCCACCGAGCGCGTCGACGTGACGCTGCCGTGGCACACCCCCGAGCTCGGTGCGCGGCACCCGCTCTCGCTGATCTCCGAGCAGGTCGCGGACGTGTTCACCGCGCTCGGCTGGGACGTCGCCGAGGGGCCCGAGGTCGAGGCCGAGTGGCTGAACTTCGACGCGCTGAACTTCCAGCCCGACCACCCGGCCCGGCAGATGCAGGACACCTTCTTCGTCGAGCCGGCCGGCTCGGGCAAGGTGCTACGGACCCACACCTCCCCCGTGCAGGCCCGGTCGATGCTGACCCGCAAGCCGCCGATCTACGTGATCTGCCCGGGCCGCGTGTTCCGCACCGACGAGCTGGACGCGACCCACACGCCGGTCTTCTACCAGGTCGAGGGCCTGGTGGTCGACGAGGGCATCACGCTCGCGCACCTGAAGGGCACGCTCGACCACTTCGTCGTCTCGATGTTCGGCGAGGGCCTCGAGGCGCGCCTGCGGCCGAACTTCTTCCCCTTCACCGAGCCGTCCGCCGAGGTGGACCTGAAGTGCTTCGTCTGCCGCGGCGCCTCCGTCGGCAACCCGGACCGTCCGTGCCGCACCTGTGGCAGTGAGGGCTGGATCGAGTGGGGCGGCTGCGGCGTGGTGAACCCGCGCGTCCTGCAGGCCTGCGGCATCGACACCGACCGGTACTCCGGCTTCGCCTTCGGGATGGGTCTGGAGCGGACGCTGATGTTCCGCAACGGCGTCGAGGACATGCGGGACATGGTCGAGGGTGATGTGCGGTTCAGCCGCCAGTTCGGGATGGAGATCTGATGCGGGTCCCACTGTCATGGCTTCGTGAGTACGTCGACCTCCCGGCCGGTG